>NZ_CP053069.1:912629-1216838 GCF_013003965.1 Usitatibacter rugosus | reverse complement strand
TCGATGGCGACCGATCCGCCGGGCCACACCATCGTGCCCGATGCGGCGTCGGTGAACGCGAGCAGCAGCGGGCCAGCGCTTTGCGCGGGGCCGGACGGACGGAACGCGCCGCCCAGCGTCTGCCCGCCCGTGACTTTCAGGAGGTCGCCCATGTAGAGCGAGCCGTCGAGCGAGGTATTGCCGTTCGCCACGAACCAGTTCGCCCTGCCCGCGTCGTCGTAGAGATACGCGGCGTAGAAGATGTGGTTGCCCTGCACCTCGATCGAGTAGCCGCGCCCGCCCTCGGCCTTGTTCCACCACCAGCCGGTCTGCGGCGCCTGCGGCTTGCACTCCTTCGGCCCCGGCACGTTCACGACGCCGCGGTTGGTGCCCTGGTTCAGCATCGACGTGCTCGAGGCGCCGTAGCCCACGTAGAACGTCGCGCCGCCGATGACCGCGGACGACACGCCGTTGATCACGGTGACCGCCGCGCCCTGCGAGCTCAGCACCGTGCTCACGTAGGCGTTCAGCGACGAGGCCGACACGCCCTGCAGCTGGCCCGAGCCGGTGAGCTGCGCGAGCACGCAGTTGAGAGCCGTGTCCTTGCGGCCGTCGCGGCGCGTGGCCTTGCCGAGAACCAGCGGCGGCTTGCCGTCCTTCGCCGCGAGCACCACGTCCTGCGGCGCCGAGGCGAACACGTAGAGGTTGCTCGACGTGCCGATGTCCTGGCCGCGGAACTGCACGTTGGCCGTCACCGCGCCCGAGGCGCTGGTGGTGACGAGGAGGAAGATCGGCACCGGCGTCGGCGCGGCCTTCGGCACCGAGGGGTTGAGATCCAGGAACCAGTTGTTCGCCTCGAGCGTGCCCGCTCCGTCCTCGCGCACGACGACCACCGGCGTGCCGCGCGAGACGAACGTCCCGTCGCCGAGCCGCCCGTCCACGTTGCCGCCCCACGCGTACACGGTGCCTTCGGGCTTGAGCGCGAGGCCGCCGTTGCCGCCGCCCGAGATCGACGAGACGCCCTTCAGTCCTTCGACCACGACCGGGCTCACCTGCTCGAAGCCCGAGCCATCGCCGAGCTGTCCGTCGTAGTTCGCACCCCACGCCCACACCGTGCCGTCGGCGGCGATCGCGAACGAGTTGCTGCTGCCCGCGCCGATCGCGACGATGTTCGAGAGTCCCGGAACGACGGCGGGGAGGCTCCGGTCGTTGTTGGTGCCGTCGCCGAGCTGCCCGGAGTAATTGCCGCCCCACGACCAGACGGTGCCGTCGGTGCGAAGCGCGAGCGAATGGTTGTCGCCCGCAGCGACGGCCTTCACGCTGGTCAGGTTCAGCACGCCGACCGGCGTGAGCACCACGCCCACCACGCCGTAGCCCAGCTCGCCCGAGGTATTCACGCCGAACGCGAACACGCGGCCGTCGGATGTGCGGGCCAGCGTATGCGACGGGCCGACGCTGATGTCCGCGATGCCCGAGAGCGCGGGGACTTGCACCGGAGTCCTTCGCGTTTCCTGGTCGCCGACGCCGCCCACGCCCTGGAAGTTGTAGCCCCACGACCAGACCGTGCCGTCGTTCTTGAGCGCGACCGAGTTGAAGATGCCCGCGCCCACGTCCTTCACGCCGGCAAAGGCCGGAACCGGCCCGGCGCTCGAGCGTGAGTCGTCCACGCCGTCGCCCAGTTGGCCGAACGTGTTGTTGCCCCAGGCGACCACCGTGCCGTCGGACTTGAGCGCGAGCGAATGCAGCGCGCCGGCCGCGATGCGCGTGATGCCCGCCACGTTGGGAACCAGGGCCGGCGTAGAGCGCAGCGGCTTCACGCCGTCGCCCAGCTCGCCGAACTCGTTGGCACCCCACGCCCGCACGCGCCCGTCGTTGCCGACGGCGAACGTGTGATAGCCGTTCGCGGAGAGCGAGATCGTCGGCGGCAGGCCGTTCACGCGCGCGGGAACGTTGCCGAGTTGCACCGTGCCGTTGCCGAGCTGGCCGAAATTGTTGCCGCCCCAGGTCCACACGCCGCCGTCCGACGTGCGCGCGGCGGAATAGAAGACGCCGGCGGAAACCTCGACGACGTTGGTGAGGGTCGAGACGCGCACGGGCACCGCGGAGGGGTTCTGGAGCCCGTTGCCCAGCTCACCCGAGAAGCCGCTGCCCCAGGCGCCGACGCCGCCGTCGCCGAGGATCACGAGCGTGTGCCCGATGCCCGCGGCCACGCCCGTGGCGGAAGGCACGCCGGGCACCACGGCCGGCAGGGGGCGGGCCGGACCATCGCCCGTGCCGAGTTGACCGAAGCTGTTCCCGCCCCACGTGTAGACGAGCCCGTTGGTCCCCAGCGCGACGCTGTGGATCTCGCCCGCGGAGATCGCCTGGATCGCCGGCAAGCCGCTCACGCGCACCGGCGCGGGACGATCGGTGGTGGTCCCATCGCCGAGCTGCCCGTTGTCGTTGCGGCCCCACGCCCAGACGCTGCCGTCGCCGCGCAACGCGAGCGAATGGCCACCGCCCGCGGAGATCGAAGTTGCATCGGTAATGCCGGTGACCATCCCCGGCACGATGTTGTCGCCTTCGCGGCCGATCTCGCCGTGGTAGTTCTCGCCCCACGTCCAGATGCGGCCCGCGGCGAGCGCCATCGAATGCGACGACGCGGAGATCGCCGTGACACCGGTGACGCCAGGCACGGGCCCGGGGGACGAACGGTTGGTCGTCGTGCCGTCGCCCAGCTGGCCGAGCGTGTTCACGCCCCAGGCGCGAACGGTGCCGTCGCTCATGAGCGCGAGCACGTGGCTATAGCCCGATGCGACCTTGGCGACCCCCTGGAGATTGGTGACGAGCGCCGGCGTGCTGACGGCCAGCGTGCGTCCGAGGCCGAGCTGGCCGCCGGAATCGTCGCCCCAGGCTCGCACGGTTCCGTCCGCGTGCAGTGCGACGCCGTGCTTGTAGCCCGCGCTGACGGCCGGTGTCGCGGCATGGGCGGCGACGCCCAGGCACATCACGACGCATGCAACGACGGCAGCGGTTCCCGACCTCAAGCTCGCTCTCCCAACCGGTCTCTATCGGGCCGGTACGGTCATTCTGCTGGAAAGCGGCCAGTCTCGCAGCCTGCCCGGGGGCGCGGTGTAGGACGATCAGACGGCAGGGGCGGCAATAGTGGACGGCAAAGGGATGGACGAATGCCGAAACCGAAAGGCACGCGAGCGCGTGCCCGGGAAGAAAAGAAGCGCCGGGATCCCCCCAGGGAGACCAGGACCCCGGCGCTCGGGGACTATTGGGGCAACGTGCCCATGAACATGCTGCAGCGGTAGCTGGCGGTGGCGCTCAGCGTGCCGACGATCACCTGCCCGTCGATGGCCGAGTTGCGGTGCGTGAGCGTCGCGCGCGGTGCCAGGAGCGTGCCGCCCCAGCCCCAGGCTTCGATCACGAGGCCGCCCATCTGCGCCATGTTGACGATCACCTGCGAGGCCGCGGCGTTGCCCTGCAGCGGCTGCCCGTTCCACGTCATCTGGCCGTTGCGCACCGTGGCCGCTCCACCCGTCACGTTCACCAGCACGCTCGAGGTGGCCGGGTAATTGAGGTTCAGCGTCTGCGCTTGCGAGAGCTGCGTCGCGCTCACCGTGCAGACGTTCCACGTCGCGTTCGTGCCCGTGCAGGTGAGCGAGTTGCCGCTCCCCATCACGCCCGGCGTGCCCGGCATCGCCGCGAGGCGGTCCGAGAGCGCGTTCTGCTGCGCGCGCAGGGCATTCCAGTTCTCGACGCTCACACCCGACTGCAGGCTGCTGCGGCCCACACTCTGGCCGATGGCGGCCGCACCCGCGACCCGGATCACGCCCGAGCCTCCGGTGCCCACGCTGCCGTTGTTCCACGATGCGCTGCCGCCGGTGATGAGGCGGGCCGTGACGCCGGTGACGCGGCTTGCGATCGAGTACGACGAGAGGCTCGCCGATCCGCCCACGCCGACCGAGCCGTGCGACTCGCCGTTCACCAGGCTCGCCGAACCGAACGCCATCACGTTGTAGTTGCTGCCCGTGGCGGTGCTGGTCGGGCAGGAGGCCGGTGCCGGCTCCGCCGCGTCGAGGCGCGACAGGTAAGCCTGCAGGCCGACCTTCTCCGAAGCGGTGAGCGCTCCGACGTGCACGGTGTTCTGCAACACGTCGGCGACCGTCGCCGCGGAGCCGTCATGCAGGTACGGGCTCGTCGCCCACACGTTGCGCAACGACGGCGTGCGGAAGCCCACGTTCGCGAGCGGCACGCCCTGGCCCACTCCCGAGGTCGGCTTGATCGTGCCGACATCCCAGCGCTTGCCGTCCGTGAAGTTGTCGCCCGCGTGGCACGACATGCAGCTCCTCACGAAAGTACGCCGGCCCAGCTCCACGTCGGAAGGCGACGAGCCCCCGTTCGCGGCATCGGCATGGCGATACGGGCTCGGCGGGAACTTGTCGAGCGACGTGACGTAGGCCGCGAGCGCATCGAGGTCCGCGCTGTAGCCCGACTTCGGGGCGCCGAGCGGGCTCGCCGTGGCGGCGAACACCGTGTCGGAGAGGAAGCCCGTGCCGCCGGCGAAGTGCCGGATGTCGTTCTCGAAGTCCTGGATCTCGTCGAAGTTCGCCGTCCAGTGGACGCGGCCGTGCTTCATGCCCGCCTTGCCGATGAGGTTGATGGTGTTGCGGAAGCCCTCGCCCACCTGGCGGAAGTCCCACACCTGTTCATCGCTGCCGCCGTCCAGGTGGCAGCTCGCGCACGAGATGTACTGGTCACGGCTCATGCGGGTGTCGGCGGCGTTGTAGAAGATCCGCTTGCCCTGCACGATCTCGGGCGGCAGCTTCTCGACGGTGATCGTCGCGATCTCGGCCAGCAGCGGGGTCGCGTTGGCGCGGCCTGCCACCAGGTCGGCCGAGTCGAACACCGAGACCGAGCGTCCCATGAAGTTGTGGACGAAGAGGCGGCTCGCATCCGGGCTGAACACCATGCCCTGCGGGGCGCGGCCGGTCTGCGCGTTGCCCAGCGTGTTGCCGCTGTGCGCGTCGAAGAACTCGACCGTGTTCGTGCCCTGCGTGGAGACGAGCAGCACGTCGCCGAACGGACTGTAGATCGCCGCCTGCGGCATCGCTCGATCGTTGATATCGATCCGCGCCACCAGGTTCTCGGCGTTGGCCACGAGGTCGATCTCGGACACGATCGCCCGCACCATCGTCTCGAACGTGAGGTCCTGCCCGTCGCGGATCTGGCCGCGCGCGAGGTTGTCCTTCTTCGAGGGCACGGCGACGCTGCGGCCGTCCGGACTGATGGTGAGGCTCGTGAGGTAGTTCGGGGCACCGCGGCCGGCGACCGACGAATCCTCCTCGGGGTCGAATGCGAGCTCGAACGTGCGGACCATCTCGAACGTGGCGCCATTCACCTCGCGCACCTTGCCGGTCGTCCCCTTCGAGACGAACTGCGAGACCAGGATGCGGGTGCCGTCGCCGGAGATCGCGATGCCACGCGGCTTCGGTCCGACCGCGACCCGTGCTTCGATCACGCCATTCATGCCGAGGCGAGCGAGCTCACCGGTGGCGTGCAGCGTGACATACGCCTTGTCGCCGGAGAACACGATGCCGTAGGGCTGCGTGCCGCGCGGCAGCAGGTGCGTGCCGAGGCCCGCGCCGGTGACCGGATGGAGCACCGAGATCGACGCGTCGTCCTGGTTCACGACCCACACGTCGCCGTTGGGGGCGAGGGCGACCGTGCGCGGATGCGTTCCGACCACGACTTCCCAGCGGGCGAGCAGTGTTGCCGCGTCGACCGCGGTCACCGAGTCGTTGTCCGCGTTCACGGCGTAGACGATGCCGTTGCCGTACGCGATCGTGCTCGAAGCTTTCGAGGGCAGCGAGGTGAGCGGGTAGTGCACCACCTGCGTCACCGTGCAGCTTCCGTTGCCGGCGTTGTTCGAGACGTTCAGCACGACCGAGTAGCGGCCCGGCTGCGAGTACGCATGCGTGGCGCCGGGCGTCGGCGAGAGCGCCGTGTGCGGCGATCCGTCGCCGAAGTCCCACGAGTAGCGCACGCTGCCGCCGGTGCCCGTGGCCGAGAAGCTGCCGGCCGAGCCGACCGTGATCGGGCCGGGCGCGTCCAGCGTGCAATCCGGCGGCGATTCGGCGACCGGGATCACGACCACGTTGTACATGCTCGCGTTGGCCGTCGGCGACTCGTTGCCGCCGAGCACCACCGGGCCGATCGGAAAGGCCTTCGAGTACACGACACGGGTGGGGCTCGTCGCGTCGCTCGTGGTGACGACCTCGCCCGTGGCGGTCCACGACGAGAGCCAGGACGGCACGGGCACGCGCGGATCCAGCAGCACGTAGACCATCGCGTCGTAGTGGAGGTCGAAGCGCAGGGAGTCGATCGCCGTGCCCTGCTTGTCGTCGTTGCGCGTGAGGATGTAGGTCCGTCCCTCGAACGACGGCGTGTACGGCGTGCGCACGAAGTACTGCGTGCCGGTGAGGATGCGGTCGCTGTAGAGCGGCACGCCGTTGGTGAAGCGGCCGACGGAGCCCAGCGGCGCGGTGGTGCCGCCCGCATACGTGAGGCCCGTCACGGCGAGCTGCGCGCCGGTCTTGAAGGTGCTCGTGAAGCGCCCGCCCACGTTGCCGCCGTAGTCGCGCAGCCCTTCGACGATCACTTCGTACGTGGTGTTGGCGAGCAGCGGCTGGTCGGGCGAGAAGTTCAGCAGGTGGTGCTGCTTGCTGTACTTGCCGGAGATCGCGGAGCCGCCGACGGGACGCACGATGAACGTCGCCGCGTTGGCGGAATCCAGGTCGAAGATCTCGGAGACGGAGACACCGACGCGCGACGTCACGGCCTGGTTCACCGATTCGTCGGCCGGGTGGACCCATTCGATCCACGGGGCGATCGTGTCCGGCTCGGCCTGGTGCGCGACGATCGTCGAGCCCGTGCCGTGGTCGTCGCCGACGAACATCACGTTGCCGAGCGCGACAGCGAAGTCTTCGTCGTCGCCCGCGTTGCCGGAGGCGGCCTGGCCCACGGCCGTCATCACCGGATCGATCTTGAATTTCGCCGCGCGGTTGGAGAAGCCCGAGAACACGTAGCCCGACTGGATGCTCGCGTAGCCGCCGTTCTCGAAGTTGCCGGTGCCCGGAAGAGGACCCGCGCTTTGATGCGGCGTGATGACGCCGTCGTGCGTGAGGTTGTACGAATGCATCTGCACCAGGCCGCCGTCGCCGCCCGAGGTGTACACCTTGCCGCCGGCGACCATCATGCTGTAGCCGCGCTTGGTGTTGCCGTGGTTGTAGACGTTCAGCACGCGCGGGTTCACCGGGTCGCTGATGTCGAGCGTCGCCTGGCGGTGGCCGTTGCTCTGCGAGCCGGCGACCACGAGCAGGTTGCCGATCGCCTGCGCGATGCCGATGTTGAAGCCGCCGATTTCGCTCGTGAGCATCCGGCGCACCAGCACCGGGTTCGAGGGATCGGTCGCGTCGACGACGTAGAGGCCGCTGCCCTGGCCCGCGACGTAGACGTACGGCGCCTGCCAGAAGCTCCACCACGCGCCCGAGTAGTCGCCCGCGGCGATGCCCGGAAGTGCCAGGTACTTCAGCAGCCGGACGTTGAGCGGATCGGTCACGTCCCAGAAGAGCAGGCCGTTGTGGCCCTGCACGACGAGGTAGTCGCCGGGATAGCTCGAGGAGAGGCCGAAGCCGTGGTTCTCGCGGTTGCCGAAGGTCTCGGCGTTGTTGTGACGCACCACGCGGAACGGAAGCCGCGGGTTGCCCACGTTCCAGAACTCGATGGCCGCGCTGTTCGCGGTGCCGCCGCCGTCGGATTCGGTGAGCACCATCAGGTAGCCGTTCACCATGTCGACGTTGCCGGGACCCTGCCGCGGCGTGGTCGGCGGCGCCGCGATGCGCGAGAGCGTCGTGAAGAGCTCCGCGGGCGTGTACGTGAGGTTGCCGAGGCCCGGGCCGTCGTTGGGACTCGTGTGCACCTGCGCGTGGGCAGGGAGAATCAACATCGCGAGAACAGCGGACAGCAGCGCGCAAGCGCGTTCGAGCTTAGCCATGGTCGTCACTCCTCCAGGAATGTTTGTTCTATTCGCTCGTCTACTGCGAACGTTTGTTCTATTCCCGGACTCTACGCCCCGCTGCAAGCTTCGCGCAAGATGAAAAGTTGTAACAGTCGTGCGAATTTTTCGATGCGTGGATCGCATCGTGAAAAGCAATGGGCCTGCGCACTCTTTATGTCGCGATCGCGCCCGCGAGAGAGCCCAGGTACTCGCGGAAAGGCGCGTGCGTGCCCAATTCCGGCAGCGATGCGGCTTCCGTGATGCGCCCCTTGTTCACGAAGATGAAGCGCTCGCAGATCTCCTGCATCAGCTCGACCTGGAAGGCTTCGTTCGGATGCAGGCAGACAAACACGACCTTGCCTTCCGAGCGCAGCCGCCGGAAGAAATCGAGCATGAAACCGACATAGCCGTCCTGGATGCTGAACTGCGGCTCGTCGAAGAGGTGCACGAAGGGCGACGTGCTGCGCGCCTTCTCGAGCATGAACGACGGGCGGCGGTCGCGGAACGAGCGCACCTGGTAGGACTGGTGGTAGTGCATCGCAATGCGCGCGCGCTCGTCGCAGCGCACCTGGTGGATGTCCTGGCCGGCGCAGACGACGCGGCCCGACGTGGGGCTGTTGTTGCCGGTGATCAACTCGAAGAGCGTGGTCTTGCCCGAGCCGTTCGGCCCCATCACGCCGACGATCGCGGGCCCCGGAACGTTGAAATCGGCCTGCAGGGTGAACGTGGGCGTGCGATCGAATCGCCCGCGCGTGTAGACCTTCTCCAGCTTCTCGACCGAGAGCATCGCTAGGCTCCGAGCAGGCGGCGGCGAAGCGCCTCGTCGCCCTTCAGTTGCGCGGCCGTTCCCGCGAAGACGATCGAGCCGCGGTCGAGCACGTAGGCCCGGTCGGCGACTTCGATCGCGGTGTCGAGGTTCTGCTCGACCAGGAGCACGCCCGCGCCCTCGGAGCGCAGGCGCTTCACCGTGGCCATGACTTGCTGCACGATCCTGGGCGCCAGGCCCTGGCTCGGTTCGTCGAGCAGCACGAGGCCCGGGCCGCCCATCAACATGCGGGCGATCGCCACCATCTGCATCTCGCCGCCCGAGAGGTTCTCGCAGTCGCGCGCCATCAGGTGCTCGAGCGCCGAGAAGACCTCGAAGCATTCCTTCAGGCTCCACGAGCGGAAGCGCGTCTGCTTCACGGAGATCGCGAGGTTGCGCGCGACGGAGAGTGCGGGGAACACGCGGCGGTCATCCGGAACCCAACCCACGCCGGCGCGCGCGATCTGGTGCGTGGGCTCGCGCGTGACGTCGCGCCCGTCGAACGACACGCGGCCGCGGCGGGGCCGCGTGAGGCCGAGGATGGAGCGAAGCGTGGTCGTCTTGCCGGCTCCGTTGGCGCCCAGCAATGCGACGACCTCGCCGGCGCCGACTTCGAGCGACAGGCCGAAGAGTGCCTGCGACTCGCCGTAATACGTATCGATGCCCTCGATCGCCAGCATCACGCGCCGATTCCCGAGCGCTGCACCCACGGGTTGGCGCGCAGCTCGTGCGGCGTGCCGCGGGCGATCACCTGCCCCCAGTGAACGACCGAGATGTAGTCGGCCAGGCCGAAGAGGAAGCGCATGTCGTGCTCGATCACGAGCATGGTGACGCGGCCGCGAAGGCGATTCACCAGCGCGGTGAGGCGCTCGAGGCCCTCGGCACCGAGGCCCGCCGTGGGCTCGTCCAGGAACAGCATCTGCGGATCGGAGGCGAGTGCCACGGCGATTTCGAGCGCGCGACGGTCGCCGTACGAGAGGCTCTTGGCGCGGACGTCTTCTTTCCCCGCAAGTCCGACATCCGCCAGCGCCGCCGCCGCCCGGTCGATGGCGGCGCGCGCTCCGGCCGCACCGCGCAGCGCATCGAAACCGCGCGCGCGAAGCTCCCTCGTGGCGATGGCTGCATTCTCGAGCGCGCTGTATTCGTCGAAGAGGTTCATGAGCTGGAAGGAGCGCGCGATGCCCAGGCGCGCGATGTTGCGCGGCTCCATGCCGGTGATGTCGCGTCCGCGGAACGTGACTCGCCCCGCATCGGGCTTGTGCTTGCCGGTGAGCACGTGGAAGCACGTGGTCTTGCCCGCGCCGTTCGGGCCGATGATGCCGTGGATCTCGCCCTCGGCGAGCTCGAAGCTCACGTCCTGGAGGACGAGACGGTCGCCGAAGCGCTTGGCGAGGCCGCTCGCCGCGAAGAACGCACTCATCGCGCCGCCGCGGCAGCCCGCCGGCGCTGCAGGCCCGCGATCCACAGGCCCGCGATGCCTTCGGGCTTGAAGATCACCACCGCCATGAAGACCAGGCCATACCAGAGGAGCCACGCCTCGGTGTAGGCGCCGAGCAGGTCGCGCGTCAGCAAAAAGAACGCCGCCCCGATCAGCGGGCCCCAGAAGCTCACGAGTCCGCCGCCCACCAGCACCATCATCACCACGAAGCCGGAGTTGTGCAGGCTCATCACGTTGGGATAGGCCGATTGCTGCGCGAGCGCGAAGAACGAACCGGCAAGGCCGGCCACCGCGCACGAGATCGTGAATGCACTCCATTTATAGAGCCACGTGTTGTAGCCCGAGAACGCGGCCCGCGCCTCGTTCTGCTTCACCGCGCCGAGGATGCGCCCGTACGGTGAGTGCACCAGGCGCCAGAGGAAGAGCGTGACCAGAACCAGCGCGGCGAGCACCACGTAGTGCAGCGATTCGTTGGACTTGAGCGACCAGCTCGCGAAGCCGAGGTCGAGCGGCGGGCGCTGGATGTTGAGCAGGCCGTCCTCGCCGCCCGTGACGCTGTGCCACTTGTTCGCGATGAACCAGAACACCTGGCCGAACGCGATGGTGAGCAGCGCGTAGTAGATGCCGCGGCGATGCGAGATGCACGCGGCCACCAGCGCACCGGCGAGCACCGCGGCGCCGATACCCGCGGCGAGCGCGGCGAAGAGCGGAGCCCCGAGCTTCACTTGCGCGAGACCGCACGCGTACGCGCCGAGACCAAAGAAAGCGCCGTGCCCGAACGAGGGCAGGCCCGCGTGGCCGAGCAGGAGGTTATAGCCCAGCGCGAAGATCATCCAGATCATCACTTCGAGGGCGATATAAGGATAGAGGCCGACCTTCACGATCCAGAGCGGTGCGGTGGCGAGCACGGCGATCGTGATGAGCAATGGCACCGGGAATGCCGCGGCGCGGGGGAGGTTCGCGTTCACGAATTAAATATACGTTCCAAAGTTGCAATAAGCAAGAACGTTTGTTCTAATATCCTCGACATGAGCCACCCCGCCGCGAACTACGAAGAGATCCGTGCCGAGATCGGCCGGCGTTTCCCCACGTTGTCCCGCCAGCTGCAGGCCATCGCGAGGTTCGCGCTCGAGCGCCCGCACGATGTCGCGCTGGACACGGTCGCCGAGGCCGCGGGCAAATGCGAGGTGCAACCTTCCGCGATGGTGCGTTTCGCGCAGACGCTGGGCTACGGCGGCTACTCGGAGATGCAGCGCATCTTCCGCGAGCAGCTGGTGCAGCGAAGCTCCAGCTACCGCGAGCGCATCGCCACCATGCGCCGCGCCGAGCCGAACCTCTCGCGGCCCAAGGCGGTGCTGCACGATTTCGTTTCCGACTCCATCGCGCACCTCACCCACCTGGAAGAGCACGTGACGGCCGAGCGCCTCGACGACGCGGTGGCGATCATCTCCCGCGCGCGCTGCACGCACGTTCTCGCGCAGCGCCGTGCCTTTCCGGTGGCCTGCTACCTTTCTTATGCACTGGGCCAGCTCGAGCTCCCCGTCTCGCTGCTGGACGGCGTGGGCGGCATGCTTCGCGAGCAGGTCCATGCGATTCGCGATGAAGATGCGCTGATCGCCGTGAGCTTCCGCAACTACACGCCCGAAGTCCTCGAGCTCACCGCCGACGCACACCGCCGAGGTGTGCCCGTAGTGGTGATCACCGACAGCGCCGTGAGCCCGCTCGCACGCAGCGCCACCGTGGCCTTCGATCTCGGCGACGACAGCGACCGCCCGTTCCGCTCGCTGGTCGAGCCCATCTGCCTCGCGCAGGCGCTGGTGGTGAGCGTGGGCCACCACCTCACGGGAACGACGCGCGCCAAGGCGAAGCGTCCCGCGAGGCGCGGCAAATGAGCGGCACCGCCCGCGAGTTCGACCTCGCCTGCCTCGGCCGCGCGGCGGTGGATCTCTACGGCGAGCAGATCGGCACCAGCCTCGAGGGCCTCTCGACCTTCGCGCGCTACGTCGGCGGCTCGCCCGCGAACACCGCGGTGGGTACCGCACGGCTGGGATTGCGGCCCGCGATGCTCACGCGCGTGGGCGACGAACAGAACGGACGCTTCGTCCGGGCGGCCCTGGAACGTGAAGGCGTCGATGTCTCGCAGGTCGCGACCGATCCCAAGCGCCTCACCGCGCTCGTGTTCCTCGCCATCCGCGACCGCGACGACTTCCCGCACCTTTTCTATCGCGACAACTGCGCCGACATGGGGCTCGTGGAGGCGGACATCGATCCGGCCTTCATCCGCCGCTGCGGCGCGGTGCTGATCTCGGGCACGCACCTCTCGACGCCGTCCACGCACGCCGCGGTGGAGCGCACGGTGCATGCGGCCCGCGAGTCGGGCGGCCGCGTGATCCTCGACATCGACTATCGCCCGGTGCTGTGGGGCATCGTCGGCCACGCCGGCGGCGCCGAACGCGCGGCGGCCAGTGCGGCCGCCACGGAGCGCATCACGGGCCTGCTGCCCGCGTGCACCCTCGTGGTCGGCACCGAGGAAGAATTCTGCGTGGCGGGTGGGAGCGGGGACGTGCTCACGGCGCTGCGCAACGTCCGCAGCCACACCCAGGCGCTCCTCGTGCTGAAGCGCGGCCCGCACGGCTGCGTGTGCTTCGAGGGCGCGATCCCTCAGGCCGTCGAACAAGGCCTGGTGGTGCCCGGCTTCCGCATCGAGGTGTTCAACGTCCTCGGCGCGGGCGATGCCTTCATGGCGGGGTTCCTCCGCGGCTGGCTGCGCGATGAGCCGCTGGAAACGTGTTGCCGCTACGCCAACGCCTGCGGGGCGATCGTCGTGTCGCGCCACGGATGCGCGCCGGCGATGCCCACGGAAATCGAGCTGCATCATTTCCTCACCAAGGGCTCGAGCACGCCGAGGCTTCGCGATGATGCCGACCTGGAGCACGTGCACCGTGCCAGCGTGCGCCGGCCGCTCCATACGCCGCTCTACATCCTCGCGTTCGACCACCGCTCGCAGCTCGAGACGATCGCCGGGACGGATGGCGCGCCCGGAGATCGCATCGCGGCCTTCAAGGCGCTGGTGTGCGATGCGTTCCTGCGCTGCGCCTCGCGCCATCCCGGCGGCGGCGTGATCGTCGACGACCGCTATTGCGAAGCGATCCTGCCGCGCCTCACCGCCGCGGGCCATTGGGTCGCGCGGCCGGTGGAGCTGCCGGGATCCATCCCGCTCGCCTTCGAAGCGGGCGGCTCGCTGGGCCTTCAATTGCGCACCTGGCCTGCCGAACACGTCGTGAAGTGCCTGGTGTTCTATCACCCGGACGATCCGCAGGAATTGTGCGATCTCCAGATGGAGCAGATGCGCGTCGCTGCACGCGCCTGCGCGGAAACGGGGCGCGAGTTGCTGCTCGAGATCATTCCGCCCACGCGCGTGCCCGCGAGCAAGCATCCGGTGGCGCGAGCGCTGGAGGCGATCTATGCAGCCGGCATCCGTCCGGACTGGTGGAAGCTTCCGCCCAGCGTCGACGGCGCCGACTGGAAAGCCGTCGACAAGCTCATCTCGAAAAACGATCCCCTGTGCCGCGGCATCCTGGTGCTCGGCATGGAAGCCTCGGCGCAGCACCTGGGCGAGAGCTTCGCCGCCGCGGTGAAGAGCCCGTGGGTCCGCGGCTTCGCCGTGGGCCGATCCATCTTCGCGCCGGCGGCCGAGCACTGGTTCGCCGGGCGCTGGAACGACGAGCAGGTCATCGAAGACGTGGCGCACCGCTACGAAGACATCATCGCGAGCTGGGAGGCAGCGGCAGCAGCCGTTGCACGAGCCCCGGCCGGCAAGGAGAAAATCGCATGAGCAATCCCCGCATCGGATTCATAGGCGTCGGCATGATGGGCCACGGCATGGTGAAGAACCTGCTCGCCAAGGGCTTCCCCGTCACGCTCAAGGTCAACAAGAACCGCGAGAAGGCCGCGGACCTGCTCGCCTCGGGCGCCAAGGAAGCGAAGACGCACGCCGAGGTGGCCGCGAATTCCGACTTCGTGATCATCTGCGTCACCGGCTCCCCTCAAGTGGAAGACGTGATCCTCGGCCCCGAGGGCGTGCTCTCGGCCGCGAAGAAGGGCCTCGTCGTGATCGAGACCTCCACCGCGGAACCCGGCTCCACGGCGGAGCTGCGCGAGGCGTTGAAAGCCAAGGGTGCGACGCTCGTCGACTGCCCGCTCGCCCGCACGCCGAAGGAAGCCGAGGAAGGCCGCCTCAACACAATGGTGGGCGCCTCCGACGACGACTTCGCGAAGGTGAAGCCGGTGCTCGCCGCGTTCTGCGAGAACATCTTCCACGTCGGCCCCCCGGGCGCCGGCCACACGCTGAAGCTCATCAACAACTTCATGGCGATGACGATCGTGGCCTCGATCGCCGAAGCCTTCGCCGTCGCCGCCAAGGCGGGGGTGAAGACCGACATGCTCTTCAAGGTGGTCTCGATGGGCGCGCTCAACTCGCCCATCTTCCAGATGATGGCCGGCGGCGCGGTCGAAGGCGACCTCACCAAGATGAAGTTCGCGATCGTGAACGGCGCGAAGGACATGCGCTACTACACGCACCTCGCGGAGAGCCTGCCCATCGCCTCGTTCGTGGGCGAGGCGGTGCACCAATCGTTCGAGCTCGCCGTGGCGCTGGGCCTTGGCGACAAGATGGTTCCCTCGATGATCGAAGCCCAGGAAAAGCTGAACTCGCTCCAGATCGTGAAAAAGAAATAAAGAAAAGCAATGGAACCACGGAGGACACGGAGGACACGGAGGAAAAGCAAAGGCAATTCAGGGTGGACCGCGATGTTTGCCCGATCACTGCCCATGACGCTCTTTTGCTTTTCCTCCGCGTCCTCCGTGTCCTCCGTGGTTCAACCCGCCCTAGTTTTCTAAAACCAAGACGGAGGACACATCCATGAACAAGCACCGCAGAAGCCTGCTGCAAGCGATAGCCGCCGGATCCGCCACCACGTTCATGGGCCCCTGGGCCGTGAACCGCGCCTGGGCGCAAGCCGCGACGAAGAAGCCCCTCGTGATCGGCCTCACCATGGACGCCTCCGGCCAGTACGGAGCCTCCGGTGGCGAGGAGCGCCTCGGCGCGATGATGGCCATCAAGGAGTTCAACGAGAAGGGCGGTGTCCTGGGCCGCACGATCGAAGCGCTGCACATGGACACGGAGACGACGCCGGCCACGGGCTCGCGCGTCGCCGAGCGCATGATCACGCGCAACGAATGCGCCTTCCTCGTGGGCGCCCTGCACTCCGGCGTGGCCAACGCCATCTCGCAGGTCGCGCAGAAGTACGGCTGCGTGTTCCTGAACACCAACTCCAGCTCGCCCACCGAAGCCGGCAAGGACTGCCACCGCACCAAGTTCGTCTGGGACGGCAACGGCACCAACTTCGCCCACGCCATCGTGAAGAACGCGATGAAGGTGAACGGCAAGAACTGGGTGCTGCTCACCAACGACTACGTGTGGGGCCACAACACGTCGAAGGCCACGCGTGCCATCGTCGAGGCGAACGGCGGCAAGATCGTGGAGGAGCTGCTGATCCCGCAGAACACGCGCGACTTCAGCGCCTACCTCCTCAAGCTGCAGCAGATCAAGCCGAACGTGGTGGCCGCGGCGGTTGGCGGCGACGACATCAAGGCGCTTCGCAAGCAGGTCGTGCAGTTGAAGCTCAACAAGAGCTTCGCCTTCATCAACAACCAGCAGGATTGGCCGGATGTGTACGGCCTCGGCCCCGAGGACATCTTCGGCGTGTTCGGAACCAACTGGTACTACCGCCTCGACCTGCCGGGCGTGAAGGAATTCGTCGAGAAGTACCAGAAGGCCTACCCGGGCGTGCAGATCAAGGTGCCGGGCAACGTCTACTACAACGGCTACATGGCGACGCGCGAGCTGCTGCGGGCCGTGGAGCGTGCGGGATCGACGAACAACATCAAGGTGATCAAGGAGCTCGAGAACCTGAAGGTGAGCGCCAAGGACCGCATGCAGACGTACGACGCATACATGAACCCGGCCACGCACCAGATGCAGCAGACGATCTACATGGCCACGTACAACGACCAGCCCGCGGAGAAGGACGACATCTTCAAGATCCTCACGGCGGCCACACCGCAGGAAGCCGAGGACAAGGATGCCGCCGGCGCCTGCAAGCTGGAGACGTACGAAGCGACGCCGACGTACGAGGTGTAGGTGGATTTTGTCGCCAACCTCCTGCCGCACCTGCTGAACGGGCTGTCCCTGGGGCTGCTGTTTGCGTTGATCGCCCTGGGGTTCATGCTCATCGTGGGCGTGATGGAGGTGATCAACCTCGCGCACGGCTCGCTCTTTGCGCTCGGCGCGTACGTCGCGTTCACGATGATGGGCTGGAGCCCCTTCGCGGGGCTCCCGCTCGGCGTGCGTTATGCGCTGGTGCTTGCACTCGCTCCGGTGGCCGTCGGGCTCTTCGGCATGCTGCTGGAGCTGTGCATGCGTCGCACGTACGGCAAGGATCCGCTCTATGGGCTCCTGCTCACGTTCGGCGCGGCGCTGGTGATCGAGGAGATGATCCGCGTCACCTGGGGCTCGCAGGAGAAGACGCTGCTGGTGCCCGAGTCGATCAGCGGCGCGGTGCTGCTGGGCGACCTCATCTATGCGAAGTACCGCTTCTTCGCGTGCGCCGCGGCGATGGCGCTGATCGTGATGCTGTGGCTGCTGATCGAGAAGACCAAGTACGGCGCGATCATCAAGGCCGGGGCGCACGACGGCGAGATGGTGCGCGCCCTCGGCTACGACCTCGCGAAGCTGCGCACGGGCGTCTTCGCGCTCGGCACGGCGCTGGCGGCGATCGCCGGCATCGTGATGGCGCCGATCTGGGGCATCCGCCCGCACGTCGGCGTGGATGCCGTGGTGCCCGCCTTCCTCATCATCGTGCTGGGCGGCGTCGGCAGCTTCTGGGGCGCGGTCGTCGCGGGCCTCATGGTGGGCCTGGTGGTCGGCCTCACCGGCGCCTATGCCTCCGAGTGGTCGCTGCTCTCCATGTACATCCTCTTCATCCTCGTCGTCACCTTCCGCGCCCGCGGCCTCTTCGGCAAGAAGAGCGCCCTGGACAATTAATTGGGGTCAGACTCCCATTTCGAAACTGGGGTCAGACTCCCATTTTCGAAGCAAAATAGGAGCGGCAGGACCCAACACGACATCGACATCCACCCCAACACTCAACGAACGCGACAAAGAAAGGGAGTCTGACCCCCGTTTCGAAATGGGAGTCTGACCCCAGTTAATTCATGACACTTACTGGAAAGACCGCGGTTGTTACGGGCGCGGCGGGCACGATGGGCACGGCGGCAGCGAAGTTCCTGCTCGAGGACGGCGCGCAGGTGGCGCTGGTCGACATCGACGCGCTGCGGCTGGACAACCTCGCGCGGTTCCTCCGCGGCAAGACGCTCGGCGTCGCCTGCGACATCGCGGATTCGATGAGCGTGAAGACGGCGTTCCAGCGCATCGAAGGCGAGCTGGGGCCGGTGGACATCCTGGTGAACAACGCCGGCGTGCTCTCGAACGACAAGGCCGAGCAGACCTCGGACAGCGAATGGCGCCGCGTGATGTCGATCAACCTCGACGGCGCGTTCTACTGGTCGCGAGCCGTGCTCCCGGGCATGAAGGCACGCGGCTGGGGCCGCATCATCAATGTGTGCTCCCTCGCCGCCAAGACCGGCGGCCTCACCGCGGGCACGGCGTACTCCACCTCCAAGGGCGCCATGACCTCGCTCACCTTCTCCCTCGCGCGGGAAGCGGCGGCCCACGGCGTCACCGTGAACGGGATCTCGCCCGCCTACGTAAAGACGCCGATGATCACCGAGGGCCTGAACGACTCGCAGCGCCGCCAGCTCCTGTCGCAGATCCCGGTCGGCCGCTTCTGCGAGCCGGACGAATTCGCCCACGCCGTGCGCTTCCTCGCCTCTCCCCTGGCCGGCTTCATCACCGGGGAGATCGTCGACGTGAACGGCGGCCTCCAGATGGACTGATTAATGGGGGTCAGACTCCCATTTCGTAATGGGAGTCTGACCCCAATTAATCTAAAACCGATCCCATGAAAGAGCTCTTCGACCTCAAGGACAAGGTGGCCTTCGTGCCGGGCGGCTACGGCGGCCTGGGCGGCGCGGTGGCGGAAATGCTCGCGGAAGCGGGTGCCAGCGTCGCCATCGCGGGTCGCAGCGCGGACAAGGCCAAGGCCCTGGCGAAAGAGCTCACCGCGAAGGGCCACAAGGCCATCGGCCTCGAAGTGGACGCCGAAAGCGTCGACAGCATCCGGAAAGCCACCGACGCCGTCGCCTCCGAATTCGGCCGCTTCGACATCCTCGCCAACTGCGTCGGCAAGAACCGCGAGCAGAAGGTGGCGGAAGTCACCGAAGAGACCTTCGACGAGATCTACCGCACCAACCTGCGCTCGGCGATGTTCTTCGCGCAGGCGGCAGCGAAGCACCAGGTGGCCGGCGGCCGCGGCGGCAAGCAAGTGCACCTGCTCTCCGTGCGATCGATGCTCGGCATGAAGGGCTACGGCTACTCCGCGTACTGCGCCACCAAGGGCGCCCTCGTGATGCTGGTGAAGCAGCACGCCGTGGAGCTCGCCCAGCACGGCATCACCGTGAACGGCGTCGCGCCCACCGTCGTGCTGACCGAGGCGGCGAAGAAGTGGCAGTCCGATCCGGGCCGCTGGGAGGCCCTCCTCGCGCGCATCCCGCTCGGGCGCGTGGGCGAGCCGCGCGACATCGCCGCCGCCGCCCTCTATTTCTGCGCTCCGGCCTCCGATTTCGTCACCGGCCAGGTGCTCTACCTGGACGGCGGCATCACCGCGACGCAATAACTTCCCGCCAAGTAGGACGATTCCGACGCGCCATTCCGTGTGCGTCCGGCCCCGCGGGAAAACCACTCCGACAGAGTTGAAGGCGCATTCCTTCGACCATGGCTCAGTCCCATGAGCCAGTCCGGAGCGAACATGAAGAAGATCCACCTGATGGTCCTGCTGACCACCGCGCTGACCGCGGCCACCACCGTCGGCATCGGCGCCACTGTCGTCTCCACGCCCTCGCTCATGACCACCGAGAACTACGTCGCCCTCAAGCGCGCCATCACGGCCGAGACCAGCGACCTGCAGCTCGCCTGCGGATCGCTCCGCGGTCCCGACAGCCACGTCTGCCGCGCGGAGAACGTCGCCAGCGAGCGCGTGATGCTGGCCGAGCTCGACGCCCGCTACAAAGGTACGTTCCGGGCCTCGCGCGAAGCGATGCTCGCCCGCATCGCCTCGAGATTCGACGTCGACCGCTCCAAGTGCTTCCTCGTGACCGGCTTCCAGCGCGACAACTGCATCGTCGCGGCGCACGCGGAAAAGTCGCGGTCCCTGATGGCCGTCAAGGCCGAAGGCTGAGCGCTCAGCGGAGCGCGTGCCGCAGCCAGAGCGCGCAGGTGAGCACGATCACGGCGTTGCCCTGGTGCGCGGCGCCCAGCTCCACCGGCACGCGCAGCAGCAGCGTGAAGATCCCCAGGGCGATTTGCAGCGAGACGGCGAAGACCAGCGCCGTCGCCGCCCACGAGGCGTGCCGCGCGACCGCCGGCGACCGCCAGGCCTGGAGCCACGCCAGGGGCACGAGGATCGCCAGCGCCCAGGCGACGATGCGATGGTCGAACTGCACCGTCGCCATGTTGTAGCCGAAGTTCTTCCACCACGGCTGCAGCATGAAGATCTCGGGCGGGACGAAATGGCCGTTCATGAGCGGGAAGGTGTTGTAGGCATAGCCCGCGCGAATGCCCGCGACCAGGCCCCCCGTCACCACCATCGCGAACACGAGGACCACCAACAGGGAGCCGAGCTTCCGAAGCCCCGGCGGAGACCCGTAGCGCTCCGGCACCAGGATCCCCAGCGCGACCCAGAACATCGCCGCATAGATCAGGAAGGCCAGCGTGAGGTGCGCCGTCAGCCGGAACTGGCTCACGCGCGGATCGTCCACCAGGCCCGAGGCGACCATGTACCAGCCGAGCGCGCCCTGCAGCCCGCCCAGCACGAAGATGCCGCCCAGCCGCCACGCGAGAGGCTTATCCAGCTGTCGTCGCGCCAGGAAGTAGAGGAAAGGCAGCAGGAACACCACGCCGATCGCCCGCCCCAGCAGCCGGTGCGCGTACTCCCACCAGAAGATGCCCTTGAAGCCTTCGACGGTCATGTCGAAGTTGCGCTGCTTGAATTCCGGCGTGCGCTTGTACTTGGAGAACTCCGCCTCCCACGCCGCATCGTTTAGAGGCGGCACCGCGCCGATCAACGGCTGCCACTCCACGATCGAGAGGCCCGAATGGGTCAGGCGGGTCACCCCGCCCACGACCACCATCGCGAACACCAGCGCGCAGCACACGAGCAGCCACACCGCCACGGCGCGGGGACCGCGGGGCGCGACCTGGAGCGAATGGGAGCCGGCGAAGGCGAAATCGGGATTGCGGAGGGACACGGACGCCATTTTAGAGGTTGTGGCGGCCCCTGCGACGTAAGACCCGTCCGATGCCGGATTCAGCGCTTCATGTAGATCCGGCGCAAGCCGTCTTACAGACTTGGAGGGGGGCCGGAGCGACGATGCTTTCCATGAAACGCGCCCACTTCCTCGTCAGTCTCGGTCTCGCCGGCATCGCGGCGGGTTCTCTCGTCTACGCAGCCGTCGATGGCCCCCGCGCCACGCTCATGAGCGAGCGCGACTACGAAGCGGCCGCGCGCAACATCGAAAAGGACGTGCGCAAGCAACGCGTCCACTGCGCCAGCCTCGCCGGCTACGAAGCCTCGGTGTGCGGCACCGAGACCCAGGCGCAGCAAAGCATCCTGATGGCGGAGCTCACGGCGCGCTACCTCGGGACCGTGTCCGCGCAAGCCGAAGCCCGCAAGGCCCGTATCGAAGGCGAGCTCGCCGTCGACAATGCGCGCTGCGAAGCCTTCGACAACGATTCGCGCAACACCTGCCGGCAGATCGCGATCGACCAGCGCCACGCGGCGCTTCGCGCGCTCGACGGACCGGCCTGATCGCCATGCGACAGTTCAGCCTTCGCGCACGCAGCTTTTCCGACACCTCGTCGAAGACGAGCAGCGCGGGGAACGCGGACTACCGGAAGGAATACTTGAAGACGACGGAATCGCGCCGCACCGAGATGTGCTCGGGCGTGAGGCCTTCGATCGCCGGCATCCAGTTGCGCGTGGGCCGATAGACCAGCCGTCCTTCCCGGGAGTCGTAGCAGAGCTCGACGCTCCCCAGGGTGCATGCCCCGGTGAGCGTTCGGCCATTGGCGTCGACACCGGCACGCAATTCGGGAAGCTCGATCTGGCGGCCGGGGGCGGCCGTGGCGGGGATGGATGCGGGGACGGCAGCGGCGATCGCTTTTTGCCGACTGGTCGGCTCGATATCCAGCGCCCAAGCCTGGAGTCCGCCCACCGCGGCGATCAAGCCCACGACCCTGCAGACGCGCTTCATATCGGCCTCCTTCAGGAGGGAAATGCCTTCTCAGGCACAGACCATCCTACGCGCCGCGAGTTGCGACGCTATGCCGAATATCACACTACCGAGGGCATCATTTCAGGGACCTCGGGGCGGCGACGCTCGTCCTCGAGGTAGCGCACCAGGTCCGGTTCGGTGAGTGGGGGCTTACAAAAATATCCCTGGAACTGGTCGCAGCCTTCCTTGAGGAGTGCGTCGAACTGGCCCTGGTGTTCCACGCCCTCGGCGACCACGTCCATGCGCAGGCTGTGCGCCATCGCGATGACGGCGCGGGTGATCGCCACGTCGTCGCCGTTGTGCGGCAGGTCGCGCACGAAGCTGCGGTCGACCTTCAGGCTCTGGATGGGGAAGCGCTTCAGCACGCCGAGCGAGGAGTAGCCGGTGCCGAAGTCGTCCATGGCGAGGCGGATGCCCATCGCGCGCAGGCGCCTCATGGCGTCCGCGGCGGCGTCGGGGTCGCGCATCACCATGCTCTCGGTGATCTCGAGCTCCAGGCGGTTCATCGCAAGGCCCGAGGCCCGCACGATGCTGCCCAGGCGTTCGGCGAGGTCTTCCTGGCGGAACTGGCGCGCGGAGAGATTCACCGCGACGGAGATCGGCGGATGGCCCGCGTCGCTCCACGACTTGGCGTCGTGGCAGGCCGTCTGCACGACCCAGTAGCCGATGCCGACGATGAGCCCGGTCTCCTCGGCGAGCGGAATGAATTGGTCCGGCTGCATCAGGCCCCAGCGCGGATGCTGCCAGCGCAGCAACGCTTCCACGCCCGCGACGCGGCCCGAGGCCATGTCGATCTTGGGCTGGTAGTGGAGCCGAAGCTGGTGCTTCTCCGCGGCGTGGCGCAGCTCCGCCTCGAGCTCCAGGCGATCGACGCTGCGCTCGTCCTTCGTCTGCGAATAGAAGCAGTAGCCGCCGGGGTTCAGCTCCTTGGCGCGGTACATCGCGGAGTCGGCATTGGCGACCAGGGCCGGCGCATCGCGGGCATCCGCGGGGAACGTGCAGATGCCGACGCTGACCGAGAGGCTGAGCGGATGCCCGTCGATCTCCAGCGGGGCGCTGAGGGCGGAAATCACTTTCAGCGCGACTTCGCCCAGGTCCTCGGGATTGCGGTAGTTCTCGACCAGCACCACGTATTCGTCGCCGCCCAGGCGGGCCACGACGTCGCTTTCGCGCACGGCGCTCGCCACGCGGCGCGCCGCGATCTGCAGCACGCGGTCGCCGACCGGGTGGCCCAGCGTGTCGTTGATGTTCTTGAACCGGTCCAGGTCCATGTAGAGCAGCGCCACCGGATGCTTGTGGCGCGTCGCCTGCGACATCGCGTGCTCGAGCGTTTCGTTGAAAAGAACGCGGTTGGGCAGGCCCGTCAGCGAATCGTGCGTCGCCATGCGCTGGATCGTGCCGAGCGCGGCACCCAGCTCGTCGTTGGTGCGGCGAAGGCGCATGCGAAGGTCGCTCACGCGCCCGCCGATGTAGCCGAAGAGCGGGAGGACGCAGGCGAGCGTGAGCCACTGGTAGAACTCGAGCCAGACGTCCACCGTGTCGGGCTTCTTCCACATCGCGAGGTTGATGACCGCCGCGTAGCCGGCCAGCATCACCACGGAGGCGAAGATGTACTCGCGCACCTTGAAGCGGAACACGCCGAACACGAGGATCACCAGGCACATCAGGAGGGCGACGCCGCGGCTGCGGTCGAAGCTATAGGCCACGAACATCAGAAGCGTCGTGGCGGTGAGCATCTGCAGCCAGGTGAGGCTGGGGTCGCCGAAGCGCAGGTTGTAGCCGTTGCGCAGCAGCCAGAAGAACGCGATGTTCACGACAGCCATCGCCGTGCCCGCGACCAGCGCCGGCTCGCGCGCGATCAGGCCTACGAAGGTTGCGAAGCCGAGCAGGGGTATCGAGACGATGTAGACCGACGCCGCGAGCCAGAACCGACGCATCCGCACCGCCTGCAGGACTCTTGCGTTGTCTTCGAGGAGGTAAGGGAGGGCGGCCATGGCTGCGCGAATCTTGCAGTGTTTACTTATATTCGCTCGTGAAGTGCGTCACAAAAACGCATGCTTCACCCCATTGCAATTGCAATCGCCGAAACGGTGCATCGGCGTCATCGGATTTGTCCGAGGTGGAAAAGTGCGGTGTCCTACTTTTGCTATCCGCATTTCTCGACGCCCGAAAAGGGACATTCACCCCTGACGAAGCGCGTGGTTCCGTCGGACACTTCATTCCATGCAAGGGCGCTGATCGCCCCTAGGAGAGGTCCAAATGGAACCCCTGATGAACCAAGAGCGTCTCGAGTACGACAACGCGATCCGGTTCGAAACGCATGCTGACGAGTACCTTGCGCTGGGCTTCATTCCGGCCTATCTCGATTTCGGCACCCAAACGTTGCATGTCGCGCGCTGGAGCCCCTTGTTGGTGCCGGGCTTCGAGCGCAACGGCTATTTCTATACCCGCGCCGCGGCTGCGAAAGCCGTCGTCGAGTGGGGATACGCCCAGAACTGAGTTGGCTTAGAGTGGTTGCCTCCAGCAGGCAAGCCCGGAGGTGACCATGAAGAAATACGGCGCGGAGTTCCTCGGAACCCTTTGGCTCGTGCTCGGCGGCTGCGGCAGTGCCGTCCTCGCGGCCGCTTTCCCGAACGTTGGAATCGGCCTGCACGGCGTGTCCCTGGCCTTCGGCCTCACCGTCGTGACGATGGCCTATGCCATCGGCCACATCTCCGGCTGCCATCTCAATCCCGCCGTGTCGATCGGCCTCTGCGCCGGCGGACGCTTCCCCGCGAAGGAGTTGGTACCGTACATTGCCGCGCAGGTCCTGGGCGCCATCGCCGCGGGCGCGATCCTTTATACGATCGCGAGCGGTGTCCCCGGCTTCGATGCCGCGAAGAGCGGCTTCGCCTCCAACGGCTTCGGCGCGCATTCGCCCGGGGGCTATTCGTTCGCGGCGGCCGCGGTGTGCGAGATCGTGATGACCGCGTTCTTCCTCTTCGTGATCATGGGCGCCACGCATGGCCGCGCGCCGGCGGGCTTTGCGCCGCTCGCGATCGGCCTCTGCCTCACGCTGATCCACCTGATCAGCATCCCGGTGACCAACACGTCGGTGAATCCCGCGCGCAGTACGGGCGTCGCGGTGTTCGCGGGTGGTTGGGCGCTGGAGCAGCTCTGGCTCTTCTGGGTCGCGCCCATCGTCGGCGCCGCGATCGGCGCCCTCGCCTATCGCTTCGTCTCCGAGGATGATCCCGCTCCGGCGCCGATCGTCGGAAAGCACTAATCGCGTAATCTTGGGGGCGATGCCGCCTACTGCACCGCCTCCTATCCATTTCTGCGCCAGCGCCGACGGTACGCGCCTCGCGTACACCGTCACCGGCAAGGGCACGCCGCTCGTCAAGGCGCCGCACTGGCTCACCCACCTCGAGTACGAATACCAGAGCCCGCTGTGGCGCCCGTGGATCGACGGCCTTTCGCGCGGGCATCGGCTGCTGCGCATGGACGCACGCGCCTGTGGGCTTTCGGATGCCGACGTAAAGGACGTGTCGTTCGAAGCGAGCGTGCGTGACCTCGAAGCCGTCGTCGACGCGGCCGGCTACAACACCTTCGCTCTCATGGGCCACTCGCAGGGCGCGGCGATCGCGATCGAATATGCGGCACGCCATCCGGACCGCGTGACGGCGCTGGTGATTCTCGGCGGCTATGCGCG
The DNA here is from genome assembly GCF_013003965.1 of Usitatibacter rugosus. Classification (NCBI taxonomy): domain Bacteria; kingdom Pseudomonadati; phylum Pseudomonadota; class Betaproteobacteria; order Nitrosomonadales; family Usitatibacteraceae; genus Usitatibacter; species Usitatibacter rugosus. The sequence continues at coordinate 1,191,367 of NZ_CP053069.1, read as the reverse complement.
CGGCGTGTTGAAGCGCGGCCTTCCGCCCGAGCGCGTGTCGGAGTTCGAGGCGCTCGTGCAGCTGATCGAGGCCGGCTGGGGCCGCGAGGACGGCAGCTACCGCACGATGTTCGCGATGCAGTTCGCACCGGGCGCCACGCCCGAGCAGATCGCATCGCTGAGCGACCTGCAACGCGTATCGTGCTCGGCCGTCAATGCGGCGCGGTTGGTGCGCTCCTACTACATGATCGACGCCACGCCGTCCGCGCCGCTCGTGCGCTGCCCCACGCTGGTGATGCACCAGCGCGGCGACCGGCGCGTGCCCTTCGAGGAGGGCCGCGTGATCGCGGGGCTCATTCCCGGCGCGCAATTCCTGCCGCTCGAATCCGACAACCACGTGCTGCTGCCGCAGGAGCCCGCGTACGCGGAGTTCTTCGAGGCCCTGGAGGCCTTCGTGCCCCGGGCCGCGGGCGACGAGACAACGGACGCATTCCCTTCCCTCACGCCGCGCGAGGCGGGCATCCTCGACTGCATCGCACGCGGCCTGGACAACGCGCAGATCGCCACCCAGCTCGGCATTTCCGGGAAGACGGTGCGCAACAACATCACGAGCATCTTCGACAAGCTGGGCGTGGAGAACCGGGCGAAGGCGATCGTGCTCGCGCGAGAGCACGGGATGGGCGGCGCCTGAACCCGGGACCGTGGTCCCGGCCGGGCCCTGGCGTGGCCGTGCGACCGGGACAGGGGACTCATGCGCCGGGCACGGCCCGGAGGCATCGTGGGAGCCTGCGCTCCAAGCGCTTCCCTGGAGACCGACCGTGACCCGCATCGCCAGCCTGCTCTACGCCTCCCTTTCGTACGTGATCTTCCTCGCGTCGTTCCTCTACGCCATCGCGTGGCTGGGCGGCTTCCTCGTGCCCAAGACGATCGACAGCGGCCCGGCCTCGCCCCTCGCGGCGGCGGTGATCGTGAACCTGCTGCTGCTCACCGCCTTCGCGCTGCAGCACAGCGTGATGGCGCGCCCCGGCTTCAAGCGCTGGTGGACGCAATTCGTCTCGCCGCCCATCGAGCGCGCGACCTTCGTGCTGGCGGCGAGCCTGCTGCTCTTCGCGATCTGCTTCGGGTGGCGCGCCCTGCCGGAGACGGTGTGGCAGGTGCAAGGACCCGCCGCGACGGTCGTGTGGGCGCTCTTCGCGACGGGATGGCTCATCGTCCTGCTGTCCACGTTCATGATCAGCCACTTCGAGCTCTTCGGCCTGCGCCAGGCGTGGCTGCATGCGCGCGGCCGCGTCTACACGACGCCCGACTACGTCGAGCGGTTCTTCTACCGCTTCGTGCGCCACCCGATCATGCTGGGCTTCATCATCGCGTTCTGGTCGGCGCCGACGATGAGCGTGGGCCACCTGCTGTTCGCTGCGGTGACCACGGCCTATATCCTCGTCGCGCTGCAGCTCGAGGAGCGGGACCTCCTCAAGGAGCACGGAGCCTCGTACGCGTCGTACCGCGAGCGCGTGCCGATGCTGGTGCCGGGGTTGAAATGGAAATCGCGGGGAACTCCGAGCCCGATCCGTCACTCCGAAGGGTGATGATCCGCGCACCCCTCCTCGTCCTCGCAATGGCAGCGGCCGCCGTCGCCCCGGCCGCCCTCGCGCAACAGCCGGCGATGAAGGTCCTCGTCGTCGAGTCGGTCGACGGCTTCCAGGACTGGCTCCGGACCACCGCCGCCGCAGGCACCGCGGGCACCTACCCGCCGAGCCTGAAGGAGGTTCCCGAGGGGCGGCAGATCCACTTTCCGATCGTCGTGAGCGGCTTGCGTCCCCCGGCGGCGGGCGTCATGGAACTGGTGGCCGATGTGGAGTTCGTCGGGCCCGATGGCGTGACGAGGGTCGAGGCGAAGCAATGCTGCCGGTTCACGATCGCGAACCAACCCGAGGTCCGCACCGTGATGCTCGGGCCAACGACGAACACGAAGCTCCTCGCCGCCGACGCGCCCGGCATCTACACCGTGCGCGCGACGGTCACGGGCGGGCCGGAGGTGCTCGTCGCCAGCGAGACCTTCCGCTACGTCGGTGGCACGCCTCCCGTCAGCGCCGCACCTGCACCCGCTGCGGCACCGCGGCTGAACATGAACCCGCCCGCCAGGAACCCCGGCGACGACTCGGACAAGCGGGATTGCCTCGCGCTTCCGACGCCGACCGAGGTCATCAAGTGCACGGAGCGGAAAAGGTAGCGGCGTCCGCCAGGGGCCGCCTCCGGCGGTGTAGCATTTCCGCATGACCAGAATCGCCCCCATCGAGCAGCGCGTGGCAGCCATCCAGGGCGCGCTCGACGCCCACGGACTGGATACGTCGAAGGCCGTGGAGGAGCTCACGCACCTCGCGGAGGAACAGTGGGTGCCGCGCAACGGTGCACGCGTCGTCGCCAAGGCGTGGGCCGATCCCGCGTTCCGCAAACGCCTGCTCGCCAACGGCCGCGATGCCGTCGCCGAGCTGGGCCTCGCGATGCCGAAGCATCACCGCCACCTCGTCGTGCTCGAGAACACGCCCACGCTGCAGAACGTCATCTGCTGCACGCTCTGTTCCTGCACCGCGTTCACGATCATCGGGCTGCCGCCCGACTGGTACAAGGACCTCGAATATCGCTCGCGCGTCGTCCGGCAATCGCGCACGGTCCTGAAGGAGATGGGAACGGAGCTTCCGCCCGAGGTGGAGATCCGCGTCTGGGATACGACGACCGACACGCGCTACATGGTGCTGCCCGTGCAGCCGCCCGAGACGATCGGCTGGCCCGAGGAGAAGCTCGCGGAGGTCGTCACGCGCGACGGCATGATCGGCGTGGCTCGCCTCTAGGAGACGGACGATGGACGGCATCCACGATCTCGGCGGCAAACAGGGCTTCGGACCCGTTCGCTACACGTTGAATGCGGGCGCTTTCCACGCCGAGTGGGAGAAGCGCGTGAATTCGCTCTATGCGTTCGCCGTCCGCTCGGGCGTTTTCAACATGGACGAGTACCGCCATGCCATCGAACGCATGGAGCCGCGGCACTACCTCACGGCGAGCTACTACGAACGGTCGCTCACGAGCCTCGCGACGCTGTGCGTGGAAAAGGGAATCGTCACGCACGAGGAGCTGGAACGGCGAGCCGGTGGCGTGTTCCCGCTGGCTGCCGAAAGCGCGCCCGGCCGCACGAACGTGGCGACTCGGCAGGCGTTCAAGGTCGGCAATGCCGTCCGCGTCCGCTCCGAGCACGTTCCCGGCCACGTGCGCATGCCCGGCTACATTCGCGGCAAGAGCGGCATCGTCGTGGGTGTGACGCCCGCCTATCCGTTCCCGGACGCGCATGCGCATTCCATCGAGGCCGCGGACGAGCCGACCTACGACGTGCGCTTCAGGAGCGAGGATCTGTGGCCCGACTCAGCCGAGCCGGCTCTGGTGCACGTGGGGGTGTTCGAGAGCTACCTGGAACGCGCCGTATAGCCCTGGGGGACGCTCAGGCCGCTGCGACGCCGAGCTTGCCGATCGCCGCACACAGCTCCTGGGCACCGCGCCGCGTGATGTAGCGCTTGCCGGAGGTGAGCGTGATGATGGAGCGCAGCTCGCCCGCCTTGCTGTCCTTCACGGCTTCGATCTGCACGATGTGCTCCACGGCGAAGTGCAGCGAGATGCTGCGCCTCGTCTCGTAGGTCACGATCCTCATGCCTTCCTTGTCGCGGGAATCGGCGGAGAAATCGTTCTCCACGATGGACACATCTTCGAGGATGAATTGAGAGGTCATGGCCGAGCATATACCCGTCGGCCTATGCCCATCGGTGCGGTGGCGTACAAAACCCCTCCACGCCTACTTGGCCTGGGCCAACGCGACGGCATCGGCGCCCGCCGGGAAGCGAAGCCGCTCCGTCGAGTCGTTCGCGGCGCGCCACACGCCCTGGGCCACGTCGGCCTCGTTGGTCACGGCGGCGGGCTGGGTGAATGCGGCGAAGACGCGCTGCGCAAAGGGCGCGTAGGGCTCGGGGATCAACCCCTCCATGCGCGCTGCACCATTGCTCGTGAAGCTCGTGGTCGGACCGTAGCCCGGCTCCACCAGCTTCACGCGCACGTTGAACTCCTCCAGCTCGTGCGCGAGCGACGCGGTGAACCCCTCGATGGCCATCTTGCTCGCCGTGTACGCGGCCACGAGCGGCATCGGCGCCAGGGTCGCGCTGGAGGTGACGTTCACGACGACGCCCGAGTTGCGCGCCCGGAACTGCGGCAGCACCGCCTGCGTCATCGCCATCATCCCGAAGGTGTTGGTCTCGAAGATCTCGCGGACGGTGGCCATGGGCGTGGCTTCGAATGCGCCGAAGAGGCCGAGGCCCGCGTTGTTCACGAGCACGTCGATCGGCCCACTCGCTTTCAGCGCGGCCTCGATGCTCTGCGGCTTCGTGACGTCGAGCGGCACCAGCCAGATCCGGTTGGACTTGGGCAGCACGTCTTCGCGCGGCTTGCGCATGGTGGCGATCACGTTCCAGCCCTGCGCGTGGAAGTGGCGGGCGGTCTCGAGGCCGTAGCCGGACGAGCAGCCGGTGATGAGGACGGTCTTCATGGCGGTTTCCCTTCGGGGTTGTGATGGGATCCACGATAGCGGCGCCGGGCAGGACTCTCTACAATGGAGAGTCCGTATTTCATTGGCCATCGTCCAGACATGAGCGACCCGCTCTCGGAAGTCATCGCGCTGCTGCAGCCGCGTACCGTCTTTTCCAAGCGCATCAGCGGCGCTGGGCGCTGGGGCGTCCGCTACTCGAAGTTTGGCCAGCCGAGCTTTTGCGCGGTACTGGAGGGAAGCTGCCGCCTCGCCGTGGACGGCTACGCCTCCATCACGATCGAAGCGGGGGACTTCGTGCTGTTGCCCGCCACACCGGGGTTCACGATGTCCGGCTTCGAGAAGGTGACGCCCGAGGACTTCGATCCGCACGTGGCGTCGAAGTCGAGGGCGGAGGAAGTTCGCCACGGCACGCGCGGGGGACGTCCGGATGTGCGCCTGCTCGGTGGCTACTTCGTCTTCGGCTCGTCCGATGCAACGTTGCTGGTTTCGCTGCTGCCGGGACTGGTGCACGTGAGGAGCGCCGAGCGCCTCTCGACGCTGGTGCGGCTCGTGGGCGACGAGTCGATCGAACAGCGCGCGGGCCGGGAGCTCGTGCTTACGCGCCTCGTGGAGGTGCTGCTCGTGGAAGCCCTCCGGTCTGCGCCCGGCGACGATGCGCCACCGGGCCTGCTGCGCGGACTGTCCGACGCGCGCCTCGCGCTCGCGATCCGCCAGATGCACGGTGACCCCGCGCGCCCATGGACGGTCGCCCAGCTCGCAAAGAGGGCCGCCCTCTCGCGCTCCGCTTTCTTCGACCGCTTCACCCGCGCGGTGGGACTGCCACCGATGGAATACCTCCTGGCCTGGCGAATGGCATTGGCCAAGGACCTGCTCCGCAGCGACGACATCGGCGTGGCCGAGGTCGCCGAGCGCGTCGGCTATGGCTCGGCGAGTACGTTCAGCACCGCATTCAGCCGGCACGTGGGCCAACCTCCGGGCCGCTACGCGCGAGATGCGTGGCAGGATAGAGCGCATGGGCGACAGTGAAATGAAGCACGTGGCCGCTGGTCCGGAACCCACACTGGAACCGCTTGAGCGCGTCCAGCGCGAAGAGTGGAAGAGCGACATCGAACCGCCTGTCCAAAGCCCGCTTACCTACCGGGAGCATCTGCTGGGGGTCGCAATCCACCGGGGACCGGTTGCCGCGAAATGGGTCGCCGGCGTGGCCTTGATCTACGCCCTGCTTTTCCTGGTCTTCATGGCCCCGTTCTTCTTCGCGAAGGTGTTCGCCGCGGTGGCTGCAGTCATCGTGCTGGTGCGCGTGGTCTTCTTGTTGCGTCGATAAGGAACGCTTGAAGTCACATCGCCCCTTGTTCTGGATCCTCGCCAGCTTGGCGGCAGCGGTGTTCATCGCCATCACCATCAAGACCCATGACGGCGCAGAGAACACGGGAGTTCGAACCCAGGCCGACGGCCCTGCGCGCGGGGCGGGCTCGAGCGTCACTGCACGGCCCACAGAGGATCCCATGCGAGCGACCGTCAGCTCGTCGAGCCCGACTGTCGCCGGCCGCTACACGGCAGAGATCCATGCGACCAATCGCACCGAGGCCTACCTGCGCTTGGTGGGGAACAACGATCCCGCCGCAATCATGGTGAGGGATCAGCTCGCCGGCTCGTGCTCGAACTTCGTATATTCCGGCGTGGCCAGGGCGAATGCCGCCGCCATCGAAGCCCTCACGAACCCCGTGGACAAGGCGAAGCGAAAGGCGGTGTACGACCGCATCGCAACCATGTGCCGCGACTTCCCCTTCCTGGAGTACGGCACCCAAAGAACCGAGGTCATGCGCGGACTCGTGGCGAGCGGGGATCCGCGAGCGTTGCTGCGCGAGCCGATCGAGAAGGATTTCGGCGCGCGGAAGATCGCGGCCGCGGAGGCTGTTGCCGCGACCAAGGATCCCCTGGCCCTGCAGGAGATGGGCGCCTTCTTTCACCGTCGCCCGGACCGAGGCCGTGACTACCAGTACGACCTGGGCGACGGTACGAAGGTGGGCGTCCCGGTGATCCGGGATGCGTTTCTCATGGCCTCGTGCGACTTCGGCAACCAATGCACCGCCGATTCCGGCTTCGTGTCGGTGCGCTGCGTGACCGAAGGCAAGTGCGACGCCACCTCGGTGGAGGACTACCTGCTTCGCTACAACTATCCGCCTGCCGAGGCGGAGAGACTGCTTGCTGCGCGCCAAGTGATCGTGAGGGGCATCAATACGGGGAACTGGCCGCCGGGCTTCTGGTAGACCACCGGCCGCAAACCCGAACGCGGCTTCCGCCCGTTTGAAGCAAAAGGCGGCCAGTGGCAGCATGGAAGCGCAGGACGACGTCGCCGATTCTTCAACCGGACTGGGGGATGCGATGAACTACCGCGCCGAGAAGCAGAATTTCACGGGCATCGGGCTTGTCGTGCTGATCCACATTGCCGTGGGCTACGCACTGATCACCGGGCTCTCACGCACGTTCATCGACCGGGCGCTACAGCCCACCGACGTCACCTTCGTACCCGAGCCGCCCAGGCCGCTGCCGCGCGATGTGGCACCGCCGGAACCGCGCATCGTGCCCGTCCCGACGACCGCTTACGTGCCGCCGCGGGAGATCGACATCCAGGTGCCGGCCGATTCCGCTCCCATCTTCGATTCGCGCACGACAATCCCTCAACCGCCTGCCGACTTCGGGGCCCGGGACGATTCGGGAACAGGGAGCGCCATCGGGCCGGCCGTTCGCAAGGAGTTCAGGCCCGCGCATCGCGTCGATCCGATCTACCCGCGCGTCGCCCAACGCGAGGGCATCGGCGGGCGCGTCATCGCGCGCCTCCACGTCACGCCCGAAGGAACGGTGAGCCAAGTGCAGATCGTGTCCGCGAGCAACCGGATGTTCGAGCGCGAGGTGACGCGGGCGCTTTCGCAGTGGAAGTTCCGGCCCGAACCGGTGGGCTTCATCGGCGAGTACGAGATCGTCTTCAACCTCACTCCGTGATTCGTTCGCTTCTCTTCGCCGCGTCTATCGCGTGCGCTGCCTTCGACGCCGCGGCGCAGACACGGAAGGTTGGAACGATCTTCGAAGCGACCGGTGAGCGCGGTACGGCGTACATCGCCGCCTCCGCGCACGCGAATAGCCACGTCCGCCTCGAGCTCAACGCCACGGCCGTCGGCGCTCTCGAGAAGTCCGACGTGATCGGGTTCGAACAATTGCCCGACAGCCCGATCGAGAGAAGCCCCCGTGCCGGGGTGAACGCCATGATCTCGCGCCCGGCCGGTAGCTCGCTGAAAGACGACCTCCCGGACGACCTCGCGCTTCGCCTCGAATCACAGCTGAAGCAGTTGGGAGCTCCTCCCGGGGCCTGGGAAATGCTGGTCACGCGCAAGACGCAGTACGCAGCCACCCTCCTGAGCGAGATGTCCGCGGTTCACGGCAGGTCAACGCGCGGCAAGGTCTATCCGTCCCTGGACGATACCTATCGGAAGGCCGCCGAGTCGCGAAGCATTCGCGCAACGGACATCGAGGGGAGCCTGCGCGCGTACGGCTCGCTTCTCGACGTCACGACCGACGAGTCGATTGCCGCCATTCGCCTGTTCGCGGAGGAGATGGACAAGCCAGATCACCAGGGGATCTCGGATACGCGGCTTGGGGTCGTGCTCGACGCGGTCTATGCCGGCGATTTGGCTCGGGTGCGCGAGATCATCGAAGCCAACGCGTGCATGACGCCGCTCCTCGCGAGTCGCTGCCGAAAGATCAGCGATGCGCGCAATCCCTTCATGGCTGAACAGATCGACCTCCTGGTCAAACGGGGGCAGCATCCGTTCGTTGCCATTGGCGCGCTGCACCTTACCGGCCCGAACAGTGTCCTCGCCGAGCTGGAGAGGAAGGGGTACAAGGTTCGCCGCCTGCAATAGCGACTCCGCGAAAAACTAGCGATCCTTCGCGCCCTTTGCCTCCATGGCCTTGATCTCTTTCTCGATGATTGCCATTGCGGCCCGGGAGACCATCGAGACCTTCATCATGTCCATGGAGCCCGAACGTTTCTCGCACTCGACGATGGTCGAGCCGATCGTCCAGCGCATCTGGACCTGATCGAACTCGGCACCCGTTCGATCCCGGATCCTGGAGGTCCTCGTATGGGGCTTTCCAAAGCGCTTCGTCAGCGCACGGCCGACGATGTCGAAGGAACGCGTGTAGAGCTCGAACGAGAGGGTGAAGATTTTTTCGCTGGACGGGTCGAGCGTCACGAACGCACTCTCGACCGGCTCCCCGGCGAACGTATTCAAGTTGGGCTCCGCGCCGATCCAGCTCGCCGGGATGCCGATCTCCTTGGCCATCTCGGAGCTTGTACCGAAGTACATGCAGTAGACCCGGCCCGTCGGCATCTTGCGGCAGCCTTTGGCGAATACCGGATAGAGCGCGTCGAAGTCTGCCCGGGTCATTTCGGGATAGATCCCGTTGAAGTCCGGCCTGCCGGGCGCCTTCTCCTGGGCGACTGAGGACCACGCCAGGGTCGCGAGCAGTATTCCAGCCAGGTACGCCCTGTTCATTCGCGCCTCCCGATTTGCGTCTGCCCTATGTACCCCTCGGCCGCACAAATGGAAAGGGCCAGTCTCTCGACTGGCCCTTCACTTGATTCTGGCGCGCCCGGCAGGATTCGAACCCACGACCCCCTGGTTCGTAGCCAGGTACTCTATCCATCTGAGCTACGGGCGCGTTGCTGCGATGAGCTTGAAATTATAGCGTTTTCCGCGCCGAAAGGCACTACCCCACCAGGCTCTCCAGCAGGACGGAGGGCTCCAGCGGCTTCACCAGGTGGAGGTCGAAACCGGCGTCCTCGCAGCGACGGCGGTCCTCCTCCCGGCCATAGCCGGTAACCGCCACGAGGCGCACGCCCGCCAGGGCCGGCTCGGCGCGGATCGCCCGGGCGACGTCATAGCCGCTCGCCCCCGGCAAGCCGATGTCCAGGACCACCACGTCGGGCCCGAACTCGCGCGCGCGCTGGATGGCCTCGAGGCCGTCGTGGGCGGTGTCGACCTTGTGGCCGTTCAGCTCGAGCACCATCGCGAGCGTCATGGCGGCATCGAGGTTGTCGTCGACGACGAGGATGCGCAGGGGCGCCCCCGCCTCGGGCGCGGCGACCGACGGGGAAGCGGCGCGGTGGGGTGCGGGAATCGTGGGGAGCGACATGGTGAAGGTGCTTCCTTTTCCGAGGCCGTCGCTCTCGGCGGCCACCTGGCCTCCGTGCAGTTCGGCCAATTTCTGGACAATGCGCAGCCCGATGCCGAGCCCGCCCGCGGAGCGGTCGAGCGATCGGTCGGCCTGCGTGAAGAGCTCGAAGATGTGCGGCAACACCTCGGCGTCAATGCCGACGCCGTTGTCTTCCACGGTCACATGCGCCGACATCGCATCGACGCGGATCTTGAAGCGGATCTCGCCCTTCTCGGGCGTGTACTTGGCGGCGTTGTGCAGGAGGTTGCTGAGGATCTGGTAAAGACGCGCGGGATCGCCGTCGACCCAAGCCTCTTCGCAATCGATGTCGACCTCGAGCTTGTGCGCGCGGGTCTCGAACCAGGCACGCGCACCATCGGCCACGCGACGGGCTAGCGCGCAGATCTCCACCGGCTCGCGGCGCAGCACGATCTTGCCCGTGGTGATGCGCGAGACGTCGAGGAGATCCTCGAGCAGGCGCGACAGGTGGCGTACTTGACGGTCGATCACGTCGGCGGCGTAGCCCACCGCATCGCGCGATTCGCCGTGCGTACGCAGCACGTCGGCCGCGGTGCCGATCGGCTGTAGCGGATTACGAAGCTCGTGGGCCAGCATCGCGAGGAACTCGTCCTTGCGGCGGTCGGACTCGCGAAGCTGCGTCTCGCGCTCGGCCAGGGCCTCGAGGCTGTCGCGGATCTGGTATTGCCGTTGGCGGCCGCGCAGGGCGATACGCGCAGCACTGGCGAGCTCACCGACTTGAGTAGGCCGCTCGATCACCTGAACGTTGGCGAGCGCCTGCAGCGTGCGCGCCACCGTATCGGACGCGGCGCCGGAGCGGGCGAGCAGCAAGATGGGAAAGTCGGACCACGGCGGCTGGACGGAGAGGGAGGCCATCACCTTCGCGAGGCCGGACGCGTTCAACGCCTCCTCCGCAATGACGGCTGCGCCCGCTTCGTCCTCGATGCCATCCAGCACCTCGTCGATGCTCGCGCACCGGCGGCCCGAGACTCCCGCAGCCTTCAGCGCGCCCTCGATCAGCGTGCCGTCCTTGCCGGTCGGCGCCAGGATCAGCACCTGCCGGTCGAGCGACTGCTGGACCGCCACCGCGTTCAAGGACGCGATCTCATGAGCGAAGCACTCTGCCCGTCGTAGACCGGCACGCCGGTCAGCACGCCGCGGAACTGGCGCAGCGGCTCGCCCACGCGGATGCCGCCCGCGTCGAGGCTGAACTCGCTCACCGTGCGCTCGTGCGCGCCGCCGCGCTTCTTCATGATGGAGATGGCCTGGCGCACCTCGCCCGCGTTCTCGAAGTAGCGCAGCAACATCACCGTGTCCGCGAGATAGCTCGTGTCGATCGGCGAGGTCATGTGGCCGATCAGCCCTTGCTGCACGCTCACCAGCAGCGTGGCCACGCCCTTCTGCGCAAGCCACGTGAGCAGCTCATGAAGCTGCAGCAGCAGGAACTTTTCCTCCGGCATCGCGTGGAGGTAGCCGTTGAGGCTGTCGATCGTGATGACGCGCGCGCCCTCGTTGGCGGAGCGCACGACGCGATGGATGAACTCGCCCGGCGAGAGCTCGGCCGGATCGATCTGGTGGACGCGCAGCTGGCCGTTGTCGAGGTACTTGTCGAACTGCATGCCGAGGCCTTCGGCGCGAGCGGCGAGCGTCGCGAGGCTCTCGTCGAAGGCGAAGATGTCGGCGCGCTCGCCGCGCTCGCAGGCCGCGATCGAGAACTGCGCGGAGAGCGTGGACTTGCCCGATCCCGCCGCGCCGATGATGAGCGTGCTCGTGCCGCGCTCGAGGCCGCCGCCCAGCAGGCGATCGAGCTCGGCGACACCGCTCTCCAGCGCTCCGTGCGGCCGGCGTCCGCGCGTCTCGGCGGCCACCAGGCGCGGGAACACGACCAAGCCGCCCTGGACGATGTTGAAGTCGTGGAAGCCGGACAGGAAGCGCATGCCGCGGTACTTCTGTACTTGCATGCGGCGGCGGTGGGCTCCGTAGTTCGCGGGAAGCTGCTCCAGGCGGATCACGCCGTGCGCGATGCTCTGGATCTGCATGTCGAAGAGCTGGTCGTCGAGGATCAGCACCGTGCAATGCCGCCCGGAGAAGAAGCGCTTCAAGGCGAGGAGCTGGCGGCGGAACTGCAGCGGGCCGTCGGCCAGCAGGCGCAACTCCGAGAGCGAATCGACGATGACGCGCGTGGCGCCGAGGCGCTCGACCTCGTCCAGGATCTTGCGGAAGGCCGCGGCCAGCTCGACGTCGGAGGGATGGAAGACCGTGTACTGCGAGGCCCCATCGATGAGATCGTCCGCCGCGATGACTTCGAGCGTGTTGATGCCCGAGTGATCCCAGCCGTGGGCGTGGGCGATCGACCGCAGCTCTTCCTCGCTCTCGGAGAGTGTCACGTAGAGCGTCTTCTCGCCGGCGCGCACGCCCGCGAGGAGGAATTGCATGGCGAGCGTCGTCTTGCCGGCGCCGGGGGTGCCTTCCAGCAGGTAGACGCGGTCGGGTGTGAGGCCGCCGCCCAGCACCGTGTCGAGGCCGGGAACGCCGGTCTCCAGCAAGCGCGGGGCTTCTTTCGCGGGAGCCTTGGTGACTTCTTTTTGCATGGCCGTGGTTGGAAGTAGTTTCGTGGCGCTTGTAAACGTATCAAGCGGGTGGAGCGGATTACATCGGAACTGTCCTACAAGGCGGAAAGCCGACCGGCCTTTGAACGCTCGGACACTTCCTACGGGAGGGGACGCAATAAAAAGGGGCCGGCAGGCGCCGGCCCCTCGTGCACAACGTGCTGGACTAGCGGCTCTTCGACGAGTCGCGGTTCTGGTCGGACGAGTCCCGTTCGCCAGCCTGGCCCGCCTGGCCTTTGCCACTGCCGGGCGTCTGGTTCGGGTTCTTGCCGTCGGAGCCCTGCCCGCCCTGGCCGCGGTCGCCCTGCTGGCCCGGGTTGCGCTGCGGGGATTGCTGCTGCTGGTCGCGATCCTTCTGGTTCTGGTTGCTGCCCTGCTGGTTGCCCTGGTTGCTGCCCTGGTTACCTTGCTGGTTGCCCTGGTTACCGTGGTTCTGACCCATGAGGAATCTCCTGATGTTTAGTGAGAACGGCAAGGAGACTCTCCGCAACCGCCGTGCCAGCCGGTTACGGGTTCCTAGGGACGCGCAAGCCGTTTCCCCGGGGCAGCGATTGCGCGAATACGTGGAAGTGTTTGCAAAGACAATTCCACGCAGGTTTGGAATTTCATTCCGCGAGCATGGCGAGGGGCGACGTGCCCATCAGCCGGCGAAACATCTTCGCGAATGCACCGGGGCTCGAATAGCCGAGCTCGAGCGCGACGCGCGTGACGCCGAGGCCTTCGTCGAACAGTGCGAACGCTTTCAGCAATCGCGCTTGCTGCTGCCAGCGCCCGAAGCTCAATCCGGTTTCGATCGGGAAGAGCCTGATGACACTACGTTCGCTGAGGCCCACCTCGTGTCCCCGCTCCGCGATGGACGCTGTGGATGCGAGATCCGTTAGAAGTCGATCGCACAAACGAGCGAGCCGCGGATCGCCCGGCATGCGAAGTCCCAGCGGGCGCGGTGTGAGCGAGACCACTTCATCCACGATGAGCTGCATCAAGCGGCCGTCCCGGCTGCGCTCGTCGTAGAGCGGTGGGATGTCCATCGCGCTCACGACGAGCTCGCGCAGCAACGGAGGCATGAAGAGCACCTGGCATTCCCTGGGCGCGCCTCGCACTCGCCGCGGCTCGAAGTAGAGCGAGCGCATCTCCACGGCGCTATCCATGTGGACGCCATGCTCGACGCCGCTGGGCATCCAGAGCGCGTGGCTCGCGGGTACGGTCCACATCGATCCCGCCGCGCGAACCGTCATCACGCCTTGCACCGCGAAGATGAGTTGCGCGCGAGGATGGCTGTGCGGCGCGATGTCGTGAGACTTCGGATACGACGTCGCGAGCGCGGAGACGGGGCGCGGCACGCGGTTGGCCACGACGTGGTCCGTGTTGGCTCCGGGCGCCCTGCGAAGCGTTGGCGGTTTTGGACGCATGATTGGCATTCTAGGGCAAGACGGCCATGCCCTGCCCGGGCGATGATGTCTCCATGCACAACACCCCTACCCGCGTCCTGCTCAACGTCGGCCACGCGATCGACCACATGTTCCTGCTGATCTTCGCCACGGCCGTGACGACGATCGCCCTCGAGTTCGGCCTCACGCGCTGGGAAGACCTCATGCCGTACAGCGCCGCCGCATTCCTCTTCTTCGGGCTGGGCGCGCTTCCGGCGGGCAAGCTCGGCGACCACTGGGGACGGCGCTCGATGATGATTCTCTTCTTCATGGGCATGGGTGCCTCGGCGATGCTGGTCGCCGTCACGCAATCGCCGTTGCAGTTGGCGCTCGCGCTGGCGCTGCTCGGCTGCTTCGCGTCCATCTACCACCCGGTAGGCATCCCGATGCTGCTGCAGGGCTCGACCAAGCCCGGCTGGACCATCGGCGTGAACGGTTTCGCGGGCAACATTGGCGTGGCGCTCGCTGCCGTGATCACGGGCTACCTCGTGAAGCACTTCGGATGGCGGCTCGCGTTCGCCGTGCCGGGCGTGCTGAGCCTCGCCTGCGGCATCGCGTTCGCGATGGTCTCCACCGTGGAATCGGCGCCGCCCGCCAAGCGGAAGGCCACGCAGGTTGAGTTACCGACGCGCCTGCTCGCCCGCGTGTTCCTGGTGATGACGCTCGCGGCCACGGCCGGCAGCCTGCTCTTCAATTTCTCGACCAACGGGAACTACGAGCTTTTGCACGAGCGCTTTGCTGACATCTCGCGCGATCCGGCGTTGCTGGGCGTGCTGCTCGCGGTCGTTTATGCAGTGGCGTCCATCGCGCAGCTGGTCGTCGGCCGGCTCATCGACCGCTTCGCGCTGAAGCCGCTCTACCTCACGGTGCTGCTGCTGCAGATTCCGTTCCTGCTCTTCGCCGCGCACGCCGAGAGTTGGACGCTCTACGTAATGCAGGCGCTCTTCATGACGGCGATCTTCGGCGCCATCCCCTTCACCGACGCGATGATCGTGCGCTACGTGGACGACCGCATGCGTTCTCGCGTGGCGGGAATGCGTCTCGCGGTGTCGCTAGGTGCGAGCTCCGTCGCGGTGTGGCTGTTGGGACCGCTCGTGAAGCAGTCGGGCTTCGCCACGCTGCTGTGGGTGATGGCCGGGATCGCGTTCATCACCTTCCTCGTCGTCACGCAGCTCCCGGATACGCGGACGCTGGAAACGGAAAAGCCAGCCGTTTGAAGGGCTGGCTTTCGCGGGAATCCTGGCGGAGAGAGAGGGATTCGAACTGACAGAGTGTACACATGGGGCGAATAGCCCTTTTTTTCGTTTTGATGCAAACGCCGTGCAAACACGACGCTGCCGTAAGCTATCTCATGCGCCTTGAGTACCCAAGGCGGCGGGCTCGCTCACGGGAGAGCACAACATGACCCCTGAAAAAGTAGATTTTCTCAAGTTCCTTGGCGGCGAAGAACAGAATCTGCTTACGTCGTTTACGAATCTCCGGAGGGAGTTCGACCTCCTGTCGCACTTGGACGGGCTATGGCAAGGCGCGGCGGACCTTATCGACGTGCCGGAAAAGGAACAGGCCGTGCCCGCGCTGTTCCTATATGTTCACTTTCACTTGTACGTTTCGGCCGCAGCCCTCATGCGCGGCCATCTCTCCGAAGCTCTCGCCTCGACGAGGAAGGCTATTGACGCGACTTTCGCTGCTTACGAAATGATCCTAGACCCTAAGCAGATTGAGTTATATGAAAAACGTGACGGCCACTTCCAATTCATTAAGACCCACATTGCGAAGGCAAGGAAAGCCGACGCGAATCGCTATCCATTGGCGAAAGCACTCCTAGAGCAACACGAGGTTTGCTCGCAGTTCGGTTCGCACGCAGACGTTAGCTCTTTCGTCCATCGAATTGAAATGAAGCCGACGGATAAGCCGAACAAGAGCCAACTATTCTTTCACTACTTTCAGATCCCGCGCGATGCTGACCAGTATCACTACTACTTCGTCGAACTTTTGATCGCCTACTACCACATGCTCCAAGTATTCCGGCCAATGGTCGTGAAGCTTGCAGTTGGCCTAGATGAGAAGTCGTGGGAACAGGGAATCGCCGCGCTCGAAAAGGCACTAGGAAAGGAAGTGGCCGCCGCCGAGGCATACTTCGCGAAGATGCAAGGCCCCAACAATCCAGAGGAAGAAGTGCCCGCGTAAGCCAGTTAGTGTCGGCGGCTCGGCTCAAGTCCCAACCGTGCAAGGAATCGAACCCACGCCATGTGTCGCCGGTAGCGCGACCGTGCGAGGCGGCCACGAAGGGGAATGCGAGGGGGCGGGAAGTGCATGGGCGCGAGCGTCGCCCATTTCCACGGGGGCTCGCAATCGAAAATCCGAAGTCGCGAGAGGGCGATTACGCCGAGCGAGCGTGGATAACCCGCCCTAGATCGCCACGGCCGAGAGGCTTTTCCACAATCGACCGCCCGAGACGCTCTCCGGAACCCGCGCCGGTAAGATGGCCCCGAGCCAATCCGGGTTCTGGAAATCTGCTGTCATAATGCCGCCCATGCTTGAGATCGCCCACGAAAATACCCCCGAGCGCAAGGCGAGGGGCGCATTTTTCACTCCGGCGCCACTCGCAAAATTCATCGCCGACTGGGCCATCCGAGCGCCGTCCGACTCCGTCTTGGAGCCGAGTTGCGGCGAGGCGGCTTTCATGTCGGCGGCGGCAATCCGCCTCCGCGAACTCGGAGCCGCCGCGCCCGTCGTATCGGGCGTAGACATCCATGCGGAGTCCGTTCGCGTCGCGGCGGAGTTGCTCCGACAGCATGGGGCGGTACCGAATCTTTACGTTGGCGATTTCTTCGCGCAAGCGCCGGAGCCTAAATTTGGCGCCGTGATCGGAAATCCGCCCTACGTCCGATACCAACAATTTAGCGGCGAGGCGAGAACGGCGGCACTTGAAGCCGCGCTCCGCCAAGGCGTGCGACTTACGGGACTTGCAAGTTCGTGGGCGGCGTTCACAGTTCATGCGGCCGCGTTCCTCGCGCCGGGCGGGCGCCTCGGGCTCGTGCTTCCGGCAGAGCTACTCTCGGTCAACTATGCCGCCGAGATTCGGCGCTTCCTCCTCAAGAGATTTCGGAGCGTTCGGCTCGTCCTTTTCGAGCAACTCATTTTCCCGGGCGTATTGGAGGATGTCGTACTGCTACTCGCCGAGGGCGAGGGCGGCGCCGATCGCTTTGAGGTTTTCCAAGCGCGAAACGCCGACGACCTTGCATCAATTGCGAACAAGGCGTGGACCGGCTACCTACCCAAGGGCAACGAGAAATGGACTCAAGCGCTCATCTCCGGCGCCTCGTTGGAAGCATACGAGAAGGTCACGCTTTCCAATGACTTCGAAGTCATGTTGGACTGGGGCGAGACTTACCTTGGCGCGGTCACGGGAAATAATGACTACTTCACGCTCACACGGGCGCGGGCGCAATCGTTGAAACTGCCCCCTTCCGAACTCGTGAGGATTTCGCCGCCAGGTTCGCAGCATCATCGCGGACTTGTGTTCACGGAAGCGGGCTGGGAGGCGCTCGCGCGTGCGGGCAAGGCTTGCTACTTGTTTGCCCCGAAAGACGAACTGTCGGCCGGCGCAAGGCGTCTCGTAGCGAGCGGCGAAAAGACGAAGGTTGACGACGCGTATAAGTGCCGGATGCGTTCGCCGTGGTTTAAGGTTCCGCTCGTCAAGCGCCCCGACCTCATTTTCACGTACATGAATCATGATCGCCCGCGACTACTCACGAATGCGGCGAATGTTCACGTGCTGAACAGTTTGTACGGCGTGAGTCTCGCGGCAAAGCGCCGAGAAATCGGTAGGGAACTACTGCCGATTGCGATGCTGAATAGCGCCTCGCTCCTCGGCGCCGAAATCGTCGGCCGCTCGTACGGAGGCGGCATGTTAAAGCACGAGCCAAAGGAAGTGGACAAGCTTCCGATGCCGTCGCTCGCGCTCCTCAAGGCCGCAAAAAAGCGCCTTACGCTGCTCGCGCCGCAAGTCGCGGCATATCTGCGCCAAGCGGATATTGCCCCCGCCGTCGAAATCATCGACCGCGTCCTCTTTACCGACATATTGGGCTACAAGGCCGACGAGGTCGCTGCGCTTCGTGCCGCTCGGGAACATCTCATGCAACGTAGGTACTCACGCGCGAAAGGCTAAGAACAATGGCGCGAATCCTCGAACTGCTAGAGGAGGCTTTGAAAACCCTTGGTCCAAAGCCTCCGGATTCCGCCAAGCCCGCCGTTAAGAAGGCGTATAGCGAGAACATTTCGCGTGTCGTCTCGCTCGCCGTTGCCCAAGAGCTTCGCCATCGAGGTTTGGAGGAGGCACGTCCCGCGGGCGCCGACGAACTCGGCGACTCCGGCGCAGAGCGCCGAATGGCGGGCGGGTTGGGCGCGAAGAAAGTTGATGTTACGTGGGCGACTGCCGAAGCCGGACTCTTGTTGGGAATCTCGATCAAGACCATTAATTTTCGAGATGCTACGACTAAGAACTTCCAGAAAAATCTAGTGAATCGGCGCGGCGATATGTTGATGGAAGCGGTAACTCTCCATCGTCGTTTCCCATACGCCGTGCTCGTGGCGTTTTTTTTCCTCGACAAGGACGCCGCCAAGGATGAGACGCCGCAACGGCGATCAACCTTCGTGAATGCTCATCATCGTCTTAAGTTGTTTACGGGGCGTGATGATCCGGCGGACCGCGACGAACAGTTCGAACGGTTCTACCTCCTCCTCCTCGGCGCGTCGCCGACAGAGGTTTCGATTCAAGCAACGCTCGTTGGCAAACCCGACGAGCCGGTCGACCTTGAAGACGCGATGGACGATGTATTAAAGCTCGTCGCCGAACGCAATCCCGACTTCTACGAATTCAACAAGGGCAAGCTCCGAAAAGCTGGCGTAGAGCGCGCCCCCAAGGCCAGCAAGAAATCGGGGAAGGCATCGCCGCCCGTTGTTTCCGACGACGACGACGACGAGTCAGTCTGAGCGGTCGGTATCCGTTGATGGCCCGTGGCGGCCGTCTACATCTCTCGGGACCCATCCCGGCCCGACGATGCGCCCGCCTCGCGCCTCGATGTCGGCCTTCTTCGCTTTCCAACGCGCCCGGACCCATCGTCGCTTGATGGGATCGAAGTAGTCGAACGGGAAAATCGCCTTCGGGTTGTCGTCGTCGTTCATGGGCGAGAGCTTGCCTCATGCTCGACGCGATAACGCGACACACTCGAAATTGTGGATAACGCGTTCGCCCCTTGCGTAGCGCGTCGGCCTATCTCTTGTTAAGTGACGCTTACGCCGTGTTAAGTCTGGCGTTTGCGTATGCTGTTGATACCGTCCGGCGCAATGGTTCCGATTGCCTTTGCTGTCCGGCGGCGGTAGGCCGTTGGGGCTTCGGCTCCGGACAGTCCTATTGAAACCCCGTCGTTTTGCGGGGTTGCCTTACTCGCCGACTGGTTGACGAACAACGCCACTACGACACGAGGCAAGGCATGGCGAGGAATCGGGCATCGGCCGGGAGGGGAAACCCTTCCGGAGTGATGCTCACAGTTTCCCGAACCAGTTCGGCCCCCAGCCCGATACGCCGATGGCGGCGGCGGCGGCATCGGGCGACCATCCGCGCCGCACGAGCGACTCCTCGTTAAAAACTTGGTTCGTGATTGAGCCATAGCGCGGCGGCAACTCCGGTCCGAGTTCGTTCGGCGCGCACGAGACAGGCTCGAAGCGATGCACGACGGCGGGCATGCGCCCGCCATCGGGCGGAATCTGGGCGAGGAGCGGAGGTTGCCTTACCAAGTGCGGGCGGCGGCTTCCAATTTTTCTCGCGTGAGCCCGGCGGCTCCGATACTGCCGTCCGGGCGCAACAAGTCGTACTGGTCCGACGCAACGCGGTTCCTCGCGATGATGTAACCCGCACGCTTCGCCGCCTCGAAAATTTCGGGGGCAAACTCGGGTTGCGAATTCGGTTGCTCAATCATGGGAATCTCCTTGGGTCTGTAAGTGACACGGATAACGCGCTTGCTCATGCGATGAGCCTTTGCCGCGTGGCGGCCGTGCAAACGCTCGCGGGTAAGTGTTGGGTTACGGCTGCTCGCGCCTTGTGGAGCATTCGAACCGCGAGTCGTCCCGTGCATATCGCGTCGAGCGGTAGCATCGGCTCGTGCGCGAGATACGCGTCGCTCGTAAAAACTCGATTCAACTCGATGCACGAGTCAACCGACAACCGAGCCCGCCAGTAGTGGGCCGAGCACGCCGCGACGAATTGGTCGATGGCTCCGAGGCGCGACGCTTTTTCGATGTCCGACTCCGACAGGAAGTCGTCGAGCCGCCCCTCGGCGATGGCCTCGCCAATATCCTTCGGCCCGAGATGGAATCCCATTGGGCCGCAAGCCGCCCATGCGACGAGGGAGGCGCGGTCGATGCTTGCGCGGAGCGGCTCGGGCAACGCGAGCACGCATTCCCCGTCGCCCGCCGGTTGCTTCGCGGTCAAGGTAATGAGCACGCGAACGTCACGGATGTTCGGGAGTTGGCACAGGAACGCTTGTCCCGCGACCGCGTGCAGTAGCTCATGCATGGCCGTCGGATGCGGTCTCATGGCATGCGCTCCGAATCGAGCGAGGTAAGCCACGGCGGCGAGCCGCCCCGCTCCTCGATGAGCCGCGATTTTTCGTAAGCGGCTACGTGAACGAACGAACGCAAGTCGCGAAGCGTCTCCTCGATACCCAGCTCGTCGATAGTGAGTCGCAGTTCGTGCGAACGGTCCGCGCGCCGTAGCTCGGAGCGCATCTCGTCTCGGAGCTTGTCGAACATCTCACGTACGACCAAGCCCAATGCTTCTAGCGTTGCTTTGTCGGCGCTCATGCGGCGTTCTCCTCGTGTTCCATTTCGACGATTGCGCGAACGCGGGCGGCGATGTCCTGGCCTACGCGCTCGCCCTCCGCGTGACGTTCCATATTGCGGATAGGTTCGAGCCGTCGTAGTACGTCGATGGCGTGCGCGGCATTGCGCGCGGGCGTGGCCTCGTCGGCTCGTGGGTCGCCGACCGGCCCGTAGCAAAGGCGCGGGTCGAGTTCGCGGGGCAAGAGTCCGGCGCGACGCATCGCGCGAACAACGAGCCCCACGTCGTCGCACTTCTGCACGGCGCGCGGGAGATGCCATCCGACGACTTGCCCCGCTCCGATGATCCGACTCCATGCGCTCTTGTTGGCCGCGTCCAATCGGGCGATGCCGAGTGCCAGTTCGCCGCGAAACTCGCTCACGTCCGGCGTCTCGAATTCCGGCGCGACGCCGTGCACGGCTTGCAAGGCTCGGCGAAGGTAGCGGGCCGCTCGTATTGCCTCGTGGTCGCCGTCGAATTCTTCGCCGTCGAAGGCGCGCCGGATGTTCTGGAGTACGTCGAGCATGCGGTCGCTTCCGCGCGCGGCGCGAATCGCGTCGGCGAGCACGTCACAAACGGCGACGCTCGATGCCGTGAGTTTCTCGGGGTCGTGCTCCTCGGCGAGTGCGGCGGCGCGTTCGCGAGCATCCTTCGCGAGACGTTCGACGAGCCCGGGCGAGGCCGTGCGCGTTTGCGTGGGAAAGACGACGTGTAGTGCTCTCATGGTTTCGCTCCTCGTTAACGTCCCGACCAAGCCCGGACCATTCGCAAAGCCGTTTGCGAGATTTGGCCGGGAGCCTTTTTCTCTGCCGCCCATTCGTCGTGGCCCGCGAGCAAGTCGCCGCCGGGACCCGCGAACGTGCGGTCAATCGTTCTCGCCACGTCTTCGCGTTGCTTGCCGACGTGGATTTGCCGAGCCGTGCCGAAATTGGGGCGCGTCAGCCCGAGGTCGCTTACGAGGCGACGTTCGCGACGGGTCAACGCGGCGAGGGCGGCGATAGCCGGGTTCGCTTTCTTGGAGCCGCTCGCGCCCTTGATCGTGGGTCCCTCGCGGTCGAGGCGCTTTGCCATCGTGCGAGCGCGGGTACGTAACGCCGCGAGTTCGGCGACCGCCCCGACATCGCCCGGGCCGAGGCGCTCGGCGTGCTCTTCCCAGATTCGACCGAACGCGGTCCGCACGGTCGCCGGAAGGCCCTTGGGGGGCGCGGGGAAACGCGAGGGATGCGTCGATGCCTTCGCGACCTTGCGCGGCTTCTGAGCCTTCGTGGGCGTTTTGCGCGGCATGGCTACCTCCGAAAGACGGGACGGCCGCGAATTCTCACAACGGGAGGACTCGTAAACTGAGAAAGGCGGGCGAGCCCCGCTCTCGGAAACTTTCGTTTTTGCTCATTGGGTACCGCCCCGGCCGTACTCCGCCCCGTCGTCGTCGGCTTCCGCCGCGCCGCGAGTAGCGCGGAGGCTTCCAGCCGTAGCGCGTTGTGATTCGGACACGCGTTGCGTTTCGGACGCGTCCGAACTACGCCTTGTATTACGTAGTAATAGGGGGGCATCACGTTTCGGACGCTTGCCGAAAACGGTTTCGGACATTTCTCGGACGAATCTCGGACGGCGGTTCGGACGCCTTTCGGACAAGATTCGGACGCGTTTCGGACTGTCATGGGACTCCCTCGACGGGGGCAACGTGGACACGGTCGATTACGATTAGGCGACGCTCGACCAAGTCGTTTAGAAGTTCGTGGAAACGCCGCCGGTCGATGCCTCGGCGTGCGAGGTCGGCCTTCCAACCGTCAATGAGAATGCAAGCCTTGGTCGGGTCGTCGCCGCGCTCCTGTAGGTTCTTGCGGGCGGCCGTAAGTAGGGTCCGCAAAGCGCGCATGGCCGTCTCTTGATTCTTTCCCATGCCCACGGCGCGCGGCGTGCGAGGCGGCGCGGGACCGTTCAGGCGGTCGAGTACGACGCTCGTTAGTTCCTCGCCCTCCTCGTCGAACCATCCGAGAGCGACCTTGCGCCACGCGAAGGCGAGCGGCTCGGGGCGCTCGTCGTCTTTCAACTTGAGCCATTCGAGTTCGACGACCTTGGATACGTCGTCGTAGGTCGCACGTATGCGAATGTCGGCCGCGCCCACGAGTGCGTAGCTCCCGCGCTCGCGTTCCGATTGACCGTGGCCCACGTGATGCACGAGGAGCACGGCAGCGCCAGGACTTGCATTGCGCGCGTTGTTTATCGCGACTTGCATATCGGTCGCGTGGTTCTCGTCTCCCGCGCCGAAATTCGCCGCGAGCGTGTCGATTACGACCAAGCCCACGGGCGCGCCGTAGAAGCGCTCGACCTCGGCGACCGTCGCGCGAAGTTCGCCCGGCTTCGACATGAGGTCGGCGGGGGCGGTCGTCACGTGGACCCACGGCGGCTCGCTCTCATCGGTATAGCCACGGTCGAGAAGCCACGCGCGAAGGCGCTTGCGTATCCCGGCGTGACCCTCGCCCGCCACGTAGAGCACGGGAACGCGGCGCACTTTGAAGCCGTGGAACGGATGTCCCGTGCCCGCGCACATGGCGAAGTCAATCGCGAAAACGCTCTTGAAGTGCGCCGATGGAGCGAAAAGAACCGTGATCTGTCCCGGCGCGAGAAAATTTTTCACGAGAGAGGGGCTCGCGACGAGTTCGCCCCAGACCTCCGATACGGGGAAACACGACAACGGCCGGACCCACGAGGGTTTCGCGACCGTGACGGTCGTTCGTGCGTTCGGCGTTGCGAACGGCGGGTCGGGAGCGTTCATCGCTTCGGGCGGCACGTGTCCAAGGCTCGAAGAATCCGACCGGACGCCTCGCGAAGTCGCTCTCGTGCCGATGGCGAAAGCGGCTTGTCGTTCGCCATCTGCGCCGCGCAAATGACGGCGAGCATTAGGTCGGTTTCGAGCGTTCGCGCCAATTCGCTCAGAGGATGCGGAGTGCGACTCGAATTGCTCGACGAACGCTCGGGCTCGTACAGATTTGAAAATCGCAGCCCGGCCGCTTCGAGAACCTCCGAGGTCTTACAGCCCGCTCTACAGAGGCAAAGCGTGGTTCCGTTGTCGAGCCCGAGAATCGAAACCGACGGCCGCTTGTCGTCGTGATCCGGATTCGGGCAAGGCGCGACGAACCTGTCGCGTCCGACTGCTCGCGCTCCGACAAAGTGGGCGACTACTTCGGCCGTCGTCACGTTTCGGCGTCAACGGTTGCGGCCATAACGGCCGCTCCGATGCATGGCGGGAAAGAGGAGGAGTGTTCCATCGACGCGCGAGGCGCGATGCATGCCGCCCATCCTCGACAAGTTGACGACCCCGACGCCGTTACGGAGTCTCGTGGCGCGCCGCAAGGCGCGCGCGCTCATGAGCTTTCCGAATGGGGCACGCCCGCTCATCTGCGCTTGGGGAGCGGCGCTCCGCTACGAATCCAGCCTCGGAAACTTGCGAGATTGACGAGCCTCGGCGCGTTGGGCGCGCCGTCCATCTTCACGGACTCGAAGCAACCTCCGGCAGCAATCGCCCGGTAGATCGTCGGCTCAGACAATCCCGAGATAAGGGCGCAGTCCGCCGGTCTAACCCACTCAGCTTCAACGCCGACGCGGCGGGTCCGCCGTGCACTCGCGCGAACGTCTTGCATCTGATCGCTCCAACGCAAATCCGAGGCGACCAGATTGCTCTATCGTGACAAGGGGCTGTCAACGCCCGAACTCGCGCTAACGCCGGCCTACGCTCTGCAAGCAGTCGTCAACGCCTAGCAGCAATCGATTCTGACGAAAAAAACTCAGGCCGACGCTACGGTATGCGCCCAATAGGCGGCGAGCTTGCGGCGCTCGTCCACAAGTTGCGCCCGGTTGTACGCGCGCTCGACGGCCGTTCCGACGATGTGTGCGAGATGCAATTCGACGACTTCGCGGCGATGCTTGCCGGATTCGTTCGCTTGCGTCGAGAACAATGCGCGGAAGCCGTGCCCCGTCATGCGCCCCGCGAATCCGGCGGCGGCGAGCGTGACAAGCGCGGCATTCTCGGAAGCGTGCCGGTCTATCCGCGTCGGATGCGGAAACACGTAGCGACAGCGCGCGGGCACGCGCTCACGTTGAGCCTCAAGCAAAGCGACGACCTCGGGCGCAAGGTACGCAACGTGTTTGCGGCGAGCCTTCATGCGCGCCGCCGGAATCGTCCACGTCTTCGCCTCGAAATCGAATTCGTCCCACGTCGCGGCGCGTGCCTCGCCCGTGCGGCACGCCATCATGGCGACAAAGAGCGTCAGCGTTTTCGCGGTCGTATCGGAAGGGAGCGCGCGAATAGCGCGCATCAGCGCGGGAAACTCTCGCGGTTCCACGCAAGGGAAATGCTCGCGCGGTTTCTGGCGTAGTGCTCCCTTGAGCCGCTTCCCGAATTCCTTTCGTGCCGATGCGGCGGCGTTGTATTCGGCGTACTCATGCGCGACGGCGTATTCGAGAACGCTTCCGATGCGTTGGAATGCGCGACGGGCGGTTTCAGGCTTTGAGAGTATCGGCACGAGAGCGTCCAGCACGTCGGCGGGCTTCAACGTCTCGACGGGACGGTCGCCGGCGCGCGGGTACACGTGGTCGCGAAGACATTGCACGACTTGCGCGTGATGGCGCGGCGTCCACGACTCGGCGTTCGACTTAATCCACTTCCCGGCGACTGCCTCGAAAGTGTTTTCCTCTTGCCGCTCGATTTCGGAAACTCGGCGCGCCTCGTCGTCGGCCGCGATGCGACGTTGCTTTGCCGGATTCAACCCCTCGGCACGAAGCCCCTTGAGCCGGTCGCGCTCACGGCGAGCGTCGGCCAGCCCGAAAGGCTTTGGATACCGCCCGATTGTGTGACCGACGACGCGCGCGCCGTCCCGATAGAAGAATCGCCACGTCTTCGAGCCGCCCGCCGCCACGACGAGGAACAGCCCGCCTCCGTCGGACAGCCGATACGCCGTCTCTTTCGTGGGCGCATTGCGACACGCCGCCTCCGATAACCCCTTCATTCCCGCCCGTCTCCCGTGCAAACAATGTGACGCCGGGCGCGTTTAGTGCAAACGCCATGCAAACAGAACCCGGACAGGATGGGATTCTACCGGATCGGACTGGAGGGGGCTTTTCAGAGGAGAAACGCCCGCGCGGGGCGGGCGTTCATTCGCATCTTGGCGGAGAGAGAGGGATTCGAACCCTCGATACAGGTTTAAGCCCGTATAACGCCTTAGCAGGGCGCCACCTTCGGCCACTCGGTCATCTCTCCGGTGGCCGGTATTTTACCACTGCTCACCCCTCAGCCCGGCGCCTTCTTCACGCTATCCGGAGCGCGGGCTTCGGCCGGGCCCTTCTTCACGGCCCCGGCGGCGCGCGCGTCGGCGAGCACCTTGCCGCAATCCGAGTCCTTGCCCGGTCCCGTTTCCACGAACGCGAGCGCAGCCAGCGGCGGCGCCACGGCAGCGAGCGCACCGGCCGCTACCACGCGAGCCACGAGCGGCCCGGGCTTGGGGCTCACTTTCGGATGCTTGAAGCTGCCCTGGACGATGATGGGCGAGCGCATCGCGAAGATGCTCGGATCCTTCGGTTCGGGCCGCGCGAGAAGGTCGATTTTCTCGGTGCCGAGGTTCACGCTCCCCTGCACCTTCACGACCGTGTCGGTCGTATCCACAACGAAATTCTCCGGCTCGGCACGGCCATCCTCGATCTTGAAGGTGCCGGCGGCGCACCGCAGGCCGACTTGCGAGTTCTTCGTGCCCAGCACGACCAGCGCCTCGCCGAAGTCCAGCCCGAGCAGCTCGACAAGAAGCGAGCTCACGCGGCCGCCATCCACGGCCACGGCGAGCTGGCCGTCGGCCGTCGCAAGGAGGTCACCCACCGACTCGCCCTGCCCCGCGAGCTTCCCGTGCCCGTAGAGCGTGCCCAGTGCGGCCTTCATCGTCTCCGAGGTCGGGAATAGCTTCGAGAGCTGAAGGCCCTGCGCGTCGATGTCGATGCTGCCCTGCGAGGGCTTCTTCCTCGCATCGACGTTGATCGCGGAAGCGACCTTCCCCCCCGCGAAGCCGAAATTGAACGGGTCGAGCTTCATCACCGAGTCCTTCAGCACGAGGTGCGTGGTGAAGCCCTCGAACGCTAGCTGCTTGGGACGGCGAAGCTGCTTCGCGGTGAGGCGCACATCGGCATCCATGTCCTTCCAGCGCGTGGTCTGGAACGACATGCGCGGCAGCACGCGATCGACGGCGCGGTGCTCAGCGGCCTGCGCCACCTGCTCGGGTGACGCGGTCTGTCCCGGGCCCGTCTTCGGCGGCGTGCCGACCACGGTGCCCAGATCGTCGAGATCCAGCACCTTCGACGTGAGGTTGGCCTCCAGCAGCGGACGCGGCTTGCCCTTGGTGTACTTGATCGTGCCCTGCAGGTCGCTGTCACCCACGTGGCCGTCGAATCCCTCGAACACCCAGCGCTCTTCCGCGCGATCGAGATGGCCGGCGAGCTTGAAGGGAGGCGTGTTGGGCAGGTTCACGCCGAAGATCTTGTCGAGGTCGTTCAGCGTCTGCCCGGCGATCGTGAACTTGAAGTCCATGTGGTTCAGGTCCGGCGCGATGGTGCCGTCGACCGTCATGTCGGTGCGGCCCACGCGCGCCTTGCCGACCAGCGGGATGGGCTTGCGGAACACCGGCTCCAGGTGGGCGATGCGCCCCTCGCCCGTCGTGGCCTGTTCCTTGAATGTGCCCTTCATGGTCCAGTTCACGTCGTCCTTCTCGCCCAGTGCCCCGGAAACCTTGAAGTCCAGCGCCGTCTTCTGGTCGACGTAGCGGTAGCCGACGTCGCCGTCCGCCATGAAGACGCGGCCGATGTGCGCTCGGCTGGGCTTCCGCTGTCCGTCGCCGAAGCGCCAGGTGCGCTGCTCGCCCTTGCGCTCGATGCCGAGGGCGGCGGCGCGCGCGCCTATGTACGGGAACTCGAAGTAGCCGTGGAGCAGCGGCGGCATCTCGAGCTGCGCGTAGACCGTCTCGGCGTTGATGAAGTCCTTGCGTTCCGCCCACTCCGGATTGGAGATCCGCAGCTTCGTCACGTTGAAACCAACGGGCCAGCCGAGATCGACGTCGATGTCGCCCAACTCGACCTCGCGGTGGATCATGGCGCCCCAGCGACTGGCCACGAACTGCGATCCGCTGGGCGACTCGATGAAGAGGACGACGCCCGCCACGAACACCACCGGCAGGAGGATGACGATGGCGGCGGCGATGAGAATCCGGCGGAGGGTGAAGAAGGAGCGCATCTCACTCTGATGCGCTCCGTGGCTGAGACGTTCCTCTCCCGCGAAACTTCTGACCTACGCGCCCTGCGACGTAGGACACACCGCCGGGCGCGTGTCAGCGGAAACGGGCTAGAACAGCTCGCGCGTGAAGAACGTGTACACGAGCGACCACGTGTAGGCCTGCTGGGTCGGGTTCGTGCCCGCCGCGTGGCCGCCTTCCATGTACTCGAAGTACGAGATCCCCTCGTGCCCCTGCTCCCTCATCTTGGCGACCATCTTGCGAGCGTGGCCCGGATGCACCCGGTCGTCGCGCGTGGAGGTGGTGAAGAGGATGTGCGGGTACTTCACGCCCTTCGCGACCTTCTGGTACGGCGAGTACTGCGAGATGAACGCCCAGTCCTTCGGGTCATCCGGGTTGCCGTACTCGCCCATCCAGGAGGCGCCGGCCAGCAGCTTGTTGAAGCGCTTCATGTCGAGGAGCGGCACGCTGCACACGACCGCGTTGAAGAGCTCCGGGCGCTGCGTGAAGGCGGCACCCACGAGAAGCCCACCCTGGCTGCCGCCCATGATCCCCAGGCGGCGCGGCGAGGTGATCTTGCGCGCGATCAAGTCCTCCGCGACGGCGATGAAATCGTCGTGCGTCTTGTAGCGCCCTTCGCGGCGCGCCGTGAGGTTCCACGCGGGGCCGAACTCGCCGCCGCCGCGCAGGTTGGAGAGCACCCACACGCCGCCCTTCTCGAGCCAGGCGGAGCCGATGGTGCCGCTGTAGCTGGGCGTCATCGAGATCTCGAAGCCGCCGTAGCCATAGAGGATGGTCGGGTTGGAGCCGTCCAGCTTCGCGTCCTCGCGCATCACCACGAAGTACGGGACCTTGGTGCCGTCCTTCGAGGTCGCCTCGTACTGGAGGACCTTCAGGCCCTTGGCGTCGTACTGCGCCGGCAGCGCCTTCAGCTTCTCCAGCTTGTCCGAGGTGGCGTTGCCGAGATACAGCGCGTTGGGCTCGAGGAAGCCCGCGGCGCTCAGCCAGTAGTCGTCGGAGAGGTCGTGCTCGACCGCCGCGATCGTGAGCGAGGAGTTCTGCGGCGCAGGCACCTCGCGCACCTTCCACTCGAGCCCCTTGCGCTCGGCGACGAGCAAACGGCCCTTCACGTTGTCCAGCACGTCCATCACGATCGAGGTGTTGGTGATCGCGTAGGCCTGCAGCGACACGCGCTCCTTGGGCTCGAACACCACCTCGAACGAGCGGCCGCCCGACTGGAAACGGCGCAGCGGCATCGTGAGGAGCGAGCCCGCCTTGAAGGTCTTGCCACCCGTCGTCCAGTCCGTGCGCAGGCGCGTGGCGATGATGTTGTTGGCGATCGTGGTTTCGGAATCGTTCGGCACGTCGAGGCGGCGCCACACATCCCCGGGCATCCGGTAGTACGTCTCGGCCGTGCGCACGCCGATGCGGCGCTCGTAGATCTCGTGGCGCAGGTACTTGTCGATCGTGACCTTGGGGAAGACGCCGACGTCCGTCTCCTTGCCCTCGAAGATCACCTTCGCCGAGGCGAGCGGAGTGCCGCGGTGCCACTCCTTCAGGATGCGCGGGTAGCCGGACTGCGTGAGCGAGCCGGGGCCGAAATCGCGCGAAACGTAGATGTCGTTCGGGCCGCGCCAGGCGACGCCGCCCTTCGACTCGGACATCTCGAAGCCGCCCTTCACGAACGACTTGGAGACGAGGTCGAACTCGCGGATCACGACGGCGTCCGCTCCGGCGCGCGAGAGCGACAGCAGGCAGCGCTCGTACTGCGGCGCGAGGCAGTCGGTCGCCTTCAGCACCCACTTCTCGTTCTCGTCGGCGGAGAGCTTGCCGAGATCCAGCACGGTTTCCCACGCGGGTTCGGGCTTGCGGTATTCCTCGAGCGTGGTGCGGCGCCAGACACCGCGCGGGTTGGCCGCGTCCTGCCAGAGGTTGTAGTAGTACGGGCCCAGCTTCTTCACGCCGGGGATACGTTCACGCGCGTTGTAAACAGCGAGCAGCCGATCGTGCAGCGCCTTGAACTCGGGCCGCGCCTCGAGGGCGGAGGTGGTCTCGGCGTTGCGCTCCTTGGCCCAGGCGATGGGCTTCTCGCCCGTCACTTCCTCGAGCCAGAGGTACGGGTCGACAGGGTCGGCGGAAATGGCAGGGAGGGAAGCGGACAAGGCGAGGAGTGCGGCGATCAGGGGACGCATCATGGCTTCATGGTCTCTTGCGTGGGTTCCTTGTCGAGCTCGAAAGCCTTGTGCAGGACGCGCACCGCGAGCTCCATGTACTTCTCGTCGACGACGACGGAGGTCTTGATCTCCGAGGTCGAGATCATCTGGATGTTGACGCGTTCCTCGGCCAGCACCCGGAACATCTTGGCGGCCACGCCCGCGTGCGTGCGCATGCCGATGCCCACGAGCGAGACCTTGGCGATCTTGTCGTCGCCGACTACGCCGCGCGCTCCGATCTCGGGCTTCACCTTGCTCTGGAGGATCTCCATGGCGCGCTTGTACTCCGCGCGGTGCACGGTGAAGGAGAAGTCGGTGTGGCCCTCGAGCGAGGCGTTCTGGATGATCACGTCCACGTCGATGTTGGCGTCGGCGATCGGGCCGAGGATCGAATAGGCGACACCGGGCTTGTCCGGCACGCCCAGCACGGTGATCTTGGCCTCGTCGCGGTTGAACGCGATGCCGGAGATGATGGCTTGTTCCATGGTTTCGTCTTCCTCGAACGTGATCAGCGTGCCCATGTCGGTGGAGTTCACGTCCGTGAAGGACGAGAGCACGCGAAGTTTCACCTTGTACTTGCCCGCGAATTCAACCGAGCGGATCTGAAGCACCTTGGACCCGAGGGAAGCCAGCTCCAGCATCTCCTCGAAGGTGATGGTGGCCAGGCGCCGGGCGTCGGGCTCGATGCGCGGGTCGGTGGTGTAGACGCCGTCGACGTCCGTGTAGATCTGGCACTCGTCGGCCTTCAACGCGGCAGCGAGCGCTACACCCGTTGTGTCCGAACCGCCGCGGCCGAGCGTGGTGATGTTGCCCGCGGCATCCATGCCCTGGAAGCCGGCGACGACGACCACGTAGCCCTCGGCGAGATCCTTGCGGATGTTGGCATCGTCGATCGACAGGATGCGCGCCTTGGTGAACGCGTCGTCGGTGAGGATCTTCACCTGGAAGCCGGTGTACGAGCGCGCCTTCACGCCCGCGTTCATGAGCGCGATCGACAGCAGGCCGATCGAGACTTGCTCGCCGGTGGATGCGATGACGTCCAGCTCTCGCGGGCTGGGATCGGGATGGAGCTCCTTCGCGAGGCCGAGGAGGCGATTGGTCTCGCCCGCCATGGCCGAGGGAACCACCACGACTTGATGGCCTTCTTTCACGAATCGCGCGACGCGCTTTGCGACCTCGCGGATCCGCTCGGGCGAACCCATCGAGGTGCCGCCGTACTTCTGGACGATCAGGGACACAGGCTTGAACCGGGCAAAAGGGCGTATTTTATCGGAACAAGCGGTCCCGCGATCCATGAAAAAGACCCTCCGCCCACAAACACTCGCGTTGGCCACCCTGCTTGCCGGGGTCGTGCTCAGCATCGCGGCGTGGTTCTTCGTCGCGCGGCAGGTGGAAACGCAGGCGCGGGCGGACTTCGCCAACCAGGCGAGCCTCGCCGCGAGCCTGGTCGAGCGGCGCGTGCAGCGCTACGTCGATCTCCTGTACGGCCTCGAGGCCCTCGCCTCGCACGCCCCGCTCACGCGCCAGGACTTCAACCGCCACGTCTCGTCGCTCAAGGCGGGACGGCGGTTCCCCGGCGTGCAGGCGATGCAGTACGTTCG
This sequence comes from Usitatibacter rugosus, assembly GCF_013003965.1. NCBI lineage: Bacteria > Pseudomonadati > Pseudomonadota > Betaproteobacteria > Nitrosomonadales > Usitatibacteraceae > Usitatibacter > Usitatibacter rugosus. The sequence continues at coordinate 1,159,576 of NZ_CP053069.1, read as the reverse complement.
CCGCGTTCCCGCCGACCAGGTGGCGGCATTCACGAAATCGGTCCGCGACGACAAGACGCTCACGCCGTCCGGATACCCGCGCTTCGAAATCCGTCCGGCCGAGCAGAGCGACGAGTACTGGGTGATCGACTACGTGGAGCCCATGGCCGGCAACGAGCCCGCTTTCGGCCTCGAGCTGATGAGCCGGGCTGCTCCGCGTTTCGCCATGGAGCGCGCGCGAGACACCGGCGAACCAGCAGCCACCTCGCGCTACCGGCTGGCGCAGGAGCGCGGTGCCAGCTTCGGCCTCGTGGTCTACCTGCCGGTCTTCGAAGGCGGAGCGCCGCGCACGGTCGAAGGCCGGCGTGCGCTGGTGACAGGCTGGGTCAACGTGGTGCTTCGGATCGACGACGTCTTCCAGGACATCCTCGCCAGCCCCGTCTTCGCGGGCACTCGCCTCACGATGCACGACCTGGGTGCCACCCACTGGTCCGGGCGCGCGCAGCCCGTCGCCGGCACGGAGTTCTACCGCTCCTTCGCGCCCAACGACACGCAGGAAGCCAGCGCCTTCACGCTCGCCCTCGTGCAGGACGTGGACGTGGACATCGCCGGCCGGTTCTGGCGCCTGCACTTCGAAGCGAACCCGCCTCCCGCGCGTGCCGGCTTGCAGCCGCTGCCGATGCTGGCCCTCGGCGCGGGCCTCATCGTGAGCCTGCTGCTCTACGGCGTGCTGCGCGGCGTCACGCACTCGCGCACCGAGGCGCTCGATGTCGCGAGCCGCGCCACCCGCGACCTGCGCTCGCAGCTCTCCTTCAACCTGCAGCTCCTCGAGGCGATTCCCTACCCCGTCTATTTCAAGAACGCGGCCGGGCGCTACCTGGGATGCAATCGCGCCTTCGAGAAGGAGTTCGGCATCAGCCGCGACAAGCTGATCGGCCTCACGCCCTACGACATCCTGCCGCGCGAGAACGCCGACCGCATGGTGGAGGACGACAAGCACCTGCTCGAGACCGGCGGCGTGCAGACCTTCGAGACGCGCGCGCCGAACCCGAAGAACGGCGAGATGCGCGACACGATCTTCAACAAGTCCACGTTCCTGAACGCCGACGGGAAGGTGGCGGGGATCGTGGGCGTGGTCGTCGACATTACCGAGCGCAAAGTCCTGGAGGCCGAGACGGAAGAGAGCCACGCGCAGCTTCGTGCGATCGTGGAGGCGACACCGCTCGCGATCATCGTGCGCGATTTCGACAATATCGTGCGCGTGTGGAACCCCGCGGCCGAGCGCCTGTTCGGATGGAAGGCCGAGGAAGTGGTCGGCACGGCGACCTCGATCGTCCCCGACGAGCTGCGCCACGAGACGGTGGGGCTACGCGACCGGGCGAAGGCCGGCGAGCTGATCTTCATGGACGAGACGCAGCGCCGCAACCGCGACGGAACGCTGGTGGACGTGTCCGTGGCCATCGCACCGCTGCGCGACCGCACCGGCTGCGTCTACAGCACCATGGTCACCATCGCCGACATCCGGCCGAGGAAGCAAGCGGAGCGGGCGCTGCGGGAGAGCGAGGAGCGCCTCAAGCTCGCGATGGAGGCCGCGAACATGGGCCTCTGGTACTGGGACGGCGTCACCGACGAGTTCACGTACTCCGACGGCATGAACCTGCTGTTCGGCCGCTCGGTCAACGCCCCGCACGTGGACTACCGCGAGCTCCAAAGGACGCTGCATCCCGACGACCGGCCGCTCCTCGACGCGACGCTGCGCCACGCGGTGAAGGAGGCGGACGACTTCCTGATCGACTACCGCGTGATGTACGTGGACGGTTCGGTGCACTGGATCACCAACCACGGCCAGGTGCACCGCGGGCCGGACGGGCGCGCGATCCGCATCGTGGGCATCGCGATGGACATCACGGAGCGCAAGCTCGCCGAGCAGCGCATCGCGCACATGGCGCACCACGACGCGCTGACGGGGCTGCCCAACCGCGTGCTTCTGCACGACCGCATCCGCCAGGCCATCGCTCAGGCGCACCGCTCCGGCGGCGAGGTCGCGGTGCTCTTCATCGACCTCGACCGCTTCAAGACCATCAACGACTCGCTCGGCCACCCCTTGGGTGATCGCCTGCTGCAATCGGTGGCGAGCCGGCTGCTCGTGTGCCTGCGGGAGGGCGACACGGTCTCGCGCCTCGGCGGCGACGAGTTCGTGATCGTGATCCCCGGCTCCGAGGGTGCCGCGGGTGCGTCCACCGTCGCGAGCAAGATCCTCGAAGTGCTGGCGAATTCCTTCCACCTGCAGGGCAACGACTTGCACGTCTCGGCTTCCGTCGGCATCGCGCTCTATCCGGCCGACGGCAACGATGCGGACACGCTGATGCGCAACGCCGACACCGCGATGTACCACGCAAAGGATGCGGGGCGCGCGAACTTCCAGTTCTTCACGCCGCACATGAACGTGGCGGCCCAGCAGCGCCTCACACTCGAGAACTCGCTGCGCCGGGCGCTCGACAACAACGAGTTCGAGCTCCACTACCAGCCGCTCTACGACCTGCGCGACCGCTCCATCACCGGGTTGGAAGCGTTGCTGCGCTGGAAGCCGCGCGGTGGGGAGTACGTGCCTCCGGTGAAATTCATCGCCGCTGCCGAGGAGTCGGGATTGATCGTGCCGATCGGCGAGTGGGCGCTGCGCGAGGCGCTGCGGCAGGGCAAGGCGTGGCAGAGCGCGGGCCGCCCGCTGCTCATGGCGGTAAACGTGTCCGCGACGCAGCTCGCGCGCCCGGGCTTCGGCGAGCGCCTGCGGCGGATGCTCCAGGAAACGGGGATCGATCCGGCGCTGGTAGAGCTGGAGGTCACCGAGCGCGTGATCGTGGAGGGCATGGGCGAAGCCCGCGCGTCGCTTGATCAAGTGGCGGCCCTCGGCGTGGGCATCGCGATCGACGACTTCGGCACCGGCTATTCGGGGCTCGCCTATCTCAAGCGCTTCCCGATCGACACCGTGAAGATCGACCAGTCCTTCGTCCGCGACATCACGGTGGACCCGGACGATGCCGCCATCGTCACCGCCATCGTGGCGATGGCGAAATCCCTCGGCATCGACGTCGTCGCCGAGGGCGTGGAGACCGAGCAGCAGCTGGAGTTCCTGCGGCGCCTGGGCTGCAACCGTGCCCAGGGCTTCTTCCTCTCGCGCCCGATGGCCGCGCGCGACATCGAGAAGCTCCTCGGCTCGCCCTCCTCGGAGGCCGCCGACTAGAACCAATAAAGGGGTCAGACCACTTTATTCGTTCGCCTTCACGAATAAAGTGGTCTGACCCCTTTATTGGTTCTGCTACCGGTAGTCGGCGGCGAGGCCCTTCAGGTCTTCCGCGAACACGCTCTTCGTCCACGCGGTGCGGAGGGTGTTGAGCATCTTCAGCTTCACGGCGTCGTTGCCGGGCCAGAGGGTTTCGAGCCAGTTGAGCGCCGCGGCGGCGTGGCCGGTGTAGGCGTAGCGGTTCATCTCGGCGGAGACGGCGGCGAGCACGCCGGTGGCGTAGTAGTCGTCCCACTTCAACTGGTCGGCGGAGCGGCCCTGCTTGATCTCGGCGAGCTTGGTCTTGATCTCGGCCACGCGCGCGTTGCGGCGGGCGGATGTGTACTCGCCGCAGCGCTCCTTCAGCCACGGGTTGTTGGTCGCCGCGGGTTGCGCGCAGACGGGCGGCGGCTGGCCCGGGAGCTTGGAGCGCATGAGGTCCTGCGCGAACTGGAAGCGGCCCTTCGGCGACACCTCGAGGATCACGGCGGGGAAATACGAGTTGGCATAGGGCGCGAAGCCGTAGGCCGACGAATCGTCCGCGGTCACCATGATCGGCGTCTTGCGGCCGGGGACCTCGAGGAAATCGCCGCCGCCCACGTTGTTGGCGGGGTACACGGCGAGCTTCGAGACCTTGGGCTTCAGCTTCACGATGTAGTGGGTCGTGCAGCAATGCGCGCCGCCGGAGAAGCTGGAAACGTGGAGGTCCGGCTGGCCATCGCCGTCCAGGTCGTTGCCCATCGAGTGGATCGCCCACTTCGCCGCGCCCTCGTTCTCCTTGGGCGTGGTCTGGAAGACGGGCTTGCCCTTCTGGATGATCACGAGGCGCTGCTCCTTGGCCCCCGCGCTCTTCGCGACCACGATCTCGAGGTCCTGGAACGGCTTGATCTCCACGGCTTCGAGGCCCTGAGCGCCGAGCCACGTCTGTGCATCCTGGGCCGCGGCGGCGCCGGAAAGGGCTAGCGCGGCAATCATCATCGTGCGGTAAAGCATGGTTTCTCCCTGAGAGACCGATACGTTACCAAATTCAGAAGAGCCGCGATCCACCGAGGACGGAGTCGATGGCGCAGGTCTCGGTGTTCTCGAGCTGGATCGCGAGGCGCAGCGACATCTCGTTGGGCGTGACCAGGATGCCGTTCGTCGTGAAGCGGCCCTGCTTGCCGTCGCTGCACGTGAGCGTGCCCGAGGCTTCGCGCGTCGTTCCCACCTGGCGGTACGGTCCGACATACGTGCACGTGAGCCCGCTGGTGGTGGTCTCGTCGATCACGATGCGGTCGAGGTCGAAGCGGATCATCGACTGGTGGTAGGTGCCGTGGTTGCCGTTCGCGCCGTTGTTGCGGCAGCCGCTGCGCACCTCCATGTTGGCGCCGTTCCAGCGCCCGGCGAGCGACGGCGCGTCGTTGCGGACCTCCTGGATCACGAAGCTCTGCAGCCCCTGCTGCCACACCAGCACGGAGCTTTGCCCCGGTGACGGAAAGTCGTAGACGGTCGTGCTCCCGCTCTTGTCCGTGAGGAACTCCCCGCCGAGGTTCACGACGGTGACGCGGCGCGACGCGAACTCCACGCCGTCCGCCAGCGCGCGCACCGTGTGGACGCCGCTCGGGAAGATGCCCCAGTTGAAGAGCACCGAGAAACCGGTGTCGGGCTTGCCGCAGATCGCCGCGATATCCCGGCGCTCGGTGTTGGCGCCGGCCACGAGCGGATTGCCGTCGATCTGGATCTCGATCCGCCGCGCGGTGCAGTGCCAGCCGGAAATGGCGACGATCCCGCTCACCGGGATGTCGCCATACGGGTTCTCGAGGAAGCCTTGTTGCTGGGCCAGGGCAGTGAACGGAGCCAGGACCAGGGCCAGGATCGCGAGTCGAATGTTCTTCATGAAGCATCCGACCCGCGATCGGCGGGGACGTTCGCTACTTGATCGCCTGGACCCGGTCGTAGAGGTCCTTGGGCCACGGGGCGTCGGGCGCCGTGACGGCCTTCTGCACCGCCTGGATGAACGGGCCGCGATCGACCTTCACCACGTTGATGCCGCGCTTCTGGAAGTCCGCGACGAGCTTGTTCTCGGCGTCGAGGATGTCCTTCGAGGAGCGCGTCGTGGCTTCCCAGATCACCTCGCTCACGACCTTGCGGTCGGGCTCGGAGAGCTTCTTCCACGTATCGCCGGCGACGATGGCCACCAGCGACTCGGTGATGTGCCCGGTCAGCATGATGTACTTCTGCACCTCGTAGAACTTCTTCGCGTCGATGGTCGGAAGCGGATTCTCCTGCGCATCCACCGTGCCGTTCTGCAGCGCCAGGTACACCTCGGCAAACGCGATCGGCGTCGGGTTCGCACCCACCGCACGCGGGAACATCACGAAGAGCGGCGCATCGGGCACACGCAGCTTCATGCCCTTCATGTCCTCGGGCTTCTGCACCAGCTTGTTCGCGGTGAGGTGGCGCTGGCCGTAGTACGTGTAGCCGACGATCTTGTGGCCGCTCTTGTCCTCGTAGCCCTTCGCGACTTCGCGGAAGACCGGGCCCTCGCGGAAAGCCTGCCAGTGCGCGTAGTCGCGGAAGATGAACGGCCCCGAGGCGATCGACATCGGGGGGAACTGGCGGCCCGCGAAGGCCATGCCCGTGTAGATGATGTCCACGGTGCCGAGCGACAGCGCCTGGTTGATGTCGGTCTCCTTGCCCAGCGTGGACGCCGGGAAGACCTCGATCTGGATGCGGCCGTTGGTGCGCTTCTTCACTTCCTCCGCGGCCCACAGCGCCTGCGTGTGGTACGGCTCGGAGGTTTCGTAGACGTGCGCCCATTTGAGTTTCGTCTGGGCGTGGACCAGCGGGGCCGCGAGCACGGCGGCGGCGACCAAGAGACAGATGCTGAAGCTGCGGCGGATCATTTCGGGCTCCTCCTCGTTGTTTTCCTGTTGTCTGACAACTGTTGGCGGGCCTTGAGACGCTCCCGTCCGTTTCCGATGTGCGTGCGCATCGCGGCGCGGGCTCCATCCCCGTCGCCCCGCGCGATCGCGCTGAAGATGTCCTCGTGCTCGCGGTTGAGCGTGGCGAGGTAGTCGCGCCGGCGGTCGCCTCCCGCATCCGGCAGCTTGAGGTGCGCGCGCGGGATCGCCTTCGAGCCCAGCGAGGCCATGAAGGACGTGAAGTAGCGGTTGTCCGTGGCCTCGGCGATCAGGGAATGGAACTGGAAGTCCGCGTCGTGCGTTTCCTGGCCGGCGGCGAGCGCGGCCTCGAACTGGTCCAACGCAGCACGCATCGCGAGTAACTGCGCCTCTGAACGGCGTCGGGAGGCAATCGCGGCGGCCTCGCTCTCCACGCCGATGCGAAGCTCGAGCATGGCCAACAGGTCGACCACCGTGGCGATCTGCGCCACATCCGCCCTCAAGCCCGCCTCGCGCCGGTGGACGCTCACGAACGTACCCACGCCGTGCCGCGTATCGACGAGCCCCGCGGCCTGGAGCTGCGACCACGCTTCGCGGACCACCGTGCGGCTCACTCCGAATCGGCGGACGACTTCCGCCTCGGTCGGCAGGCGATCCCCGGGGCGAAGGTTTCCTTGCCGGATTTCGGCCGTAAACTCTCCGACTAGACGTTCCGCCAGGTTCCTTCCCATGCCCACCCCGAGTTGTCTGACGACATGATACCCAAATACGAACGGCTGCTCCTGACCGGCGCGGCCGGCATGCTGGGCCAGGTGCTGCGCCCCGCGATGCGCACGTGGGCAACGCACCTGCGGGTCTCCGACATCGAGCCCCTCGGACCCGCGGTCGGCAACGAGGAGTGCGTGACCTGCGACCTCGCGGACGAAGGCGCGGTGCGCGTGCTCATGGACGGCGTCGACGGCGTGGTCCACATGGGCGGCATCTCCGTGGACAAGCCGTGGCGCACGATCGTCGGGCCCAACATCGAGGGCGTGTACAACCTCTACGAGTCGGCGCGCATCCAGGGGACCAAGCGGATCGTCTTCGCGAGCTCCAACCATGCGATCGGCTTCCGCAAGCGCACCGAGCGCATCGACGCCGACGATCCCGTGCGGCCGGATTCGCTCTACGGCGTGAGCAAGGTTTTCGGCGAGGCGATGTCGCGCTTCTATTTCGACCGCTACGGCATCGAGTCCGTCTGCCTTCGCATCGGCTCGTCGCTCCCGGAGCCGAAGGACCGCCGCATGCTGGTCACGTACCTTTCCTTCGACGACCTCATCACGCTCGTGCAACGATCGCTCTTCGCGGAGAAGGCCGACCACACCATCGTCTTCGGCGCATCGGCCAACCGCGACTCGTGGTGGGACAACAGCAAGGCCGCGAACCTCGGCTGGACGCCGAAGGACAACACCGAGCCGTTCCGCGCGAAGAAGGAAGCGGAGCCGCCCGTCGATTCCACGAAACCCGAGCACATCCACCAGGGCGGGGTGTATGTCACCTTCGGGCCCTACGAATGAGAGACATGCGAGTGAGAGCCATGAATGACACTGACAAACCCGACGGCCTCTGGGCCCCCGCCACCCGCTACCCCGACCCGCGCATCGAGGTCATCGATCGCCGCTTCAACGCGCTTCGCATCGGCAGCGCGCGCGTGGAGCGCATCGCGCACGGCTTCCGATGGGCCGAGGGCCCGGTGTGGTTCGGCGATCATCGCGCGCTGCTCTGGAGCGACATTCCCAACAACCGGATCATGCGGTGGGATGAGCGCAGCGGCGACGTGTCCGTCTTCCGCCAGCCCTCGAACTACGCGAACGGACACACGCGCGATCGCGAGGGGCGCCTCGTCTCCTGCGAGCATGGCTCGCGCTCCGTCACGCGCACCGAGCACGACGGCACGATCACCGTGCTCGCGGACAACTACCAGGGCAAGCGCCTCAACTCGCCCAACGATGTCGTGGTGAAGTCCGACGGCTCCATCTGGTTCACCGATCCGCCCTTCGGCATCCTCTCGTACTACGAAGGCTTCAAGGCACAGGTCGAGCTGCCGACGAACGTCTATCGCATCGACGGCGTCACCGGAGCGATCGCCGTCGTGATCGGCGACATCAACCGGCCCAACGGCCTCGCGTTCTCGCCCGACGAGAAGCTGCTCTACGTCGTGGAATGCGGCACGACGCCACGCTACATCCACGCCTACGCCGTGAGCGGGAAGAAACTCGGCAAGCGCGTGATGACGATCGACGGGGCCGGTGGCGCGTTCGACGGCTTCCGCGTGGACAGCGCGGGCAACCTCTGGTGCGGCCTCGGCGGCGAGGATCCCGTTCTGGATGGCGTGCGCATCTACACGCCCAACGGCGAATCGATCGGCCACATCCACTTGCCGGAGCGCTGCGCGAACCTCTGCTTCGGCGGCGAGAAGGGCAACCGGCTTTTCATGGCGTCCAGCCAGAGCGTGTACGCGGTGTACATAAACGCTTCCGCGGCGTAGGGTGTTTCACACGCGCCGATTCAAACGAACGTTACGGAGAACAACATAACCCTATCGTTGTAAGGACCAAAACGAGACCCGGCTGGTAACGGGCAACGGCCCCCACAGGGAGGCAAACATGTCGGCAGTCAGGCATGCACTCGTTTTCATATCCGCCGCCGCGTTCTCGCTGGCGGCGCACGCGCAGGTTTGTCCTACACCGGCAGTCCTCGTCGGCGGAACCTGCACCGTGCCGCCCGGTACGACGATCACCGCGAACGCCCTAAACCCAATAGCGCTGAACGCATCGGCCACCGGCGTCATGACCGCCAACGGCATCACCGTGAACCTCGCCGCCGCGAACACGCTTTGCGCCCTCGCGCAGACGGCCGCGACGATCACCTTCAGCGGAAGCACGGCGACCACTACATCCGTCGGCGCCGCAGCGAATGGGCAGAACTGCATGCGGGCGACCGGGCTGGGCAGCGCCATCAACGCGACGGGCGCCACGATCAACATGCTTCCGACCGGAACGGTCGCCAACATGGTCGGCGTGCTGGCCGACACGCAAGCGGCGATCACGCTCGCCAACACCGCCGTCTCCATGAGCGGTGGAAATGGCGCGAGCGACTATGGGCTGCGTGCCACGACCCTGGGCACGATCACCTTCATGGGCGGCAGCGTCTCGACCAACGCTCGCGGCGGCTTCGGCGTATTCGCGGATGGAGGCACCATCAGCCTGCCCGGCGGCACGACCGTCACGACGGCCGGCGCGCAGATCGCCGCATCCAGCACCGGCAGCCATGGCCTCAACGCCACGGGCGCGGCGAGCACCATCACCGCGAGCGCCGTGACGGTCAACACGTCGGCCACGCTGGGGAGTGCCGCGTATGCCGAAGCGGGCGGCACCGTCTCCGTCACGGGCAGCGCGCTCTCCACGACGGGTGCCGGCAACACCAACTTCCCCGCCGCGGGCGCCCGCGCGGTCTCCGGCGGCCAGCTGCAAGTCACCGGGCCGGGTGCGACGATCAACGCGACCGGCCAGTTTGGCCATGGCGTCGCCGTGCAGGACGCAGGCTCCGCGATATCGCTCACCGACGCCGCGGTCACGGTGAGCGGAAATCGCGCGTACGGAATCCATGTGCTCAACGGTGCGAACCTGACGTCGCTGCGGACCTCTGTGCTCAACACCAACGGCGTGGGAGTCGTCCTCGACGGCGCGGGCACCACCGCGACCTTCACCGACAGCACGATTCGCGCGGTCCCGGCGACCGGCTACGGCGTGAAGTCGACGCTGGGCGCGACGAGCACCTTCACGAACGGGACAGTGAGGGCCGAAGGGCTCAATGCCGCCGCCTTCTTCGGAAGCACCTCCGCGATGACCGTCAACAACGTCACCATCCAGACGACGGGCGACGGCAACGCGATGGGCGTCCTTGCCGACCTCGGAGGACAGATCACCGTCACGGGCGGCAGCGTCACCACCACCGGAACCGCGACCGACCCTTCGACCAGCAACGCGCGCCGCCCTCACGGCCTTGCTGCGCGTAACCCCGGCGGCGTGCTCAACGTCACGGGTACACCGGTGATCACGCAAGGCGACGAGGGAATGGGCGTGGTCGCGGACGACGGCGGCTCGGCCACGATCGCGAATCTCACTGTCACCACGTCGGGCACGCTCGCGCTCGGGCTCTTCTCCGTCGTCGAGCAGGCCGGCGCGCAATTTCTCGCGAGCATCACGGGCAACAACGTCGTCGTGAACACGTCCGGACTACGTGCCTACGGTGCCGACTCCGAGCAGAACTTCCTGGTGGCCCCGTCGCTCATCACGCTGACCGGCTCGAGCATCACGACGCAGGGCGAACGGGCGATGGGGCTGCGTGCCGTGAGCGCGGGGACCGTCGTCGCGAGCAGCACCACGGTGTTGACCCAGGGACAGAACGCGCACGGCAAGCTCGCGCGCAGCAACCCCAGCTCGGTGACGATCAACGCGGGAACGACGGTGCTGGCCAATGGATTGAACGCGCACGGGTCCGTCGCGCAAGATGGCGGGCGCGTCGCCGGCACGGGCGGCACCGTGACGGCAACGGGCGGCGCGGCGGCCGCGCTCTATCTGTACGGCGAGATCGCAACCTCCATCGCCAACTACAACGGCACCAACCTCACCAACACTTCCGGACCGACCATCGGCGTTGGCGGCGCGGGCAACGCGACGCTCTCGAATCTCATCGTGCAGGGCAGCGGCCATTGGTTGCGCGTCGCGCGCATCGAAGACTTCCCGCTGCTCCTGCTGGACCCGCCCCTGGGCGGCATCCTCGACCTCGATCCGGAACCGCTGCCACCGGTCGTGCCGGTCTCGCTGCGCTTGCCCAAAGGCGCCCCCGTGCCCAAGGTGACGCCCGGCCTCGCAGGCATCACGGTCACCAACTCGACGCTGAACGGATTCGCCGACACGCTCCCGGGCAATGTCTCCAACGTCTCGCTCCTCGGCAACACGCTCTGGAACATGACGGGCAATTCCAATCTCACCAACACCGTCAACAACGCGAGCCGGATCCAGTACTCGGTACCGGCGCCCGCGTTCAAGACGCTCACGACCGTCACCTATGCCGGCGCGGCCGGGAACATCGGCCTCAACACATTCCTCGGCACCGACGGGTCGCCCTCGGACACGCTCGTGATCGATGCGGGCACCGCGACGGGGACGACGCTGTTGTTCATCGCGAACACCACCGGCCCCGGTGCGGTGACGAACCTGAACGGCATCCTCGTCGTGAATGCGATCAACGGCGCCACGACGACGGCAGGGGCTTTCTCGCTGGGTGCGCCGGTGACGGTCAACGGATTCACTTACCAGCTCTTCCGGGGCAGCGTGGACGCGAGCGCTCCGGAGAGCTGGTTCCTTCGCAACGTGGCATCGAGCCCCGCGTGCTTCCCGCCTCCCTGCGATCCGGGCGGAGTTCCGCGCGTCCCCACGCTCGACGACTCGCGGCTGGCCATCCTCGCGCTGGCGTTGCTGGTCCTGGCGTCGCGCCGCCTGCGCGTCGTGGTGACTAGAGCTTCAAGGTCATGAAGACGCTGTTCGGGTCTTCCTGGTAGTCGCCGAAGGGACCGCAGCGCTCGAACCCCACGCTCTCGTAGAGACGCTGCGCCGGCACGAAGCCGTCTTGTGAACCCGTCTCGAGGCTCAGGCGATCGTATTTCCGCTCGCGCGCGACTTCGAGGATGTGAACCAGCATGGCGCGCCCGGCACCGCGGCGACGCAGGGCCTTGGGCGTGCGCATGGATTTCACCTCTCCATGGCCGGGCTCCAATTCCTTGATCGCGCCACAGCCTAGAAGCTCGTCACCCTCCCACACGGTCCAGAAGGTGATGCCCGGAGCGCGGAGCTTCGAGACGTCGAGGGCGTGCACGCTCTCCGGCGGCGAGAGCTCGTACATGTTGGCGAGATGCTCGTTCAGCAGCGCCAGCACCTGGGGCCGGGTGAGATCGTCAGGTTCGATTCGCATTGCGTAAGATTAAGGCAGGAGGCCCCCAATGAGCTACGTCCTGCAGGTCGCATTGCGCATCAAGAAGGAAAACGTCGACGCCTTCATGAAGAAGGTGCTCGAGAACGCGGCCCATGCCCGCGGCGAGCCCGGCTGCCGGCATTTCGACGTGCTGGTCGATCCGAAGGATCCGACGCACGCGATGCTCTACGAGATCTACGACGACGAGGCGGCCTTTGTCGCGCACCAGGCGACGGAGCATTTCAAGAAGTACGTTGCGGAAGCAGTGCCTCTACTGGAGTCCCGGGAGCGGATCGTCTGGAGCCTCGCCCGCTGATGCGCGATGGAGCGGATTTGTAGGATTTCGCCGACAGGGAGACACATTCCGCCCTCGTAGACTTGGAGCGTCATTCTTCCCCCGATGCTCCATGGCGACTGCGGCATTCCTCGAAGGTGGCGGCGAGCTGGGCGCGCTGATGCGCGCCTACGATTGGTCCGCGACCCCGCTCGGCGAGCCCGAGGGTTGGCCGCGCAGCCTCAAGACCGCGGTGCGCATCATGCTCACGTCGCGCCAGCCGTTCTGGCTCGGCTGGGGACCGGATCTCACCTACCTCTACAACGACGCGTACAAGTCGATCATCGGCGGCAAGCACCCGCGCGCGCTCGGCCGGCCGTTCTCCGAGGTGTGGAGCGAGATCTGGGACGTGGTGGGCCCGATGGCGCAAGGCGTGATGACGCGAGACGAAGGCACGTACGTCGAGGAGCAGCTCCTCATCATGGAGCGGCACGGCTACCAGGAGGAGACGTACTACACGTTCTCGTACAGCCCGGTGCCCGACGACGAGGGACGCGTCACCGGACTCATCTGCGCGAATTCCGAGGACACGGGCCGCGTGATCGGCGAGCGCCAGCTTGCGCTGCTGCGCGAGCTCGCCTCGCGCACGGCCACGGCTCGCACGTGGCAGGACGCATGCCACCGCTCGATGGACGCTTTCGGCACGAACCGGCGCGACCTTCCGTTCGCCCTGCTCTACGCTCGGCGCGACAACGACCAGGCCTTCGAGCTCGCCGCCGCTTGCGACGGTAGCGGCAGCCTGCACGACCCCGCCCAGTGGCCCCTCGCGCGCGTCCTCCACACGGGCGAACCGGCGGTCGTCTCGCTGGAACGCATGACCGGGCTGCCCAAGGGCGATTGGCCTCGCCCGCCCGAACAAGCGGCCGTGCTGCCCGTGGTCTCTCCCGGCGGGTCGGGCCACAGTGGAGCGCTGGTCGTGGGGCTCAGCCCGTTTCGCCGCTTCGACGGCGCCTACCGCGACTTCCTGGGCCTCGTAGCGGGCCAGGTTGCTGCCGCGATCGCGAACGCGGAGGCCTACGAGCACGAGCGCCTGCGCGCGGAGGCCCTGGCCGAGCTCGATCGCGCCAAGACCGCGTTCTTCAGCAACGTGAGCCACGAATTCCGCACGCCGCTCACGCTGATGCTCGGGCCGATCGAGGAACTGGCGCTGAAGGCCGAGACCGACGGGCCCGCGGAAGACCATGCGCAGCTCGCCGCCGTGCAACGCAACGGCCATCGGCTCCTGAAGCTCGTGAACACGCTGCTCGACTTCGCGCGCATCGAGGCGGGCCGCGCGCAGACCTCTTTCGAGGCGACGGACCTCGCCGCGTTCACCGCGGATCTCGCCGCGAACTTCCGCGCCGCGTGCGAACGCGCCGGTATCGCGCTGCGCGTCGAGGCACCCCCTGCGAGCGAGCCGGCGTGGATCGACCGCGAGATGTGGGAGAAGGTCGTCCTCAACCTGCTTTCGAACGCGTTCAAGTTCACGCTGCAGGGCGAGATCGCGGTGACGGTGCGCGAGCGGCCCGAAGGCTTCCAGCTCAGCGTGCGCGACACCGGAGTCGGCATTCCCGCCGAATCGCTGCCGCACATGTTCCAGCGCTTCCACCGCGTCGAAGGCACGCGGGGCCGCAGCCATGAAGGCAGCGGCATCGGCCTGGCGCTCGTGCAGGAGCTGGTGAAGGTCCACGGCGGCCGCATCGAGCTGCGGAGCACCCTGGGCGAGGGGACGGAGTTCGTCGTCACGCTGCCGAAAGGGTTCGAACATTTGCCCGCCGATCGCGTCCAGGCGAAGGCCGTGCTCGCGAGCAGCGCGCCGCGCGCCGGCGCGTACGTGGAAGAAGCGTTGAGCTGGCTGCCGGACTCGGCGCCCGCCGCGAATTCCGAATCCCGGAACGTCGCGCGCGTGCTGGTCGCCGACGACAACCGCGACCTGCGCGATTACCTCCGCCGCCTCCTCGGGAAGGACTACGAGGTCATCACCGTGGGCGACGGAGAGGAAGCGCTGGCCGCGATGCGCTCGCAAATGCCCGACCTGGTCGTCTCCGACGTGATGATGCCGAAGCTCGACGGCATCGCGCTGGTGAAGGCCATCCGCGGCGATCCCGCGCTTCGGACCTTGCCGATCATCCTGCTCTCCGCGCGTGCGGGTGAAGAGGCCCGCATCCACGGCATGGCGAGCGGCGCCGACGACTATCTCGTGAAGCCGTTCAGTGCGCGCGAGCTGCAAGTGCGCGTCGCGGCGCTGCTCGAATCCGCCGAGGTGCGGCGCGAATCGCAGGCCGAACTCCAGCGCAATGCCGCGCAACTCTCCGCGCTGGTGGACGCGGCACCGCTGGGCATCTACATGGTCGACGGCAGCTTCCGCCTCGCGGCGGTGAATCCGATCGCGCTGCCGGTGTTCGGCGACATCCCGAACCTCATCGGCATGGATTTCGAGGAGGTCCTGCACAGGCTCTGGCCGAAGGCCGATGCCGAGGAGATGACGCGCAACTTCCGGCGCACGCTGGCCACCGGCGAGCCGTTCACGGTGCCCGAGTACGCGGAGAAGCGCGTCGACAGCGGCATCGTGGAGTACTGGCAGTACCGCGTGCACCGCATCCCGCTGCCCGGCGAAGAGTACGGCGTGGTCTGCTACTTCCGCGACATCTCGGCCGACGTCCGCGCGCGCGAGGCGCTGCGCGAAGCGGACCGCCGCAAGGACGAGTTCATCGCGACTCTCTCGCACGAGCTGCGCAATCCGCTGGCGCCGCTGCGTAACTCGCTGCACCTGCTCGGCATGGCGCGCGATTCCAATCCCGCCGCCCAGCGCGTGCACGAAGTGATGGAGCGCCAGGTGAACCACCTGGTGCGCCTGGTCGACGACCTGCTCGAGATGTCGCGCATCAGCCGCGGAACGCTCGAGCTGCGCCGTGAGCCAGTGGACCTGGCTTCGATCGTGCGCAACGCCGTGGAAACCGCGGACCCGTTGATGCAGGCCGGTGGCCATCGTCTCGACCTGAAGCTTCCGGAGGCTCCGGTGATGCTCGACGCCGACCCCGTGCGCTTGGGACAGGTGCTGGGCAATGTGCTCAACAACGCGGCGAAGTACACCGAGCCCGGCGGGAAGATCGACGTGGAGGCTCGTGTCGACGATGGCGTCGTCCAGGTTTCGGTGCGGGACAACGGCGCGGGCATCGCACCCGAGGAGCGCGAGCGCATCTTCGACATGTTCACGCGCGGCACCGGGCGGCAGAGCGTCGGAGGCTTGGGCATCGGCCTGGCACTCGCGCGCCAGCTCATGAAGCTGCATGGCGGCACCATCGAGGCGAGCAGCGAAGGCCTTGGCCGGGGGAGCGAGTTCCGCGTCCGCCTGCCGGTGCTGGACCACGCCCTCGCCGCCGAATCGTCAGCACCGAACCTCGCGCAGGGACTGGAAGGCAAGCGCGTGCTGGTCGTGGACGACAACCGCGACGCCGGCGACAGCCTCGCCATGATCCTGCGCATGCTCGGTTGCGACGTACGTGTTGCTGGCGAGGGGCCTGAGGCGCTCGAGGTGCTGAAGTCGTTCGCCGCGGAGGTCGTGCTGCTCGACATCGGGATGCCCGGGATGGATGGCTACCAGGTCGCTCGCGAGATCCACCGCAATGCCGGCGGTTCGCGGCCGGTGATCATCGCGCTCACCGGGTGGGGCCAGGAGCAGGATCGGCTCAAGGCCCGCGAAGCGGGCTTCGACCACCACCTGGTCAAGCCCGCGGAGATCGGGCCGCTGCAGGAGCTCCTGGCTTCGCTTTGAACGGAGGGTGCGCTTTATAGTGGGCAACCTTCCTCGACGACGTTACTCATGAAGACCGCAACCGCCGCCCTCACCGCCCTCCTGGGAGCTTCCGCCATGGCTCTTGCCGCCAGCCCCGCCGACGATCAAGCCACCGTCGCCCGCCTCGACACCGAGTACCAGGCCGCGGTGAAGCGCAACGATGCCGACGGCATGGCGCGCATCCTCGCCGAGCCGATGGTCCTCGTCTCCGGCGGCGGCCAGGTCGTGACGCGCGAGCAACTCCTCGCCGAAGCGCGTGCGAAGAGCGTGACCTACGAGCAGCAGGACGAGATGCCCGGCACGCAGGTCGTGCGAGTCTGGGGAGACACGGGCGTCGTCACCGCGCTGCTGTGGCTGAAGGGCGTGGACAGCGGCAAGCCGTTCGACCGGAAGCTCTGGTTCAGCGACACGTACGTGCGCACGAAGGACGGCTGGAAGTACGCGTTCGGGCAGGTCGGGCGGGTGGTGGAGCGGGATGGGAAGCCGGTCTCGCCTTGAGGGTGGCGGAGGGTGTGAGATTCGAACTCACGAGAGCTTTTCAGCCCTGCCGGTTTTCAAGACCGGTGCCTTAAACCGCTCGGCCAACCCTCCTCTTGCACCGCTGGTGCCTTGTCAAATGATTCTAAAGCGTTTGTCGCCGGCCGCACGCGTAGTCATACATCTGCTTCGCAAACGTGTCTGGCCTGATCGGCTTGAACAGGACGCTTGGCAACCCTACGGAGCTCTGTCCCAGCACCCTTCCGACTCCCCCGCGGCCTTCGAATTCGGCGAACGACAGGAAGCCCACTTGGCCCTTGACGCAGTCGATGGCCGATCGTGTCTGGACTGAGCGCGCGCAGCCCATCGGATGCTTCGACGCAACGAGCTCACCCTCGATGTACTCCACGTGCTGGGTCACGACTCGAATCGTTCCTTGGCCCTGTCGATCCGCGCGCAAGAACAACAAGTTCGAGTTTGCGTCCATCATCGGCTGAGACCAGCCATCGCCGATAAGCGCCTGCACCTTCTCAGCCAGCGTGCCGCGATCAACCGGCTGGAGCGCAAGCTCAATACCGCCCCTGGCCGCTCCTGCCGTGCCCTTGAGTGCCGAGTCCAGAGGCAATCTGCACACGTCCGCCACTCGCTCGGAGCCGAACGCGGTCACGTAAGACAAATGCCAACCAAACTCCGTCCGAAACGGTCCGACCACCTCGTTGGCAGTGCCGCCAAAGATGTTGCGCTCGAAGCCTGGAACCATCTCGCCGGGAAAGACCTTCCCGAGATCGCCGCCCGTGCGCGCACTGGACGCGTCGATGCTCGAGCGACGGGCGGCCTCCTTGAAGCGGGCGAATTGCTCGGGCGGGGCGACCGATTTGATTTCCTTCAACAGGCGCTGCGCATCCGCCTCTGATTTCACCAGGATGTGAAATGTCGTGGCGGTCCGAATCGTTTCCCCTTCGCGGGGTCGGCTTGCCTTCGAGAGTTCATCGGCATTTGCAAGGGCCGTGGCGAAGGTGCAAGCCCAGACGATCGCGGCCCGCCTCATTGCGCGGGCGCCGACGCACCATCCCAGCCGAGCTTGAGTTGCCGGAGCTCCTCCTGCGCCGGGCGGAATCCTTGGGCAGCCGCCTTCTGCCACCACTTGATCGCCTGCGTCATGTCCTTGGGACTGCCGTAGCTTCCATCGGCGTACATGTTCGCGAGATTGAACTGGGCGCCCGGTGACCCCAGGGCTGCACCCGCCAGGAACAATCGCCGGGCTTCCGCGGAATCCTGCGCGACACCTTTCCCGGCGACGTACATTGCGCCGAGGTTGTTGAAGGCGTCGGCGTAGTCCTGCGCCGCTGCCTTGCGGTACCACTTCAATGCCTCGACATGATCATTCGCGGCAGCGTAGCGACCCCCGAGATTGTATTGCGCCCTCGGATTGCCTTGCTCGGCCGCCAGGCGATACCACTTGAGACCCTCGCCACCGTCCTGCGCGACGCCGCGGCCGGACGTGTACATCACGGCCAGGCTGTTCTGGGCCTCCCCGTGGCCCCGTTGGGCGGCCTTTCGATACCACGCCACAGCCTCACCTTCGTCCTTGGCGACTCCGTGGCCCTTTTCATAGGCGAGTCCCAGATTGAACTCGGCTTGGGGATCGTCTTGCGCTGCGGCCCTGCGGTACCACTTCAACGCCTCCGCCTCATCTTTCGCGACGCCGGATCCGAGTTGATACATCAGTCCCAAGCCATTCTCGGCCGGCGCATACCCTCCCTCGGCGAGCGGGCGGAAGCGCGCGAGGGCCGTCTCGAAGTCACCCTTCTCGAATGCCGTCTTCCCTTCGTTGAATCGCGCGGCTTTGCTCTCGGGTTGAGTCGGATCCTCCGCTTGCTCGAGAAGCCGATACATCTTCGGAGTGCGTGTGCGCCAGACTCCGGAGAGCAGATCGTCGAATAACAGCGAGCACCGATACGCCAACATCGGATCGCTGAGAACCTTCAGTTGGCTCTCGAGCGCGGAGGACGCTCGGTAGATCATCGCGTTGTACTCCGGGCGCCCTTCGTATTCCTTCAGGTAGAGATCGGCCTTCTCGATGATGGCCTTCTCCTTCAGCTTCCAGGCGTCGAGCTTTCCATCGATCTCGCGGGTTCTTGCCGGAAACCGGGTACTGCAAACGTTGCGCACGGTGATTGCGTCCACCATCCTGGTCTTCATCATCCCAGCGGCCTCGTTAATGGTGGCCGCATCCGCGTACTGGACCTGAGCCAGCGCCGGCAGACAGGGAATGACTGCCATCACCGCGACGAATGTCCAGGCGTACTTCGCTGGGGACGGCACTGGAAGATCTCCGCTCAAGAAGGCTCCTCTCGTTTCTCGCGAAGGATAGTATCTTGAAGTCTTACTGCGTACCGACCGGCACCGCACGATGCGCTTGCGCCATCCAATAACTGCCAATTCATTCGCCCTCTGCATCGGCCTGGCGAGCGCGGGACAGGCGATGGCGGACGAGATCGATGCCAAGGTCCTGACCCTCGTCGTCGAAACGGCCGTGTTCATGGACGTATGCGGCGACCAATTTCCCGTATCGAAGGCAGATCTCGACAAGGCGTTCGCGGGATGGGTCGTTCTCAGGCTCCCCATCCCCGGGCTGGCGGACGTGCTGAGACGGGACAGCGCGGAACGCCGCGCCATGGAGGCCGCGATCGGGCCCTACTTCAAGCGCATCCCCGGCCATGAGAAGGAAATCGAATGCTCGGGGCGCTACAAGATGCTCGTGCAATCCCGTCCCACGCTTGAGGGAGACGCGGCCGAAGTGCCCAAGGACGTTCTCGATCGATACGGTCCGCCGGGGCGAACGGCGGTGGCGGTGGTGGCCAAGGAACGCACCGTGCCGATTCCTCCGCAGCGTCCGCCGTATTTCATTTCGCTCGACACGGCCTATGGCCAGAAGGCAGATCTCCGTGTCGTGATGGGCAATCACGCCTTTCGCGGTCCGAACTCGAGCTACGGGCCGACCACGGAGGTGCTTCCCAGGGAGATGACCGTCACGTGGAGGTACGCCGACGGCGAGGAGAAAACGAGGACCCTCGACCTCTCCCGCGGCGTACCCGCGGCCTTCGACCAAGTTCGCATCAAGCTGAACGGGGGCGATCCCCTGGTCCTCTTTGAAGTGAAGGATCGCGGCCGGGAATCGCGCATTCCCTATGGGGAGACGCCCGAGCAGGCCACGAAGCGGCAGTTCAGCGAGGCTCTCTGGCTGGCGGCCAACTTTGGCCGGCTGGAGGAAGTGAAGGACCTCTTGGAAAAGGGCGCCGACATCGACTACGCGCTCGACGACATCAACCCTTCGGTCCTGCGGGTCGCGTTCAATGCGCGGAAGCTCGAAGTGGTGGACTGCCTGCTCTCGCGGGGCGCGAAGATGCGCAAACCCGATTGGCGGGAGCCGTTGCTCGCGGAACGCGCGGTAGCGGCCGGCCAAGCCAAGCCCGCGCCCTAGACCTGTTTTTTGTAACTACCTGATTATAAACAGGTTAATTTCCGGCGTCACCGCTATCGAATATCGCGTTCAGGAACCGTTCAGGTTCTTGAAACCGACGCGGTTCTCCCATACTCTAATGTTCGGGTCGATCGCGACCCACACAGACACAGAGGATATCCATGGAATCCCGTATTCCGACCCCGCTCAACACCGGCTCCACGCTGGCGCTTGGCCAGAACCGGGTCCTGCGCAACACGTACGCCCTGCTCGCCCTGTCGATGGTGCCGACGGTTCTCGGCGCCTGGATCGGCGTGGCCACCGGCTTCAACCTCTTCAAGCTCGGCCACCCCGCCATCGGCTTCATCGTGTTCCTGGCGGCCGCGTTCGGCTTCATCTACGCCATCGAGAAGACGAAGAACAGCGCCGCGGGCGTTCCCGTGCTGCTGGCCTTCACGTTCTTCATGGGCCTGATGCTCTCGGCCATGCTCACGCACATCATGTCGTTCCGCAACGGCGCCTCGCTGATCGCGCTCGCGTTCGGCGGCACCGCGACCATCTTCATCGGCATGGCGGCCTGGGCCTCGACCATCAAGCGCGACCTCTCCGGCATGGGCAAGGCGCTGATGATCGGCGTGATCATGCTGATCGTCGCCGGCTTCGCGAACATCTTCCTGCAGTTGCCGGGGCTGATGATCGCCATCTCGGTGATCGCGATCGGGATCTTCTCCGCCTTCCTGCTCTATGACCTGAACCGCATCATGATGGGCGGCGAGACCAACTACATCACGGCCACGCTCGCCGTGTACCTCGACCTCTTCAACATCTTCCAGAACCTGCTGGCGCTGCTGGGCATCTTCGGCGGCGACCGCGACTAGACAGCCTCCCCCTGGGGCTTTGGAAGGGCGGCCTCGGCCGCCCTTTTTCTTTCCTACTCCGCCACGCGCTCGAAGAGCGCGATGGATTCCACGTGCCCCGTGTGCGGGAACATGTTGACCACGCCCGCGGACACCAGGCGATAGCCCTTCACGTGCACCAGCACGTTCGCATCGCGCGCCAGCGTGGAAGGGCTGCAGGAAACATAGACGATGCGTGAAGGACCCGGCTCGGGCATGAGCTTCGCGATATCCATCGCGCCGTCGCGAGGCGGGTCGATGAGGAGCTTGTCGACGTGGCCCAGGGCGTCCAGCGCGCCCTCCGCGTCCTTGTAGAGGTCGTAGGCGACGAAGGTCGCGCGATCGGAAAGCCCGTTGCGTCGCGCGTTGTCCTGCGCCCGCTCCACGAGGAAGGGCGCGCCTTCCATGCCGATCACATCCGCGCCGCGCGTGGCGATCGCCAGCGTGAAATTACCCAGGCCGCAGAAGAGATCTCCGACGCGCTCGCCGGGCTGCGGATCGAGGAGGTCCACCGCCCGCTTCACCAGCACGCGGTTCACGCCCGCATTCACCTGCGTGAACTCCGTCGGCTTGTACGCGAGCGAGAGGTCGAACTCCGGCAAGCGGTAGTCGAGCTGCGGCGCTTCCTTCGGGTAGTACGGCACGGCCGTATCCGGACCCTTCGACTGCAGCCACCACTGGATGCCGGGATGGCGGTCGGCGAAGTCGCGGAGCTTCTGGAGATCGCCCTCGGGCAGCGGATCGAGGTGGCGCAATACGAACACCGTCACATCCTCACCCACGGCGAGCTCCAACTGCGGCACGCGGTCGCGAAGCGCGAAGGTCATGAACATCTCGCGCAGCTCCGGGATCAGCGCAGACACCGAAGGCGGCAGCACTTCGCAGGAGCTTGTGTCCGCGACGAAGGAGGAACGCTTCTCGTGGAAGCCCACGAGCACGGCGCCCTTCTTCACGACGTAGTGCACCGAGAGGCGCGCGCGCGTGCGGTAGCCCCACGTGGGGCCCATCACCGGCGGCAGGATCATGCCCGGCTGCACTTTGCCGATGCGCGCCAGGTTGTCCTCCAGCACGCGCTGCTTGGCAGCGACCTGCGCCGAGGGCTCCACGTGCTGCATCGCGCAGCCGCCGCAGTTTCCGAAGTAGCGGCAGCGCGGCGTCACTCGCATCGGGCTCTCCTTCACGACATGCGTGACGGTGCCGACATCGAAGTTGCCCTTGCTGCGGCGCTTGCTGTATTCGACCAGCTCGCCGGTGATGGCGCCGTCGATGAAGACGACCTTTCCATCCACGTGCGCGACGCCGTTGCCCTCGTGGTCGAGGGACTCGATCTTCGCGACCGTCACGGCTCGCACTGCACGTGGGGCGAGGCGAAGGTCTGCCGCGTGATGTCCTTGACGACGGAGGTGCCGTTGATCGAGTACGTGATCGAGGCCTTGTTGCCGTTGGTGATGCTGATGGTCATGTTGCCGACCTGGATCGGAGTGACGGGCGTCCACGGCGAGGCGTTGAACGGCGGGCCGGACGTGCGATAGAGCTCGCCGCTGTACACGCCGTTGGAGGTACGGGCGCCGCGCGAGAGCAGGTACCAGCGCGGCTTGTTCTCGGCGTCGTACGTGAAGAGCGTGGCGAAGATGATGTTGCCCTGGTGCTCGAAGTTGATGCCCCAGCCCGGCTCGGCCGCGGCCCACCAGAGGTCGGTGTAGTTGAAGGCGTAGGTGCGATCGAAGTCGGACCAGTCGCAATCGGGGCGCGTGCCGAACTCCTGCGGCGTGATGTTCTTCACGACCTGCGTGCCGTTCACCGAATACGTCATGACGGCGGAAGTCTTCGAGGCGAACGTGAACTTCATGGTGCCCACGGCCACGGGGTTGAAGCTGCCCCACGGCTGCGCGTTGAACACCGGTCCTGTCACGCGATACAGATCGCCCAGGAAGGAGCCATCCGCCTGGCGCTCGCCGCGCGACATGATGAGCCACATCGGCGTGCCGTCGGTGTCGTACGTGAAGAGCGTGGCCACGATGATGTTGCCCTGGTGGTTCACGTTCACGCCCCAGCCCGATTCGGCCGCGTTCCACCACGAGGCGGTGTAGTTGTCCGGGCCCGCGTCGACCATGGTGACCTTGAGGCCGTAGGCGCCAGTCAGGGAAGGGTCCCAGTGCGCGACGTGGATGTAGTACGTGCCGGCCGGCAGGCTGTGGGTGATGCCCGAGTCGAGCCCGCCCGACTGCGCGTCGTCGTTGGCGGCGATGGCCTCGCCGCTCGCGTCCATGAGCGTGGCGACCGTGTCGATGCCGCCGCTCGTGCGCAGCGTCACCACGCGCTTGCCGGTGAGGTAGAAGCGGTAGATGTCCACGTCGCCGCCGTAGTTGATGACGTGGGTGCCGAAATCGATCGTGCCTCCGGGCTGCACGTTGAGCGGGAGATCCGTACCCGCGCCCGTATTGGGAACGGCCGCCCAGTCCTTCACGCGGTTCACCGCGTCGTCCGGGCCGGGATTGCTGATACCGATGAACGGCGCCATCTGCGGGTACATCACCTCGACGCGGCCGAAGATCGTGGCACCGGTGGTGGCGGTGCAGCTCAGGTCCTCGCTCGCCGCGGAGGTGACGCCGCGAAGCTCGAGCTGGCCCTGCGAGTTCAGCGTGTAGAGGCCGCTTCCGCTCGAGCCCGGCTCGATGAGGCCCTTGTCCATGCTCACCCAGTACATGTCGTACGGGAGGTCGAAGTTGCGCGTGGTGCCGACGATGGTGCCCGTCGTATAGCGCGCCGCATCGCCGCGCGGATGGCTCAGCGTGACGACCGCCTGGCCCTCGTTCGCGCGGAACTGGTTCAGCGGCGCGTACGTCACGCCCTCGGGCGGCGAGAGGTTCATGCGGAGCATGGTCATGTCGGTGTTGTAGTTCGGGAACACCATCGACATGCCGCCGGCCACCTGCTTGGTGAGCGGATCGAACGTCAGGAAGCCGCAGGGCGTCTGCTCGTAGAAGAAGTTGCTGGTGACGCTCGCCGCCGAGTTCTCGTTGCCGATGCAGTGGTTCGCCGTGAGGACGAAGGGCGCGTGCAGCGGTGTATCGACGAGCGTGGCCGAGCACAGGAACGCCGAGCCGCCGTCGATGAAGCTGATGCGAAGGAGCGATTTCTTCCGCTCGGCGATCGCGGCGTCCAGCGTGCCGTCGCCCGTGGGGCAGCTCGTGGATAGCGTGCAGGACGACGAGGCCTTCGGGAACGGCGTTTCCGTCATGTGGACGATCGCGCCGACGTTGAGGGACGCGTCCGGCGGACGCACGGCGCTGAAGATCTCGATCGACTGCGTCTCGCCTTCGGTCCACGGCGTCCAGGCCACGGGCCCCAGCAGTGGTTCGACGGTCATCGTCTCGACGCCGCCGCCCGTGCCTTGCGCGCGCAGTTCCACGGCACCCGGCAATTTGGAGAGATCGAGGCGGACGCGAAGGCTGAGCGCGCCCTTCGACGTGGCATTCACGCGCGCGACGTAGCCGCCGCGCTCCGCGGTCCACTCCGTGAGCGCGGCCGCCTTGGGCAGCGTGCGGACGATGCCGCTACGGTGGCGGCCGGCGGCATCCGCGGGCAGCGCGAGGGCGGCCTTGGACGGCGGGTCGAGCGTGACCTCCAGCGACGCAGCGGCGGCGAGCGCGGAGGTGGAAGCGAGGAGCAGGGAGAGCAGAAGGTTTTTCATGGCGTGATCGAATCGTGGGCGGCGGGCGTGCGGTCCCGGCGCCGGGGTTTGAGCGCGGCGCCCAGGCGAGCGAGGCCCAGCGCCTGCTGGCGCCAGAAGCCCGTGCCGTAGTCGCGGCCGTGCAGTTGGTCGCGCACGCCGGTGGCGGCAAAGCCGCCCCGGGTGTTCGCGGTTCCGAAGAGGTGGTCCCAGACGGGAAGCAGCGTGGCGAAGTTGCAGCCTTTGTAGTCGCCCTCGTGGCCGATGCCGATGGCGTGATGCGCGCGGTGGAAGCGCGGAGTCACCACCAGCGCCTCGCCGATGCGGCCGAAGGTGAGGCGCGCATTCACGTGGGAGAAGCTTTCGATCATGCGCGTCACCACGACCGCGAGCGCGAACTGCGCCGGCGGCACGCCGATGGCGAGCGCCACGAGCGCGAAGCAGGCATCCACGATGAGGTCATCCAGCAGATGGTTGCGGTCGTCCGTCCAGAAGGTCATCACGCGCTGGCTGTGATGGAGGCTGTGCAGGGCCCACCACCATTCGAAGCGATGCTGGGCACGGTGCAGCCAGTACGCGACGAAATCGAGGATCACCAGATATACGGCGAACGACAGGAACGGATGCTGGTGCAGGCTCGGCCACGCGTCTTCCAGCTTGAGCGGCACGATGTCGCGCATGCGAAGCCAGCCGTCGAACGCATCCACCGCGGGCGTGAGCAGCAGGAAGAACACCAGGGGTGCCACGCCCAGGCGCTGGAGGAATGTATAGATCACGTCCGCCCGGACGGCGCGACGATCGCTCCAGACTTCGATGGGGCGCCAGCGCTCGAGCGCCGAGAGCACGGCCCACAGGATGGCGATCTCGAACACGCCGATCAGCACCAACTCCGTCGCGTCGAAGGCTTGCTCCATGTACGTGGAGAGCCCGAGCGCGAAGACGAGGGGCTCCACCAGGTGCTCGAACACCCAGCCGTGGAGCAGCGCCCAGGCTTGCGTCAGTGCTTCCATGCCTTGCCTTCGGGAATGCGCGCGAAGCAGAAGCCCTTCGCCTTCAGGCCGCCGATCACCGTATCCAGCTTCGGCCACAGCGCGTCCTCGCGCGACCAGATGCCGAGGTGCCAGAGGAGCACGTCACCATCCTTGATGTCTTTGAGCTGCCGCTCGATCAGCTTGTCGCTCGGATACTTGTCCGAGGGGAGCTCATCGCCACTGAAGCCCGCGGGCGACCACGCAACGTGCTTGAACCCGCACGTCTTGGCGAAAGCCTCCGCGCGCGGCGTGAGCTTGCCGCCGGGGGCACGCCAGATGTGATCGAAGCCGCGGCCCGTCATAGCCTTGAACGCGATCTCGGGTTTGCGGAGCTCCGCACAGAACGCTTTCGCATCGAGGGATTCGGCTTGCTTGTCGTTGGAGACGTAGCGGATCTTGTCCTCGCCCACGTCGCTGCGCACGTACCAGTGGCGCCACGTGTGCGAGCCGAACGCATGGCCTTCATCGGCCAGGCGCTTCCAGTACGGGGCCCACGCGGGATCGAGCGTGGTGTCGCCGCGCTTGGTCTTCTCGTTGGCGAGGAAGAAGGTGGCCTTCACGTCGTGCTTGCGGAGGATGTCGGCCATGGCTTCGGCCGGTTCCATGTTGCCCGTGTCCAGCGTGAGGTACACGGTGCCGGTGCAGGCTGCGTGCACCGCGGGGGCGGCGAGGAGCAGGAGGGCGAAGCGGAACACGGTTTACTGGCGCGGCGCGTGCGACGCGAAGTAGATGCCATGCGGGGATTTGCCGACCGGGATGCGGCCGACCACTTTCTTCGTGCCCATGTCGACGACGGTGACCTGGCGGATCCAGCGCGAGGTGACCCACAACTGCTTCCCATCGCGGGTGAGCTCCATGCAGTCGGGCCCTCCGGGGACTTTGAAGGACTCCTTCACCTCGAGGGCCTGCTGGTCGATGATGGTCACGGTGTTGGAGACGCGGTTGGAGACGAGGACGTGGCGCCCATCGCCCATCGCGAGGAAGTTGTGGGCGCCCTCGCCCGTTTCAAGCTTCTTCACGACCTTGGCGGTGCGCCAGTCGATCACCTCCACGTGCTTGTCTCCCGTGTTGCCGACCAGGAGGTGCTTGTCGTCGGGCGTCATCCAGATGCCGGCGGGCTGCTTGCCGACGGTGATCTTCCACTTTACGGCTTGCGTGGCGAGGTCGATGGCGACCAGCTCGTTCGATTCCTGCAGCGTGACGAACGCGAGCGTGCTGCCCGCATCGAAGGCGATGTGGCTCGGGACCTTCGGCATCTCGATGCGCTTCACGAGCTTCAACGGGTTGGAATAGATATCGATGCGATCGAGGCGATTCGAGGCGGCGACGAACCACTTCTTGTCGGGAGAGAAACCAATTTGATACGGATCGCTGATGCGCTCCACGCGACGGATGATCTCGCCCGTCTTCGGGTCGAGGTAGACGAGGTCGTTGCTCGCGGCGTTGGCGACGATGAGTTCCTTGCCGTCGGGCGTGGCCATCAGGTGATGCGGCTCCTTGCCCACGGGGATGCGGTTGACCTCTTTCATCGCGATCGGGTCGACGATGGACACCGTTCCGTCCCCCGAATTCAGGACGATCACGCGCTCGCCGGGGCCGAAGTTCGCAAGCGCGGGGACAGCCAGCGCCGCGGCGGCCAGGAGAAGCGTTTTTGCAAGGAATTTCATGGGGTTATGTTAGCATGCGGAGGCACCTCCCCTAACGCGTCACCCCCGATTTTTGCTGACGGATGTAACGAACTTGATCCGTTTCTGCGCCCTCTGCGGCTCGGCCACCACCGAGCGCGTCCCCGAAGACGACAATCGCCTGCGCGCGGTGTGCAACGCGTGCGGCCACATCAACTACGTGAACCCGAAGATCGTCGCGGGCTGCCTGCCGGTGTGGGAGGACGGGCGCATCCTCCTCGCACGGCGCGCCATCGAGCCGCGCTACGGCCGCTGGACTCTGCCCGCGGGCTTCATGGAAGTGAACGAATCGGTCGCGGAGGGTGCCGCTCGCGAGGCCTTGGAAGAGGCGAATGCGCGTGTGGAGATCACGGACCTCTATACGGTCTACTCGATCCCGCACATCAGCCAGGTCTACATGATGTTTCGCGCGAAGTTGCTCGACGCGAACGTGTCTCCGGGTTCGGAGAGCCTCGAGGTGAAGCTCGTCACCGAAGACGAGATCCCCTGGGACGACCTCGCTTTCGCGATGGTGCGGCTGACGCTCCAGCACTTCATCGCGGATCGCAAGGCCGGCACGTTCG
This sequence comes from Usitatibacter rugosus, assembly GCF_013003965.1. Lineage (NCBI taxonomy): Bacteria > Pseudomonadati > Pseudomonadota > Betaproteobacteria > Nitrosomonadales > Usitatibacteraceae > Usitatibacter > Usitatibacter rugosus. The sequence continues at coordinate 1,131,523 of NZ_CP053069.1, read as the reverse complement.
TCACTCGCTTCGGCGACATCCGTCCGCCCGAGCGGTAATCAGGGTCAGCTACTTTTTCTCGACGGTCTTGCAGCATTCCCCTCGTGCAGGCGACCAAAGCACCGCGGTGATGATGGCAACGACATCCGTTGCCGCCACCCCGCGTTCGATCGGGCTGAATGGCAGGTCGAACGTCACCACGTACGTGCCATCGTCCTCCTCCCACTTGATCCGGCGCAGGACACGAACGCCCGTCTCGGGAGATTGCACGACGACCAGTGTTCCCTCGGGCAACCCCGTGCGTCGCGCGCTCCAGGTATCCGCAAGCACGATGTCGCCGGCGCGAATCGTGGGCGCCATCAGCGCCGACGGCACATGGAAAGTTCCGTAGCCCAGCAGACTTTCCCGCACGGTCATCAGCGGCATCAATGCAACCGAGGTGGCCACGATCCAGGGGACGAGGAAATACCAGCGCGAGTACCAGGGGCGTGTGCCGCGTCCCGCGCGAAAACCGAGGATGGCGCTGTCGATCACCGAGAACAGCAGCATGCCGATGCCTGCAACGACGACCACGGCGAATCCCGGGAGCTTCGAGATCGCTCCGGACGCGGCCGCCCCGATCACGGTCGCCGCGAAGATCGCGAACACGACGAGGAAGCGCCGGGCGCGCCCCAGGTACAGGTGCCCCGTGCCCGGTACGGCGAATCCAAGAACGGCCCCGAAAGCGGCGTGGGGAATGGACACGGAAAAAGTAGCTGACCCTAATTTCCGACGGAGATCACTTCGCCGTCGGCGATGACGAAAACCTGGTCGCCTTCGCGGGGCCGCACCACGGCGGAGCCCGTGAAGGCGCCGAACGCGGGCAGCACGCCGACCCGCGGAGAGAACCAGAAGCACGGCAGCCGAACCGAGTCGCCTTCCCCGGAGAGGCGTACTGCGGGATGGATGTGGCCTGCGAGCACGTAACCCCCGCGCTTCGCTTCGGGATGATGATTCGCTATGAACGGCCCGAGCACGGCGCCTTCATCCACGCATTCGATGTTCCAGTCTTCGCGCGGATCGCCGGCGCTGGTGTCGTGGTTTCCGCGGACGAGGACCAGGTCCACGGCGCTGTGCTTCTCGCGCCATGCACCGAACGTCGCTTCGGTGGAGCGCGCCTTCGAGGCCTTCGCATGCAGGAAATCCCCGAGGAACACCACGCGCCGCGCTCCGGTAGACGCGATCGCCGAGGCGAGGCGCGTCACGTTGTCGGTGGTGGTGCCCGAGGGCATCGGGATGCCGGCGCTTCGAAAGGCCGCCGCCTTGCCGAGATGGAAGTCGGCCACGAAGAGCGTCGCCTCACGCGGCCAGTAGAGGGCCTTCTCGCGCAACATCACGACCTTCTCGCCGGCGACGATGCATTCGATCATGGGAGGAGTTTCAGCTGGATCCCCGCCTTCGCGGGGATGACGGTGCCCGTGGCGTCGCCGTCCGCGAAATCGGCTTCGGGCGGCGCAGCCTTGTCGAACTCGAGCTGCATCTTCTTCACCCGATCGACGAGCTTCTCGCTCGTGAGCTTCTCGCGGAAGCGGCTCACCATGATCGGGAAGGCGAAAGGCGTCGGCTTGTGCGTCTGGCGGATGAGGATGGGCGAGGTCTCGATGCGCTTGAGTCCGTCGGCCAGCCGCGTGAACTCGAGCTGGCGCTCCAGCACCTCGCGCTCCGCCTGGCCCAGCAGCGGGTTCTTCGGATCCCAGCGCGCGAACACCTCCCAAATGAGGCCGGAAGTCGCCTGCACCTGGCGATTGGTCTTCGGCTGCCCTGGGTAACCCTGGAACACGAGCCCCGCCACGCGCGCGATCTCGCGGAACTGGCGCTTCGAGAGCTCGGCGGCGTTGAGGCTCGCGATCATGTCTTCCAACAGATTCTCCGTGGAGACGAGGCCTCCCTTCAGCAGCGGCAACAACTCGAAGCGTTCGCGCGACACGAGCTCGAAACCATAGTCGGTGAAGCCGAGGCTGAACGAAGCTTTGCGGATGCGGGCAAGGCGATAAGCGAAAAGCGCCGAGATGCCGACATGCACCGACCGCCCCTCGAACGGATAGAAGAAGATGTGGTGGCCTTCGCGCGTCTCGGTCTGCTCCACCAGCATCTCGTGGCGGCGCGGGATGCGCGACCAGGAATGCTGGAGCTTGAGCAGGCGCGAGATGGCGCGCATCTCGGGCTCGTCCTCGCGATGGTCGATGTGGAGCTCGAGCAGTTCGCGGATGCTCTGCGACACCTCGTTGGAAAGCGGGCATCGGCCTCCGTCCCAGCGCGGCACCGTGGCCGAGCCGGGCTTCGCGGGACGAACGTACGCCGTCATCTCCTCCATGCGGATGAACTCCAGCACGTGGCCCGCGAAGATGAACGCGTCGCCGGGTGCCAGGTGCGCGATGAACGACTCCTCCACGCTGCCCAGGCGCTTGCCGCGCATGTACTGCACGTTCACCGACGCTTCGGAGACGATGGTGCCGATCGACATGCGGTGTCGCTTCGCGATCGCCGGCTGGCTCACGCGGTAGCGGCCGTCCTCGCCGAGCTCGACCTTGTGGTAATCGGGATACGCACGCAACGCCTCGCCGCCTCGCGTCACGAAGTCGAGCGCCCACTGCCATTCCGCGTCGGTGAGGTCGCGATAGGCGGCGGAGCTCATCACCTCGGAGCGCATCTCGGCTTCCTCGAAGCCCTCGCCCACCGCGATGGTCACGAGATGCTGCGTGAGGAGATCGAGCGGGCGATCGACGGGCACGCGCGATTCGATCCGCCCTGCCATCGCCGCTCGTCTTGCCGCCGCAGCCTCCACGAACTCCAACGCATGAGAGGGAACGCATGTCACACGGCTCGCCTGTCCTGGGGCGTGGCCCGAGCGGCCGGCTCGTTGAAGAAGACGCGCAACGCCCTTGGCACTGCCGATCTGCAGCACCTGGTCCACCGGCGAGAAGTCCACGCCGAGATCGAGGCTGGAGGTGGCGACGACGGCCTTCATGCGGCCTTCCTTCAGGCCCTGCTCGACATAGCGGCGCACGTCCGCATCGAGCGATCCGTGGTGTAGCCCGAGAATGCCCGCCCACTCCGGCTTCGCTTCGAGCAGCCCCTGGTACCAGAGCTCCGCCGACGACCGCACGTTCGTGAACACGAGCGTCGAGCGTGCGCCCTCGATCGCCTCGATCACCTCGCCCAGCATCGCCAGCCCCAGGTGCCCAGCCCACGGGAAGCGATCGATGTCCGTGGGGATGAGCGTGTCCATGATCACCTTCTTGTCCGACACGCCCTTCACGATTCTCCGAAGATCGTTCGTCGTCCCCGCGGAGGCGGGGACCCATGGATTCCCGCCTTCGCGGGAATGACGGAGTGCGACCTCGTGGCGCGGAACCAGCCGATCCATCGCTTCCTGCAGATTCCCTAGCGTTGCGGAAAGGCCCCACGTGCGAAGCGCGGGATTCCACTTGCGAAGGCGAGCGAGGCAAAGCTCCGCCTGCACGCCGCGCTTGTTGCCGAGGAGCTCGTGCCATTCGTCGACGACGACCAGACGCAAGTCGGAGAGCTTCTCTCGTGCATCGGCACGCGACAGGATGAGCGACAGCGATTCCGGCGTGGTGACGAGCGCGCTGGGGAGCTTGCGGTCCTGCTTCGCGCGTTCGGAGGAGGAGGTGTCACCGGTGCGAAGGCCCACGGTCCACGGAAGACCGAGGCCCTCCACAGCGCGCTGCATCGAGAGCGCCGTGTCGCCGGCGAGCGCTCGCATCGGCGTGATCCAGAGGACGCGAAGCGGCGGGGCCTTGCCCTCTCCCCGGCCCTCGGAGTTCTCCGCGATCCATTCCGCCAGCGGCCCGAGCCAGGCCGCGAGCGTCTTGCCCGAGCCGGTAGCCGAGTGCACCAGCCCCGATTCGCCGTTCAGGTACGCGGTCCAGACCTCACGCTGGAACGGGAATGCCGTCCAACCGTTGTCGCGGAACCAGCTTTCGAGCTTCTCGAGCACTTACCCTCGTACGTGGGCCTCAGCGCGGCGGCGTGAGGGGCAGCGGCTTGCCTTCCGCGGTGGCGGGCGGCGGGATCCCGAGCAGCCGCGCGATGGTCGGCGCGACGTCCGCCTCCTCGACGCGCGTGTCCACGCGGCCCGCGCCGATCCACGCCGGGCCGTAGAAGACGATCGGGATGTTGGTGTCGTACGGATGCGGCGAGCCGTGCGTGGTGCTGCTCGTGCTCGAGGTCATCATCCAGTAGGGCTTCAACGCATATTGGATGTCCCCCGAGCGCTCCGCATTCCACGACTTGCGCATCTGGTCGAAGAACGGCGCGCCGGCGCGGCTGTTGCTCACGATTTCGGCGCGCGTGTAGGCCACGGCCACGCCCTCTTCCGCTTCGAGCTGCTTGCGGGCCGCCTCGGTGATCGCGGCGAGATCGACTTTGCGCTCGGCGATGAGCTTCTTGTCGAGCTCCGCGGCCGACGCCGAGAAGTACTTCACCCACGCGCCCTCGCCGAACTGCTTGCCCAGCGCCGCGTTGATGCGCGCGATCGCCTGGCTGCCGCTCTGGCGCCCGGCATTGCGGCCGGCCGCGAGGCTTACCTCCGGCGCGGGCATGAAGCCGTGGTCCGCGGTGAGGATCAGCACGTAGTTGTCCTTGCCGACCATCCTGTCGAGGTCCTGGTAGAAGGACTGGAGCAGGCGATCGAGCTGCAGCGTGTGGTCGTGCGAAAGGCGCGACTCGGCGCTGTACGCATGGTTCACGTAGTCGTGGCCCGAGAGGCTGATCGAAATGATGTCGGGAGAATCGTCCGTGCCGAGGTTCTCGCCCACGATGGCCGCGCGTGCGAAGTTGAGCGTGAGGTCGTCGCCGAACGGGCTCGGCAGCAGGCCGCCGTAATAGAGCGGGCCGGGCTTGTCGCTGCCCTCGCCCATCTTCTTCGGGAGCGCTCCGCCCTTCGGATACCACTTCTGGCTGTCCGGCAGCGACTTCGCATACGACGCATCGTCGAGGAGCGGCTTCCACTCGCGGCCGAAGTACGCGTCGGCGGGCTTCGCGTCGTTGAACGCGGTGACCCACGGGGGGTGCTCCTTCATGTAGTACGTGGTCGAGGCGAATTGCCCGGTCTGCGCCATGTACATGTAGGCGGTGCCGCGATGGCCCGCGGGCAGGATCGCGCCGCGGTCCTTGCCCGAGATCGCGATCACCTTCGAATTCGGGTCGATCTTGCGAAGCACATCACCCACGGTATCGACCTTCAGGTTCTTCGGGCTGGTGCCGTCGAGCTTCTTGGTGGTGTGGCCGATGTAGGTGGCCGTGGGATCGCCGGTGCAATACACCATCTCGCCCGTGACGGGATCGCGCCACTCGTTGCCAATGATCGCCGTCTGGTGCGGATAAGCTCCGGTCAGCATCGTGGCGTGGCCGGCCGCGGTCACGGTGAACGCGTAGCCGTAATGCGCGTCGGAGAACCAGGTGCCGCGGTCGAGGAAGCGGCGGAAGCCGTCCGGGGCGAGCTGGTCGCGGTAGTCGACGAGCTGGCGTTCCGGGAAGCCGTCGATCGCCATGAACACCACCAGCTTCGGCTTCGAGGCGGTCGGCGCGGGGGTGCTGGCACAACCGGCAAGCAGGAGAAGCGCGGCGAGTGTCGCGAGGATTTTTTTCATGGTCTCTGGGGTCCGGGGCGGTGGAAAAGACAGCGGCTCTGGCGGCCACCGAAGTCGTCCATATTACGGCCTGATGCGTTACTTTTGGGGACCATGCCTTTCGCGTTCTACGACCGGCTCTCGCCCGCCCGCAAGCGCATCTATCGCAAGAGCGATGCGATCCTGCGAGTGGACATTCCGGATTTCCCCGCCCTGGTCCCGCTGGCCCGGGCGATCGCCGCACCCCTGGAAGGCGGGGATCGTGCCGCCCTCGAGCGTGCCTGCCAGGCGCTGGTCGAGGCCTTCAATGCCCGCCTCGCCACGCCGCCGCTGAAGGTCAAGGTCCTCGAGCGCCGCCCGAGCAACGACTACGGAGAGCTCCACGGTCTCTACGAGCCGCGCGAGCTGGACGAATACGCCCGAGGCGAGCGTGCCGTCATCACCGTCTGGATGCGCACCGCCCGCAAGGAGCAGCTCGTCAAATTCCGTACGTTCCTGCGCACGCTCGTCCACGAGTTCGTCCATCACCTGGACTACGAGCATTTCAAGCTCGCCGAGACCTTCCATACCGAAGGGTTCTATTCGCGGGAGTCCGCCCTGCTCAAGGATCTGCTCGAAGGCGATTGAGAATGAGCCAGAGCAGGCCGCCGCCCGCGGCGAGCGGCCAGAGCGCGAACACCATCACGATCAGGAGCTGCATCTCCCCGTCGCTACTGCCGCCCAGGCGATGGAAATGCCAAGGGACGAGGCGATAGATCACGAGGAGGCCCGCGAAGGCAGCGGCGAGCAGGAGCGGAATCGCCCCCGCCACCATCGACTTCGAGCGCGACGCCATGCCGATCACGGCGAGCGGTGGCCCGGCGTAGAACACGAAGACGAACGGCGCCACGAGCACGTCGGTCATCCCGAAGCCGTGTGTCTTGGAGAAAGCGGCCAGGCCCTCCGCGATGACGATGCTCGCCAGCACGGCGAGTGCGATCACCACCGTGATCATCCGCATGAGGAGCAGCGCGCCGCTGCGGTCGGCCATGGCCGCTCAGGGCACCAGGCGCAGCACGTACGCGGACTGCGAAGCGTCCGGCTTGGTGGGAATGGTGATGTAGTCCACGCGGGCCCAGCGCTCCGCGAGGTTCGAGTACCACCTCGACGCCACGTGCCCGGATTGCCCGGTCGAGTGCATGAAGACGGAGTTCTCGAGATTGGAGAAGTCGTAGATCGCCCGCAGGCTCGGCGCGTGGCGATTGGAGAACGGGAAGGCTTCGTCGCGGATCGTCGTGGCGCCCACGTTCACGCTCGTCGCATCGCCCGCGCTTTCCGGCTCCACGTTGAACAGGCGGCCGACCACGGGCGTGAATCCCAGCGGCCGATGCTGCCCGGCGGCGAAGTGCGCGTGCCCCCAGCGCCATTTCGATTCCTCGCCGTAGCGCTTCTGGAGATCCGCCGCGGCGAGGTCGAAGGCCTGCGATGCCAGCTCCTCGCACGTCTCCGCGTCCTTCGTGGTCACGTTGTCGCACCAGCCGACGTAGGGACGCTCGCCTCGCATCACGCCGATCATGAAGGCCGAGCGCAGCTCCCAGCCTTCGGGGAAGAGCGAGCCGAGCTCGTCGGCATACACCAGGCGCGTCAACTCGCGGTACCAGGCGCTGAAGACGAGCGGCGCGGCCTCGTTCACCGCCATGTTGCCCTTCCATCCGGCCACCAGCGCCTTCGCGCGCTTTCCGCCCTCCGTCGTGGGCTCGGCTGCGGCCATCATTGGCAGCGCCTCCACGGCGAGCCGCGAGAGGTCATCGGCTTGCAATGCGCGCATCGAGATCATCGAGTGCTTGTCGCGCGCGAGCAGCACCTTCTCCACGCGGTCGGCACGGTACGGCGGGAACCAGTCCGTCGTCATGAACTCGCGGTAGTCCGGCGGCGTGATGCGATGGTTCGCCGTGACGATCATGCCGGTGCGCGGGCTCACGATCGCGGGCAGGTTGTCGAACGGCACGAGGCCGTCCCAGTCGTACTTCGAGATCCAGCCGGGCACGGGCACGCGGCCCATCGCCTCGTTGTCGGCGCGGCGGCGCGGCACGAGCGCCGGGGCGATCATGCCGATCGTCCCCTCGACGTCGGCGTACACCAGCGTCTGCTGCGGCGAGTGGAAATCGCGCGCGGCCTCGACAATGCCGGCGGCGTTTCGCGCGCGGTTCAGCGCGAAGCCGCCGCGTGCCGTGGCGTTCTCCTCGGTGAGCGCGGCCCATGCGAGCGCGATCACGTGGCCCTTCGGCGTCACGCCCGCGACGTTACGCACGGCATCCGAGATCACGGGGCCGTGGCGCGTCGAGCGGATGCGCACGCGACGCTCCTCGGAGCCGACGCGGATCACCTCCTCGCGAATGGTGAAGGGCGCCGTGCCGCCGCCCGGCAGCAGGTAGCGCGTGGCGTCGTTGGGGGCGACGCGCTCGACGAAGAGGTCCTGCGTATCGCCGCCCGTGGTCGTCATCGTCCAGGCCACGCGGTCGTTGCGGCCCAGCACCACGAACGGAACGCCGGGCAGCGTGGCACCGACGACGTTGCCCTCCGGTGTCGCGAGGTGTGCGAGGTACCAGAGCGACGGCGCCTGCAGGCCCAGGTGCGGATCGTTGGCGAGCAACGGCTTTCCGCTCTCGGTATGCGAGCCGTCCAGCACCCAGTTGTTGGAGCCCACGGCCTCTTCGGTGCCGGGGAAGGCGGCCATGAGCTGGCCCGCGATCGGCTCGATCTTCTTGTAGAGCTCCGTGTAGTCCGGCAACGCGATCGCGGCATCGCCCGGATACGGCGGCATGATCTCGTTGGTGCGCAGCGCCCCGAGCTGTGCCGCGAAGCGCGCGCGGGAGAGCTCCGAGCGCCAGTTGCCGGAGAGGTCCCACGCCATCACGAAGAGCCAGCCGATCGTGTCCTCGGGCTTCCACGGCTCGGGCTCGATGCGGAAAACGGTGAACTCGGGCGGCAGCGGGGAGCCCGCCATCACGGCGTTCACGCCGTCGGCATAGGCTTGCAGCGACTCGCGCGTCTTCGCGTCGAGCTTGCCGGCGATCGTGATCGAGAGCTCGCGGATGCCGAGCGTGCGCATGAGGCGGTCGTTGTCGTAGGCGCGCTCGCCGAGGAATTCCGCGAGGCGGCCCGAGGCGACGCGCCGCTGGAACTCCATCTGCCACAGCCGGTCCTGCGCGTGGACGTAGCCCATCGCATACCAGCCGTCGCGTTCGGTGGCGGCGCGGATGTGCGGCACGCCTTCCTTGTCGCGCACGATCTCCACGGGCGCCGAGATGCCGCGAGCGACGAGCTCACCCTCGGTCGTGGGTAGCGAATGGCGAAGCCAGATGAAGGCGCCGGCGAGGGCGAGGACGACGACCAGCAGCAGGCCCGCGACGATCCGGAGGAAAATCCGCACGCGGCTCCCTACTCTTTGATGAGGGCGTTGCGCCGCGCCTGCTCTTCCTCGCGCGCGGCCTCGTATTCGCGGTATTGCCGCTCGCGTTCGTACTCGTAGCGCTCGCGCTCGACGCGCCGGCGCGTCTGTTCGTCGCGGCGCTCCTGCTCGCGGTCGAACGCCTCCTTCGAGAAAGCCTTCTTGACGGGCTCGGTGGCCGCCGGCGCGGGGCCGCCGGGACCTTCCGTCATGGCGCGCTCCGCGGCCTCGGTGCGCTCCTGGGCGCTGCGCCGGCCGTAGTTCTGCATCCGCTCGGTTTCGCGCACGCGCTGCTCGGCCTTCTGCTGCGCCCGCTTCTCACGGCGATCGCCGCCGTAGTAGGCGAGCATCACCGCGATCACGAGGCAGAACGACATGATGCCGAGGATCTTCATGCGAGCGGCGCTGCCTTCAGGACCTCTTCGAAGGTGGTCAGGCCCTGGGCGACCTTGGTGGCGCCGGAAACGCGAAGCGGGCGCATGCCGGCCTTGTAGGCGGCCTGCGTCAACGCGACCATGTCCGTTTCCTGGCTGATGAGCTTCTTGATCTCGCGCGTCATCGGGAGGATTTCGTAGATGCCGATGCGGCCCATGTAGCCCGTGTTGCGGCATTCGAGGCAGCCCACCGGCCGGTAGACCTCCGTGGGCGGCGGCGCCTTGAACGGGTGGCACACGGAATGCCACAGCGCGTGCTCCTCCTCGCGCTGGAACGGCACCTTCTCCTTGCAGTGCACGCACAGCGTGCGCAGGAGGCGCTGCGCCATGATGCCGATCAGCGTGGAGCTGATCAGGTACGCCGGCGCCCCGAGGTCGAGCAGGCGCGAGATGGAGTTGGGCGCGTCGTTGGTGTGGAGCGTCGAGAGCACGAGGTGGCCCGTGAGCGCCGCCTGGATCGCCATGTCGACGGTCTCGAGGTCGCGGATCTCGCCCACCATGATGATGTCCGGATCCTGGCGCATCAGCGCACGCACGCCGGCAGCGAACGTGAGGTCGATTTCCGCGTGCACCTGCATCTGGTTCACGCGCGGATCGACCATCTCGATCGGATCCTCGATGGTGCAGACGTTCACTTCCGACGTCGCGAGCTGCTTCAGCGTCGTGTAGAGCGTGGTCGTCTTGCCCGAGCCCGTGGGGCCGGTAACGAGGAGGATGCCGCCCGGCTCCTTGATCATGCGCTGCCAGGTCTCGTGCTCTTCCTTCGTGAAGCCCAAGTCCTTGAAGTCCCGCTTCAGCACTTCCGGATCGAAGATCCGCATCACGAGCTTCTCGCCGAAGGCGGTGGGCAGCGTGGACAGGCGAAGCTCGATCTCCTCGCCGTCGGGCATGCGGGTCTTGATGCGGCCGTCCTGCGGGCGGCGCTTCTCGACGACATCCATCCTGCCGAGGATCTTGATGCGCGAGGTCATGGCCACCAGCACCGAGTACGGCACCTGGTAGACCTCCTGCAGCACGCCGTCGATGCGGAAGCGGAGCACTCCGGCTTCGCGCCGCGGCTCGACGTGGATGTCCGAGGCGCGCTGGTCGAAGGCGTACTGGAACAGCCAGTCGACGAGGTGGACGATGTGGTGGTCGTTCGCGTCGAGCGTGCGGCCGGCCTTGCCCAGCTCGACCAGCTGCTCGAAGTTGGAGAGGCCCGAGGTCTGCACCCCCGAGACCTCCGCGCGCTTCATGCTCTGCGCGAGGTTGAAGAACTCGCCCTGGTAGCGCTCGATGTCGATCGGGTTGGCGAGCACGCGCTTGATGTTCAGGCGCAGCATCTGCGAGAGCTCGGCTTCCCAGCTGGAAGAAAAGGGCTCGCTCGTGGCGATGGTGACGTCCGTGCCCTTCACCTCGACCGGCAGGATGCCGCGTCGGGCCGCGTAGTCCGAGCTCATGACCTTGGTGACGGCCTTCAGGTCGATCTTCAGCGGATCGATGTGGTAGTACGGCACCTTGGTGCGTACGGCCAGCCACTGCGTGAGGCCTTCGATGTTCGCGGCCTGGCCGGTGCCGACGTTGCGGGCCTTCGCCTCCACGATCGTCACGAGGGGGTGCTTGCCGCCGCGCGTGTACTTGGCTTCCTGGACGATCTTGTCCGCTTCCTCGCGGGCGACGAGGCCGTCCTCGACCAGCCAGTCGCAGACCTCCTTCAGCGTCAATTTGCGGTCGACGGAGGCCTTCGGGGGAGAAGCGGTAGCCATATGGCTGGAATTATAAGAGGTATCGAATAAAGGGGTCAGACCACTTTATTCTCGCATCCAGACCACGAATAAAGTGGTCTGACCCCTTTATTCAGCCCCTCCGATCAGTGCCCGCGCCGTCTCGACCGTGTCGGCGTCCTCGACCTTCTTGTCCGTCCGGATCCGGAGCATCCGGGGGAAGCGGACCGCGATGCCGGACTTGTGTCGCTTGGAGAGCTGGATGCCCTCGAAGCCGAGCTCGAACACCATGAACGGCTTCACGGTACGCACGGGACCGAACTTCTCGAGCGTGTTCTTGCGGATGAAGCCGTCGACCTCGCGGATCTCGTCGTCCGTGAGGCCCGAGTAAGCCTTGGCGAAGGGCACGAGCTCGCCGTCCTTCCACAGGCCGAACGTGTAGTCCGTGTAGAGGCTCGCGCGCTTGCCGTGGCCGCGCTGGGCGTACATCAGCACCGCGTCCAGCGTGTAGGGCTCGACCTTCCACTTCCACCAGTCGCCGCGCGTGCGCCCGACGCCGTAGGGAGAATCGCGGCGCTTCAGCATCAGGCCCTCGGTGCCGCGGGCGCGCGATTCCTGCCGCGCCAGCGCCAGCGTTTCCCATGACGGCGCGCGCACCAGCGACGAGGTCTCGAAGCGCGACCCGCCGGGAATCGCCTCGATCACGTCCTTCATCTTCTGGCGGCGCTCGTGCAGGGGCCGCTCCCGCCAATCCTCGCCCTCGAACTCGAGCAGGTCGTAAACGAGGAACGCGACGGGGTTTTCCGCGAGCATCTTCTTACCGGGGTCCTTGCGGCCAAGGCGCTTCTGCAGCGTGGCGAAGGACCGCACGCTGCCGTCCTTCCACGCGAGCACCTCGCCGTCCAGCACGCAGTCGGGGAGCTTCGCGGCCTCGGCGACGATCTCGGGGAATGCATGTGCGATGGGCTCGTCGCCGCGCGACCAGAGGAACGACTCCCCGCCGCGCTTCACGAGCTGCGCGCGGATGCCATCCCACTTCCACTCGGCGAGCCAGTCGGCGCGATCGCCGAGCGCATCGGGCTCACCGTCGAGCGGATGCGCGAGGAAGAACGGGTACGGCTTCGACGCATGCATCTCGCCGCCCTCGGGCGAGACGAGCGCCGTCCACGCTTCTTCCGTCGGCGGCCATTCACCCGCGAGGCGATGGGCGATCGCCTTGGCGTCGATGCTCGTTACCGCCGCGATCGCACGGACCACCAGCAGCGACGAGACGCCGACGCGGAACGCGCCGGTGATGAGCTTGTTGAAGACGAAGCGCTCCGCCGGTTCCAGCGCCGCCCAGTAGCCCAGCAGCCGCGCTTTCTGTTCTGCCTCGCCGAGTCCCCGCAGCGGCAGCACGCGCTCCTCGATCCACGCGTGCAAGGGAACGTCCTCGCGCTCCCCTTCGGGCGGCGGGAGCACGAGCGCGATGGTTTCCGCAAGGTCGCCTACCGCGTCGTAGCTCTCCTCGAAGAGCCACATCGGCAGCGACGCGGCCTCCGCGGCCCACAGGTGGAGCCGCTTCGTCGGCACCGCCTGGCGCGGCTTGTGGCCCGTGAGGAAATACGCGGCCCACGCGGCGTCGCGCGGCGCGGCCTTCGAGAAGTACTCGACCATCGCCGACACCTTCTCGTTGGTGCGAGTCGTCGAATCGATCTCCGCGTAGAGGGAGGCGAAGGATTTCACGACGGATCTCCCCCAAAACCCGGGTCAGAGTGGAGTTTTCCCTCTGGAGAACTCCACTCTGACCCGGGTTTTGTTTCTTCCGCGCCCGCCTCGCCTTCGAACTCCGTCTTCATCGCCTGTGCATCGAGACCGCGCTCGGAGAGAAAGCGCACCAGCGGCTCCACCTGCCCATGCGTCACGTACACGCGCTCGGCCCCGGTGGACCCGATGGCGCTCAAGAGGCTCGGCCAGTCCGCGTGGTCCGAGAGCACGAAGCCCTGGTCCACGGAACGCTGGCGCCGGGCGCCGCGGATCGCCATCCAGCCCGAGGCGAAAGCATCGGAGTAGTCGCCGAAGCGGCGCAGCCACGGCGTGGATTGCGCGGACGGCGGCGCCACGATGAGCGCGCCCGCATAGTCGCGCCGCGGATGCGAGTCGGACACGAGCGTGGTCTCGGGCAGCGCCACGCCGCACTCGCGATAGCCGTAGTTGAGCGACTCCACCGCGCCGTGCACGACGATCGGGCCGATCGAGGCGTCCACGCTCGCGAGGATGCGCTGCGCCTTCCCGAACGCGTAGCCGAAGAGCACGCTCGCCCGCCCATCGCGCGCGTTCCGGGCCCACCATCGGTCGATGCCTCCAAAGATCTCCGAGGGCGCCTGCCAGCGGTAGATCGGCAGGCCGAAGGTCGATTCGGTGATGAACACGTTGCATCGCACCGGTTCGAACGGCGCGCACGTCGGATCGGGGTCGAGCTTGTAGTCGCCCGAGACCACCCACACCTCGCCGCCGTGCTCGACCCGAACCTGCGCGCTTCCAAGGACGTGGCCTGCGGGGTGCAGCGAGACCTTCACGCCGCCGATATCGCGCACCTCGCCGTAGGCCAGGCCCTCGATCGAAGCATCAGGCCCCAGGCGCGTCTGTAGGACGGGCAATCCCGCACGGGAAGCCAGGTAGGCGCCGCTGCCGGGACGGGCATGGTCGCTGTGCGCGTGAGTGATGACAGCCCGATCCACCGGCTGCCACGGATCGACGTAGAAGTCGCCGGCCGCGCAGTAGAGGCCCTTGGGCGTCGGCGCAATCAACAAGGGCCGATCCCCTTGCGAGGACCGGCCCTGAGGGAGGAGAACGGCGGGGTTAGCGGGACTGGGCGATCACGGCCTTCACGGCGGGCGAAGGCTCGCCGATCGTGACCAGGGCCTTGCCCGACTTGCCGAGCGCATGGCGCTGCAGCGTGGAGGGCACTTGCAGCATCTTGTGGCGTTCGGTCCAGGCCACGTCGCGGGCGCCCATCACGGCGTCGTAGAGCGTGTCCGAGACGGAAGCCGCCGAGGCCTTGCCATCCAGCAGCTCCAGCATGGCGTGGTCCTGGTCGACCGGGGTGTAGCCCGGGCCGGCGACTTCGGTGGGGGCGGCGTGCGCCATGAAGCTGAGCGACGCGGCGAAGACGAGTGCGGAAGTAGCTTTGATTCTCATGGTCATTTCCCTGGTTGGGTCCATTAGTGGCCTCTGATGGACACATGGTCGCCGCTCGGGGAAATCGGGGCTGTGAGGCCCCGCACAAATCTCGCATGCCCCAGATTACAGCTGTCGCAGGACCTGCTTGCGACGGGCATCGACACGATGGGAAACCGCACGCACGGCCGCGGTGGCATTGCGGGACTGGAGGGCCGAGAGCAGTTGCTCGTGCTCGCGAAGCGCATCGCCCCATTGGGGGTCGGAAGCGAGCGCCGCGAAAAGAGCGCGCCGGACCTGGCCGCTCAGGTGGTCGTGCATCTGGCGCAGCGTCGCGTTGCCGGCCGCATTCAGCATGGCGTCGTGGAAATGCGCGCTCGCTTGCACGAACGCCCGCTTGTCGCGGCGCTTGTGGGCGGCCTTCATCCGGTCGACATGGCCGTGCAGCGCTTCCAGGCCCGCGGCATCGAGGCGCTTGCACGCAAGGTCGACCGCCAACCGCTCGAGGCACTTCACCACCGGGAAGATATCGTCGACCTTGTCGCTGTCCAACGAGGCCACGCGGGCCCCGCGCCGCGGCGAGAGCTCGACCAGCCGTTCCGTGGCCAGCAGCGCGAGCGCGTGGCGAAGCGGCGTGCGGGAGATGCCGAGGCGCGCGCCGAGGTCGCGCTCGGAAAGCTTTTCACCGGGCCGGAGTTTTCCCTCGACGATGGAAGCCCGGAGCACGCGCGCTGTTTCCTCGATCAGCAGCGGCGAGGTGACGGGACGCAAGGGCGCCGCTGTCGACGGCTTTTTCGACGGTTGTCGTGCGTCAGCGACGGGGTTTGGAGGCATCTGGTATTTGGTATACCATTTTCTGGCAGGTTTCGCCGAGTTTCACAGAGAGGAAAACCGCACGTGCAACGCATCGCCGCTTCGCTCCTGTCCCTCTTCCTGGCTTCAGCCGCGCTCGCCGCGGACGACTATCCCAACAAGCCCGTGCGTGTCGTGGTTCCGTTCGCTCCTGGCGGCGGCACCGATGTCGTCGCGCGCATCCTCGCGCAGAAGCTCTCGACGGAATACAAGCAGCAGTTCGTCGTCGAGAACAAGGCTGGCGCGGGCGGCTCGATCGGCACCGACATTGCCGCCAAGGCTGCGGCCGACGGCTACACGCTGCTCCTCGTGCCGACGAGCCACGTGATCAACCCGAGCATCTTCGCCAAGCTGCCGTTCAACACCGAGCGCGACTTCGCCCCGATCTCGATGGTGGCGTCCACGCCGATCCTCATCGCGGTGGCGACCAAGGTGCCGGCCAACACGCTGCCCGAGCTGGTGACGCTCGCCAAGACCAACACGGCGCTCAACTACGGCTCCGCGGGCAACGGCACCGTCTTCCATCTCGCCACGGAGATGTTCAAGCGCGAGAACGACATCCAGCTCACGCACATCCCCTACAAGGGCGGTGCCCCCGCCGTGTCCGCCCTCGTCGCGGGCGAGATCGACCTCACCTTCGAGACGATGCTGTCGCTGCAGCCCTTCGTGAAGGCCGGCCGCGCCAAGGCCCTCGCCGTGGCGAGCCGCGAGCGCAGCCGCAACATGCCCGAGGTGCCGACCACGGTGGAGCAGGGCTTTCCGAAGCTCGTCGCCACCAACGACTACATGCTGTTCGCGCCGGCGGGAACGCCGAAGGCCGTGCTGGACTCTCTCTACGCAGCGGTGACCCTGGCCCTCAAGGACCCGGACATCGTCTCGAAGATGGCGCTGCAGGGCGCCGAGATCGTCGGCAGCTCGCCCGCGCAGCTCGCGGCGTACGTGAACCTGGAGCTGCCGCGCTGGAAGCAGGTCGTGCAGCAAGCCAACATCAAGGCCGACTGACCGGAGGCACCCATGGCCGATCCCATCATCCGCAACAAGGACGAGTACCACGCGAAGACCAGCGCCAACATGGACCGCTTCTTCAAGGTCCCGGACTGGACGCCGCAGCAGAAGACCGCGCTCACCTGCCGCATCCTCGCCAAGGAGAACCACGAGTCGGGGCTGGCCGGGCAGATCACGATGCGCGGCCCGAAGCCGGGCACGTACTGGATGCTTTCCTTCGGCCTGGGCTTCGACGAAGCGGCGGCGAGCAACGTCGTCCTCTGCGACGACGATCTGAATCTCCTCGAGGGCGATGGCTTCGTGAATCCCTCGAACCGCTTCCACCTGTGGATCTACCGCCACCGGCCGCAGGTGAACGCGATCGTGCACACGCACCCGCCCTACGTCTCCGCCCTCTCGCTCACCGGCGAGCCGCTCATGGCCGCGCACATGGACACCACGATGTTCCATGACGACTGCGCGTACCTCCCCGAGTGGCCCGGCGTGCCGATCGGTGATGAAGAGGGACGCATCATCCACGACGCCCTCGGCACCAAGCGCGCCATCCTCCTCGCCCACCACGGCCAGCTGGTCGCGTGCGGCACGATGGAAGAGGCGTGCGTGCTCGCGGTATTCATCGAACGCGCGGCGCGCATGCAGTTGATGGCGCGCGCCGTTGGCCCGATCAAGGCCATCAATCCGGACCATGCCAAGGAAGCGCACGACTATCGCCTCAAGCAGAAGGCGGTCGGCGCGACCTTCCACTATTTCGCACGCCGCATCCTGAAGGAATCGGACGAAGCACTCGTGTAGCACCACCGCCGGGACGCCCCCCGCCTAGAGGGGACGGTCGGCACACATCAGGGAGAAACACCATGGACCACCTGCGCCTACGCGGCGTGGCGGTGCTTTTCGCCGCGGCCTTCGGCTGCGCGTTCGCCGCCGGCAAGGAGCCCTTGCTGATCGGGCAAACCGCCGACTTCTCGGGCCCCCAGGCCTCGCCGGTCAAGGAAACGACCGAGGCGGCGCGAGCCTACTTCGACTGGATCAACAAGCAGGGCGGCGTGAACGGCCGGCAGATCGTGCTCGAGTCCCTGGACGACGGGTTCGACCCCAAGAAGACGGTCGAGAACGCGAACAAGCTCGCCACCACGCGTCCGGTGCTGGCGCTGATGCTGAGCCGCGGCACGGCCAACGCCGAGGCGCTGATCCCGTTCACGCGCGAGAAGAAGATCCTCGTGCTGGCCCCGGTCGGCGGCTCGGAGAAGATGCACCGGCCGGCGGACCATTACCTCTTCAACATCCGCCCCACGCACCGCTCGGAGGCCGAGCGCGCGGTGGAGCAGCTGAGCTCGCAGGGGCTGCGCAGGATCGCGGTCGCCTACGTGGACGACGCGATGGGCAACGACGCGATGAAGGGCGCGCTCGCGGGACTGAAGACCGTGTCGCTCGAACCGGCCGCGCTGGTCACCATCCCGCGCGGGGAGCCCAAGGTGGAGGCTGCGGTGGAGGCCCTCGCCAAGGTGAGGCCGGACGCGATCGTGGGCCTGTGCATCGCGAAGAGCTGCGCCGCGCTGGTGAAGCAGTTGCGGGAGAAGGGCGTGTATTCGCAGTTCGTGTCGATGTCGAACACGAGCTCGGCGGGCTACGTGAAGGATCTCGGCCCGGCGGCGCGCGGCGTCATCGTGACGCAGGTCTATCCCTACCCGTTCTCCGACGCGACGCGCGCTTCCAAGGACTTCCGCGTGCTGGCGAAGGAGTACAAGCTCGCCAGCTCCTACTCCGCGATGGAAGGCTTCCTCGCCGCGAAGGTGATGACGGAAGCGTTGCGCCGGGCCGGGCCGAACCCGACCCGCGAAAGCGTCATCAAGGGCATGGAAAGCCTGAACCGCTTCGACGTGGGCGGCTTCGTGATCGACTTCGGCAACCACAGCCGCAGCGGCTCCGAGCACATGGAAATGACCATGATCGGGAAGGACGGGAAGTTCGTCCGATAAATCACGGTTCTGGATGCCTCGGGGGCTTGACCTTGCGCCATACTGTCGGCACATACAAGAATCACCGCCCCGGAGGCACACCATGAGAATGCCCAGCCTGATCATCGCCGCCGTCCTGGCCTTCGGCCTCGCCGCCGCGGAAGATTCCTTTGCCGCCAAGCGCTTCGGTGGCGGGGGCAATCTCGGCAAGCAGCGCGCCGTGCCCACCAAGGACGTGCCTTCCAGCCCGCCGGCCAGTGCTCCGGCCGCCACGCCGGGTGCGGCCGCTCCGGCCGCCGCCGGGGCAGGTGCCGCAGCAGCGGCTGCCAAGCCCAGCTTCATGAGCCGCTGGGGTGGCCTCCTCGCCGGCCTGGGCATCGGCGCCCTCCTCGCCTCGATGTTCGGCGCCAACATGGGCCCGATGGTCGGCATGCTCCTGGCCGTCCTGCTCGTGGCGGGCCTGGCCTTCTTCCTTTTCCGGATGTTCGCTTCCCGCGGCGCCCCCGGTCCCATGGCTTCGGCAGGCGGTGCGGCCGCCGGCACGGCTCCGCGCCCCTCGTTCTCGGGAATCGGCGCCAACGTCCCGGGCGCCCAGCCCTCGGATGTAGCCCCGGTCGCAGCGGCCGCGTCGGCCAGCTCCATCACCCCGGATTTCGATGTCCCGAATTTCCTGCGCGGCGCCAAGACCACGTTCATCCGCCTGCAGGCCGCGAGCGATGCGAAGGACCTCGACGACATCCGCGACTTCACCACGCCCGAGCTCTACGCCGAGATCGCCATGCTGCTGAAGGAGCGCGACGACGCGCCGCAGCGCACCGAAGTGGTCTCGATGGACGCGCGCCTCGCCGACTTCGCCCGCGAGAACGGCTACGACATCGCGAGCGTTCGCTTCACCGGCCTGATCCGAGAGAATGACGCGGGCAACCCGGAGCCGGTCGACGAACTCTGGCACGTGCGGAAGAAAACGGGCGACAAGAATCCCGCCTGGCAGATCTCGGGCATCCAGCAAGTCGCCGAGTAACCGCCGACCCAAAAGCAAAACCCGGGTCAGAGTAGAGTTTTCCGTGCGGGAAACTCTACTCTGACCCGGGTTTTGCTTTGTCAGGCGGCCTTGAGAGAACCGGCGCCGCGGAGCTGGGCGGCTGCGTGGTCCCAGTTGATGAGCTTCTCGATCACCGCGTTGGCGAAGTCGGGACGCTTGTTCTGGTAGTCCAGGTAGTACGCGTGCTCCCAGACATCGATGGTGAGGAGCGGCGTGATGCCTTCGGCGATCGGCGTCGCGGCGTTGGAGGTGGAGCTCAATGCGAGCTTCCCTTTGTTCACCACCAGCCACGCCCAGCCGGAGCCGAACTGGTCCACGGCGGTCTGGGCGAAGCGCTTCTTGAAATCGTCATAGCTGCCGAACGAGGCGTCGATCGCCGCGGCCAGCTCGCCGGTGGGCTTGCCGCCGCCGCCCGGCTTCATCGCGTTCCAGAAGAAGGTGTGGTTCCACACCTGGGCCGCGTTGTTGAAGATCTTCTTGGCCGATTCGTCCTTGGCGGCCTCGACGACCACCTTCTCCAGCGGCATCTCCGCGTACTTGGTGCCCGCGGACAGCTCGTTCAGCTTGTCCACATAAGTCTTGTGGTGTTTGCCGTAATGGAACGACATGGTGCGCGCCGAGATGACCGGATCCAGCGCACCCTCGTCCCAGGGCAGCGGCGGAAGGGTGAACGGACCGGAAACTTTTGCATTCATGGGTGACCTCTCCTGGTGAATTCCCATTGTGACCCGTGCGAGGCAGCGACGTTCCTCGCACGGCTCACAGGGTCACTTACCCGCGTAGGCCTTCTCGATCGTGGCGATGTCGAGCTTCTTCATCTTCATCATCGCGGCGAATGCGCGCTCGGTCTTGGGCGATTTGTAGTCCTTGTACATCCTGGTCATGCCGGCGGGCACGATCTGCCACGAGAGGCCGAACTTGTCCTTGAGCCACCCGCAGGCCTGGGCCCTCGGATCGCCGCCCTCGTTCAGCTTCTCCCAGTAGTAGTCGATCTCCTTCTGGTCGGCGCAGGTCACGACGAGCGAGACGCCCTCGTTGAACTTGAACTGGGGCATCGGCCCGCCGTTGAGGGCCTGGAAGGGCGTGCCGTTCAGCTCGAAGTCCACGACCATCACGGAACCGGCCGGCTTGTGATGCACGTCCTGCCCCTGGTTGGGATAGTGCGAGACCTGCTTGATCCTGCCCTTCCTGAAGATCGAGACGTAGAACTTCGCCGCCTCCTCCGCCTCGCTGTCGAACCACAGGCACGGTCCGATCGGCTGCACGGTGGCGCGAACGGGGGCCTTCTTCGCGGGACGGGCGGCCGCCTTCTTGCGCGCCGGGGCCTGCTTGCGTTTCTTCGTTGCCATGGGAGCTCCTTTTCGAATGTCCGGAAAGTCCGGCACACCCCTGGTCGAATGGGGACATGCCGTATCGACACACGAGGGAGCCTGAATGCGGCCGGGAGTTCCATGCGTGGTACAAAGCGCAACATGGACCGCAAGACCGCCGCCGCCGCATGGGCTCTCGTGGGGCTCGCCGCAGCGGGGCTCCTCGTGCCGCTCGTGCACGGGTACTTCCTCGCTGACGACTTCGTTCCCCTGGTGCTGTTCCACCAGTGGGAGGGCCAGGGACGCCTCGGTGCGGAGCTCGCGGCGAAATTGAACGGCGGCCTCGATGCCGGGGCCAACCATTTTTACCGGCCGCTTTCGTACGCGTCCCTCGCCCTGAACTACGTGACAAGCGGGCTCGCACCCGAGGCCTGGCACGCGCTGAACGTCGCGTTGCACCTGGCGAGCGGGGTGTTGGCCGGTCTCCTGGGCGTGATGGCCACGGGGGTGCGCGGTGCGCGCGCCGTGGCGGCCTCCGCGGCAGGCGCGGCGCTCTTCCTCTTCTTCGCGCCGAGCGTGGAAGTCGTTGCGTGGATCTCCGGGCGCTTCGACGTGACGGCGACCTTCTTCACGCTGCTGGCCTGCGTGCTGTTCCTGCGCAGCCGGCACTTCGGAGATGCGGCTTCGTGGTTTTCGCTTCTTGCCGGCATCGCCGCTTTCCTCTGCAAGGAGTCGGCCGCGATCCTGCCGTTCGCGATCCTGCTTCTCGCGTTGGTGCGAACCGAGGATGACGACTCCGCCATCATCAACCGCGGGCTGGATGCGGTGCGCCGCGCGGCGCCGTGGCTCGCGATCGCCGCGTTGTATCTCCTGGCGCGCTACTTCTTCTTCGGGTCACCCACGCGCGTCTACGGCGGTTCGACGCCGGTCGCCGCCGCGCTCTCCATCGCGTACTGGTCGGGCCTCGCGGAGACACTGCCCGCATGGTGGGCCGCGCAGTTTCGCGGCAGTGGATCGGTCACGTGGGTCGTATCCGCGATGGCCGCCCATGTGGCGCTCATCCTCTATGCGGCGATCGCACCGTCCTCGGAACGCCACGGGCGCTTCGTCCTCGTGGTGCTGGGGATGATCGTGCTTCTCACGGTTGCGTTGGTGGCACCGCACGCAGGCTCGCTTCCGGCGGACGGCCTCGGCGGCCGCTTCCTCTACCAGAGCTCGGCGTTCTACGGCGCGCTGGCCGCCGCTGGCCTTGCAGTCGCCCGCCCCGCCCTGCCCCTCGCGGCGATGACGGTGGTTCTCGCAGGCGTCAGCGCGCTCTCGTTCGCGGAAACCGCCGCGCGCTGGAACGAAGCTTCGGTGCAGATGCGCGCGCTGGTAGCCGACATCGCTCGCACCGCCCGCGAAACGCCGGCGGCCGACTTCACGCTGGTGCTGGCGCCGCGCGCCTACGACGACATCCTCTTCGTGACCAATGCGCAGGGGGCGTTGATGTCGCCTCCAATACATCCCGCCGCCCTGACGGACCGCCTCCTCGTCCAGAACTACGACGACGTGGTGTTGCTCGCCCCGAAGATGGCCGACGGCGTGCCCGCGACGATGCGAGCCTTCGCCCGCCTCGGCGGCAAGCGGGGGGAAGCGGCGAACCTCCATACCGTTTGCTGGAATCCGGAGCGGAAGCGCCTCGTGCCGCTCGCATTGGCCGAGAACCTTTCCCCCGCGGAATGGGCCGAAGCGATCGGGCGCGCGCTTCCCACCGTGGGTTGCACGCTTCGTCCCGCACACTAGAGACTCGATGCCTCCGCCCGCGCCACCTCCGCAGTCGTTCCGCCAGCGCCTCGGTGCGCTGCGCAACCTCCCGCCGTTCCTGAAGCTCGTCTGGGAGACGAGCCCGGGCATCGCGTCGGCGGAGATCGTGCTGCGCCTGATTCGCTCGCTGTTGCCGGTGGCGGCGCTCTACATCGCCGCATTGATCATCGACGAGGTAGTGCGCCTCACGAGAATCCCCTCGCCCGGCACGACCGCCATCGCCTGGTATCACTCCGGGCTCCTGGATCGCGTGATCCTGCTGCTCGCCCTCGAGTTCGCATTGGGCATCGGCTCGGACCTCCTCGGCCGCGTCATCTCGCTGCTGGATTCGCTGCTGGGGGAGCGCCTCAGCACGACGACCAGCGTGCGACTGATGGAACATGCCGCGACCCTGGACCTCGAGGATTTCGAGGACAGCGAGTTCCAGGACCGCCTCGAGCGCGCCCGCACGCAGGCGGCGGGCCGCACGGGACTCATGACGCAGCTTTTCGGGCAGGCGCAGGACCTGGTGACCATCGCGAGCCTCGTCGTGGGCCTGGCCGCCTATGCGCCGTGGCTGATCGCGCTCCTCGCCGTGGCGCTCATTCCGTCCTTCCTCGGCGAGCTCTACTTCAACGCGCAGTCGTACTGGCTCAACTACTACCGCGCCCCGGAGCGCCGCGAGCTCGACTACGTGCGCCAGGTGGCCGCCGGCGCCGACACCGCGAAGGAAGTGAAGATCTTCGGGCTGCACGGCTTCCTGATCGAGCGCTATCGGGAATTGGCGGTCAGCTTCTTCCGCGCCAACCGGAAGATCGCCGTGCGCCGCGCCGCGTGGGGAAGCGTGCTCACCGCGATCTCCACCGTCGCGTATTACTTCGCCTACGCGTACATCGTGTGGCGCACGCTCCACGGCGACTTCACCATCGGCAACCTCACGTTCCTGTCGGGCTCGTTCCTCCGGCTGCGCGGCTTGCTCGAGCAATTCCTCTCCGGCTTCTCGACCGTGGCGGGACAGGCGATGTACCTCGACGATCTCTTCTCGTTCTTCGAGATCAAGCCCGAAATCGTCTCCCCCAAGAAGCCGCGGCCGTTCCCGAACCCGATTCGCGAGGGCTTCACGTTCGAGGACGTGGGATTCCAGTATCCGGGCGCCGAGCGTTGGGCCGTGCGCAACCTCTCGTTCAACCTGCGTGCCGGCGAGGTGCTCGCACTCGTCGGAGAGAACGGCGCGGGCAAGACAACGCTGGTGAAGCTGCTCGCGCGCCTCTACGACCCGGACGAGGGGCGAATCCTCCTCGATGGCCACGACCTCAAGGAGTACGACCTCTTCGAGCTGCGCCGGAATATCGGCGTGATCTTCCAGGACTTCGTGCGCTTCCATCTGAGTGCCGGCGACAACATCGCGGTCGGCTTGATCGAAGCTCGCAAGGACCAGGCGAGGATCGAGCTCGCCGCGGAACGAAGCCTGGCGGACGAAGTGATCGCGAAGCTCCCCGAGCACTACGAGCAGCTGATTGGCCGGCGCTTCAAGACCGGCGTGGATTTGTCCGGCGGCGAGTGGCAGAAGATCGCCATCGCACGGGCCTACATGCGCGATGCGCAGGTGCTGATCCTCGACGAGCCCACGGCCGCGCTCGATGCACGCGCCGAGTTCGAGGTCTTCCAGCGCTTCAAGGAGCTCTCGGAGGGCAAGACCGCGGTGCTGATCTCGCACCGCTTCTCGAGCGTGCGCATGGCCGACCGCATCGTGGTGCTGGGCGACGGCAAGGTCGAGGCGACCGGTACGCATGCGGAGCTGCTCGCCCAGGGCGGGCGTTACGCGGAGCTCTTCGAGCTGCAGGCCGCGGGGTATCGATAGCTAGGAACGTGCCTCCACGATCTGAGCGATCTGCTCCGCCAGCTTGAGTACGACTGTGAGAGCCGATGGGCTTGCGAGAATCTTGGCCCCACTTGCCGTCGTTGTATCGAAATCCACGACACCCCAGATCGTCGGACCCACCACAACCGGCGCGGCCAGCACGAACTTCAGTCCGGGTTCGACCTTTATGTCCTTCGCCAGTGCTGCTTGGGACGGCCGAGGAATCTTGGCCGCCTGAACTTGTCGCATGCGCCACGCCTTGATCACAGCCAAGTCAGCATGCTCCTTTGCATTGAACTGGAGCACATTGATATCCTCACAGCGCTTATGCAGTGACCACGCGCCCATGCAGATCAAGTCGTTCGACTCGACCCCGAACAAGAATGCCCTTATGTCTTCGGGAGTCGAAGGAAGACTCGCCGCCCTGGCCGAGAGTTCAAGTCGATCATTGATAGTCTTGCAACGCAGGGTTGCATGGTTGGCATGCTTTGCTTTGCAACTGGAGACCAACCGGCGACGAATCGCGCTGCACGCCTTGTCGAATCGGTTTGTGCGCTCATGCGCAGCCCCGCTGACGTACTCGATGCGTACGCCAAAGCGCTCCGCAGGCAGGAATGTTTTCGCGTCTATGCTGTCAGCCAATACGAAGCAGTGGCGAGCACCCAGCCGTGCCACGAGGATGCCCAGCGCGAAGAGCAGTGAGTCGTGAGCTGCGATGGCCGCCTTGGTACGGCCACCGAGGATCTCCTCACGTGTCGATGCCAGGATTGCACAATCGGCATTTGCGGCAAGTTGTTCAAGATCTTCCATCGACGACGTACCGCTCAGGCGATAGATTCCTTGGCTGACGTCGAAGGCGTCATCGAACTCGGACAGCACTTCCCGAGCGAGAGCATCGCCAGCGCTTCCGCAGACAATCAAGAGACGGGGGCTAGCCATCGGCGCTCTCGAAACTATCCTGCCTCACACGACGCAATATCCGACCCAGTTCGTCGAGCGAGTCAGCACGCATCGCAGGCGGAATGCGAAGCCAATGTCCAAGAGGCACCGCTCCTTCAGTTGGAGCAGGCGGTGGCCCGAACGCCACAACAATCCTTCCAAGCGCCTCGGCCATGCCCACCTCGAAATAGACCCCCGCGCCTGCGCCCTCTGGAACGAATATCACGATCGAACACGCAAGAAGGCCGTTTCGGTTGTGTTCAACGATTTCGACGGGTGTCACCTTCGCATCCAGCGGCAGTTGCTCTTGTGGCGAAAACAGAGACATCCCGGCCGCTCGAACAATAACCGCGATTTCTGCGTTACGGCGCATGCACCCCGGCTGACGCAGTCCGGCGGCCAAAAATACGTCCCAGCGGCGTCTAACGACCGATCGATCAGCTCCCATCGTTTTCCCTGAGTTTCGAGATCGCGGCCGCAATGCCCTCGCGGTCGGCGCTCCTGAGCTTCTGGTACTCGCTGGTTCTCAGGCCCGCCTCCAACGCATCACAGACCATCGCGTACGCTGAAAAGGTACGACCGGTTCCCGTCGACCCCGTCGCAAAGATGCGAAAGTCGCCCGCCGCGGTCCAAACCGACTCGCACCAGATTCTCCCCCTGACCGGATATCCGCGAACAATCTTCGCGTAACTCGCAGCTCTCTCCTCGTCCGATTCCAGGTAGTTATCAAGCCAACCTTCATCTTCATCGGACATGGTCTCGTCGTCGGTGAAGAACACTATTTGTACAGTGTCGGCTGGACATCCCGCCAGCCCGATGTCCAGGTCGAACTCCCCAAATTTGTCAGCGGAGTAGTCGATCGCGCCGTTGGTTTTTTCAGGAAATTTCGCGACGATCTTCGGAAGGTGGACGAGCGACACGGTGGCGGGGAGATCGGTGCTTCCACTTGGAAATAGCGCAGATTGCGCTGTTCCTCCCGAAAGAGCGGACAGAAGGGCGCTAGAAGCGTGAAACGCTTCGGTCACGGTGGAGCCCGACAAAAGGCCCTCGTAGAACACGATGGCAGTGGCACGGGCAGCACCGTTTTCGATTGAGGCCGTCGATCCAATCGCCATTGGCACAACCTTGGCGATCTCCTTCGCTATCGCGGCGGAGTTACACGCATTGACGTAAACCAGCTTCGGGCGAACTCGGACTGTCAGCATGGCAGCAAGGATTTCGCCGGTGATCTCTATCGACTTACCGCTCGCACTGGCCATGCGAAGAGCTTCGTTGTCTCCGTGCGCGGACAGGTGGACGACATCCGGTCGCACCTTCAAGAGGGTAGTCGTGAAATCCTCAACTGCGAGAGCGGGCAGGAAAGTGAATTCGACGGTTCCCGTCGATTGCCAACCAATCCGCCGCTGGATTTCGGTAATTTCCCGTTCCAGGGCCAATGTTTTCTGATCTTGCGGATTGCTCGCAACAAAGAGTAGCTTCATTTTTCGTTCTCCCTGGCGGCGCCAATTTCCGGGGATGCATGCTCAAGCGTCTCCTGGGACGACGCGGAAATATGTTACCGCGACTGTGAAGGAACACCCATGTTTCGGATTCGGGCACTACCCGCCGAGTACGGTGACTCGCTGCTGATCGAATACGGGCAGGCTGGCGAGACGAATCGCATGCTGATCGATTGCGGACCAACTGGCGTGTATTCGGACGTTCTCAGGCCTCTCATCGAAGGTCTGTCTCCTAACGAACGTCGGTTTGAATTGCTGGTTATCACCCACGTCGACGCCGATCACATCGGCGGGGCTCTACCTCTGCTCCGCGACCTCGAAGACCTCGGAGTGTCGATCGGTGAGGTGTGGTTCAACGGATTCCAGCACCTACCCAAGGCCGCCATTGATCCCGACGAAGTAGACCGAAGCGTCCGGCATGGGGAGCAGCTATCGAAGCTGATTTTCAATCGCCGATTGCGATGGAACACAAGCTTTGACGAAAACGCGGTCGTTGTTCCTGACGTCGGCGACTTGCCGGAGAAAGCATTCAAGGGCATGAAGCTGACGTTGCTGTCCCCGTATTCAAGGCACTTGGCAGACCTCGCCAAGGTCTGGTGGGAGGAAATTCGGGAGGCCGGCATCCAAGCGGGCCAAACCGCATCGATCCCGGAAACGGATGGCTCGTGGGAGGACGAAGTTTTGCGAGGGACCCCTGATGTACGGTTGCTCGCCGAGTCCAGGGTCGGGAGAGACACTGCGGTAGCCAATGGGAGCAGCATCGCCTTCCTTGCAAGCTACGACGAAAAGACCGTTCTTTTCGGCGCCGATGCATTTTCCGGGGTTCTGACCGATTCATTACGCCGTGTGCGGACACCGACCGAGTTGGCGGCGTTCAAGGTTCCACACCATGGCAGCGCCCAAAACATCGATCGGGAGCTGCTTGCGTCAATGCACTGCAAACGACACATCATCTCGACAAATGGAAAGCGATTCGGACATCCGAATCCCATTGCCATCGCGAAGCTCATCTCGTTTGCCGGTGGCGAGCTTCATTTCAACTATCAAACCCCTCAAAACGAAATGTGGATGGATTCAAAACTTCTGGAACCCAAGACGTACACCGTCACGTACGGAGGGTCCGAGGGAAGCGTCATCGAGTTGTGACCCTCCATATCGGCTTAGCTCTCTAGGACCCGCTTCAGCTGATTCAGCGCGCGCCGCGACTGGCGGCTGAGGATCCACCGCATCAGCGACGAGTCGATCCAGCGCCAGGGCCAGACCCGCGAGCGGTACTCCAGGATGCGCGTGAAGCGGCTGCCCCCGGCCAGTGGCGAGACGATGTAGCGGATGCGCGCCACGCCTTGCCCCGAGTCAGTCACGATGACCCACGTGTCGGGCGGGCGGCACTCGACCACCGTCCAAGTTGTTTCGAAGCGCTTCAAGCCGACGTGGATTCTTTCCCGCACCGTCTCGCCCAGGCCGATGGGCCGCGAGGGCACGTTGGAGACGGCGGCCGTGGCCGGATGCCACGTGTGCCAGAGGTACGGCGCCGTGGCGTAATGAAAGACATCGGCGGTGGCCATGTCGATATCGACGCTCGTCTCCACTCGTACCAGCGAGACGCCATCGAGAAAGCCTACGGCCGATATACTTCGATCCATGAAAAAAGTCCTCTTAGTCGCCGCGGCATCCGCGGCACTCACCGCCCAGGCCGGCCCGATCGAAGAGATGGTCGGGCAGGTCTCCCAGCAACGCATCGAGGCGAACATCCGCAAGCTCGTCTCGTTCGGCACGCGCAATTCGCTTTCCGATCCCGACAATCCCACGCGCGGTGTCGGTGCCGCGCGCCGGTGGATCCTCGAGGAGATGAAGCGCTGCGGCAGCGACCGGCTGCAGGTCGCCTTCGACGAGCACCTTGTCGAATCCGGCGTGCGCGTCCCGAAGCCCACGAAATTCGTGAACGTCGTGGCCACGCTTCCCGGCACGCAGGCCGAGAGCCGCGACAGGGTATACGTCGTGAGCGGCCATTACGATTCAATGCCCTCCTCGCCCGTCGATCCCGACCGCGACGCTCCGGGCGCCAACGACGACGCTTCCGGGACTGCCGTCTCGATCGAGCTTGCGTGCGTCATGTCGAAGTACAAGTTCGACGCCACCCTGGTCTTCATGACCGTGGCCGGCGAGGAACAAGGCCTCCTTGGAGCAACAGGCTACGCGAAGGCAGCCCGTGCGAAGAACGTGAATATTGCCGGGATGATCACCAACGACATCGTCGGCAACTCGCGCGCGCCCGACGGAACGGTGGATCGCTCGCGCCTGCGCCTCTTCGCGCAGGGCGTGCCCGCCGTTAAAACGCTTCCGGATGATGTGGTGGCGGCGCTGCGCACGAGCGGCGAAAACGACCTGCCGACGCGCCAGCTCGCACGGCGCATCCAGGAAGCGGCCACGCAGTACGTGAAGGACTTCAAGGTCGAGGTGATCTGGCGCCGCGACCGTTTCCTGCGAGGCGGCGACCACTTCCCGTTCCTCGAGGAAGGCTATCCGGCCGTGCGGTTCACGGAGCCCGTCGAAGACTGGCGCCACCAGCATCAGGACGTGCGCATGCAGGACGGCGTGCAGTTCGGCGACCTGCCGGAGTTCGTGGACTTCGGATACGTCGCGAATGTCGCGCGCGTTAACGCTGCCGCCCTGGCGTCGTTGGCGCTGGCGCCTTCCGTTCCTCGCGAGGTGGAAATGGAGAACTTGCGCCTCGAGAACGACACGACGATTCGCTGGCAGCCGAACCCCGAGCCGGACGTGGCGGGCTATCGCATCGTGTGGCGCGAGACCACGGCGGCGACGTGGCAGTTCACGAAGGACATCGGCAACGTGACTCGCTTCACCCTGCCGGGCATCTCGAAGGACAACTACACGTTCGGGCTCGTGGCCTACGACAAGGACGGCAACGTCTCGGTCGCCGCGTATCCGAAACCGTATCGGCCGGCGGCGGGTGCACCGCTGCCCGTGCTTCGCTAACGGGCTCTTAACGCCACGAGGGCCGCGGCAGCGGCCTCTCGCTGGTACTGCGCCCACGGTGGGCCTGCAGCCTTGCCGATCGCGGCCAGCTGCGCATCGAACTTCGCGCGCGTGAGGCCGAACTTCTTCGCCGCGGCATCGAGCGCGGTCTTGTCGGGCAGCGTCGCGGGTTCGAAGCCGCACTCGCGTGCGCCTTCGACCAGCACGGTCCGGAAGAGCTCTCCCTCCGCCTTGTGCATGCGGACGTGCACCGCGAGGATCTCGTCCGTCGTCCACTCCGGCATGCCGGTTCCGATGAGAACGCCGCACCCGACAACCTCGTGGCCCGCCGCCTTGCAGCGCTTCACGGCGTCGCGGACGGCTGCGGTTGCGAGGCGCTGCGCCCGCGCGATGCTGCCCTGGACGTACTTGCGCGCCGCTTCCGGCTCGAGGCCCTCGGCCGCGTGGTAGGTCGCGAACTCACCCGGTGGAAGGAGTCCGAGGTCGGCACGCTCGAGGACTTCAGGCTTCCCGTCCACGTCGAGCAGCACGACGAGGACGGCACGTCCCGTGCGAGGCTTGAAACCGAGGGCGGCCTTGCCCACGACCTTACCTCGCCTGCGCCTTCACGAAGTCATACGCGGCCTGGAAGAGCTCCGCGTCCTTCTCGAACTCGGCGGCATCCTCGCGCTCGACTTGCACCCACTCCTTGGAGCTGGGCAATCCCGCGGGCGTGAACGGAGCGACGTTGGCCCGCGAGAACTGCGCCTCGCGCGCGACGGCCACGGGCAGCCGAAGGCCGACCGCGTTGCCGTTCATGCACGCGAACATGCGGTCGTTCACGAAGTAGGCGTCGAGGTTGTTGATCTTCTTGGTCTTGACGCCGGGATACTTGAGAAGCATCGGGTCGATCAGCGACTTGCGGCTGGGTTGCTCTGCGGTCACGTCTTTCTCCACACGGTTGCGAGCCAGGGTTGCTGCTCGAGCGGCAGTCCCGGTGGCCGATAGTAATGCTCCAGCTCCTCGAACGCCGCGGCACGCATGAAAGCGCGCCACGCCTCGAGGTCGTGATACGCGCCATAGCGCCCGCGATTCCATCCCTCTTCATTGTTGCCGCGCGGATTGGACGCGAAGAGCACGCCCCCGGATTTCAGCGCCGCATGCAGCTCGCCCAACACGCGCGGCAGCTCCTGCCGGGGCACGTGGAACAGCGACGCGTTGGCGAAGATGCCGTTGAAATGGCCGCCGGGAAGGTGGAGCGCGAGGAAGTCCTGCTCCCAGACCTCGCAGCCGCTGTGCTCGCGCGCCATGGCCGCGAACTGCGGTGAGCCCTCGAGGCCGATGGCGTGGTGGCCGAGGTCGCGGAACGCCACGAGATCCCGCCCGGGGCCGCAGCCGAGATCGAGGATGCGAAAGGGCGGAGTCCCGCGGATGTTCCGCAGCAGGGCGTTGATGTTCTGCGTGACGTCGTGGCCGCGCGTGCCTTCCCAGAAATCGGCGGCGCGAGCGTTGTAGTGCTCCAGGGTCTTGCCGGTGATCTGCGCCAGGTCCTCGGGTTGTGCGGTCATTTCGGTGCGTCGAAGCTCGCGGCCTCGGCTTCCAGGTAGGCGCGGTTGAGGTTCCTGCCGATCACATAGGAGCGCTCGAGCTTGCTCCACGCGGAGAGGTCGAGGGTCGCACGGATCTCGGCTTCCGTCTTTCCGTTGCGATACCCCTCCGCCACGCCGGCGTAGAAGCGAGCGATGGCATCACGAAGGCCGGTGACTTCCTCCGAGGTCATCACGTCGCCGTGTCCCGGCACGAATCGCGTCGCGCCGAGGGTGAGCATCTCGTCGAGCGTCCCGATCCAGCTCCTCACGAATCCATCCTGGAACGTCGGCACCACGCCGTTCACGAGCACGTCCCCCGCAATGACGATCTTCTCGTCGGGCAGGGAGACCACGAGGTCGCCCGCGGTGTGCGAACCGCCCGGCACCCAGAAGACGATGCGCACGCCATCGATACGCATCTCGGTCCGCGCTTTCGCTGGATACGCGATGTCGGCGGCGCGAGGCTTCGTTCCCGGCAGCTTGTGTCCTACGTCTCGCTCCATGAGATCCAGCCACTCGTGACCGGTCTCCGCCACGAGCTTGCGGCACGTCTCGGAACTGATGACCGTGGCGCCCGCGAAGGCGGTGTTGCCCAGGTAGTGATCGCCGTGGTGATGCGTGTTCACGACGTAGTTGACGGGCTTCGGCGTGATGCGGCGAACGTACGTCGCGAGATGCAGCCCCACGGCGTGCGAGCCGCCCGAATCCACCAGGATCACGCCTTTGTCGCCGACGATCACGGTGGCGTTGATCATGTAGCCCTGGTTCGAAGGATTGGCGTGCTGGAGGGGACCGTGCAGCACGTAGACGCGCTCGCTCAACTGGAGAATGCGAGGCTCGGGAATCCGCGGATCGGCTGCGATTGCGCAAGGCGCCAGCAGCACGAGAACCGCGGCACTGCTGCGCAGGAAGGTCACGTTCCGAATCAAGCTAGCCCCTGGGTTGGCGGCGGAGCAACAAGGCGACGCCCGCGAGGAAGTATCCCACGCAGAGGACGCTGCTCTCCGGGCCTTGGGCTCCGCCCGTCAGCCACCGCTCGCCCACCGTTTCCAGAGACACCAGCAGTGAGGGAATGTGTACATCGATCCCGCTCAGGGGCAGCCCGAAGCCCACGGCGAGCAGCCAGTTCCATCCCGAGTGCCAGCCCATCGGACCGAGGACATTTCCGGATCGGATCGTCCAGCAGCAGCAGAACACGCCGAAGAGGAACAGCGCCGTGAAGTCGAGCAGGTTGTGGCTGCGCGAGAAGTGCAGCAGCGTGAAGAGCGCCGAGCTCACGATCACGCCCGCCACGGCGTTGAATCGCTTCGACAGCACCGTGAGCAGCCATCCGCGAAACAGCAGCTCCTCGACGCTCGACTGCAACGCCAGCGAGAACGCCAGGGCCACGATGACGAGGAGCGAGAACGGCGACGACACTGCCGTTGCGGGACCGGCCACGATGAATCCACCGCAGGCCCAGATCGCCGCGACGAGGCCGAGCATGCTGGCCAGGCCGATCGCGTAGCCCACGCCGAATGTTCGAAGTTTCCCGGGACCGGTGAATCCGATGGCATCCGCGCCACGCTTCTCCACGAACCGCACCCACGCCAGCAGGAGCAGGAGCAACAGGCCGAACGGAACGATCGTGTAGGCAACCAGGCCGATGGGATCTAGCGGGTTGCCCTTCGCATCGATGGCAACGACCTGCTCCAGCATCCACGAGCCCAGCAGCGCTGTGGCGACGACCATCACCAGCGCCCACACGGGCGCCAGCGCGCCGACGATCCAGCTCCTCACGTTCGCGGCGCAATCCGGCGCGCGGCGCCGGTGAGGTCGAGGATGTGCAGGCCGAGCGAGCCGCGGTCCACGATATAGATGTAGCCGCGCTCGTCCACCTCGACGTTGTTGGTGAGCGGGCTGCCCTCGGGGATGAAGTACGCCACCTCGACCGGACGTGCGGGATCGCGGATATCCAGCACGCGAACGCCGGCGTTGAAGTAGGCGATGAAGACGAGCTTGCGGTAATAGATCGGCGCGAAGCTCTCGTTGGACGAATGCGCGCCGAAGCGGCCCTTCGCGCAGAAGTTGCCGCTTTTCTCCGGCACCTCCCAGGTCGCCACGATCGCGGGCTTGGCCTCCGCGGTCACGTCCGCGATCCACACCTTCTGGTGCGCCTCGTTGCAATGCGTGGTGAGCGCTTCGTTCACGATGAGCACGAAGTCGCCCTTGCCGGCCATGCCGGTGAGGGGGAATGTCGTGTGCGCGCCGTACGACGCAGGCAGGTCGAGGCGGCCCACCTGCGGCGAGAGCAGGTTCGCTTCCGTCGGCTCGCGCGGCCCGTCGAGGAGCTTCGCGCGATCGACGATCTGGAGAATGCCGCTGGAGTTCGTCCCATACCCGAAGTAGATGCGGTTGGACCCCGGTTCGGATGCGATGGGGCCATGCAGGCCCGTAGGAACAGGGCCGGTTGCTCCGGGCTGCTGGCCCACGAGACCGAAGTTGCGGATGAACTTCGGCTTCCGGGGATCGGAAAGATCGTAGACCTGCGTCATGCGGCTCGTGCGCCATCCCGGTGCGCCGGAAACGAGGTACGCAATCCCCGTGTCGCACTCCCACCAGCTCTTGTGCGTGTCCGAGAGACCCGAGACGACGGTGCTCGCCTTCACCGGCTTCGTGGGATCACGGACGTCCCACACCTCGTGTGCGGAGTGGCCGAGGGTGCGCAGCAGGTAGCCGTTGCAGTAGCGGGCCATCTGGGCGCCGCCGCCCTCGCCGGGAATGTGCGCGATGAGCTTCGGTGACTTCGGATCGGTCACATCGAGGATGGACGTGCCGTTTTCCTCATTCGTCCTGGTGAGTGGATTGACGGCCCGCCCGCCGTGATGGCCCACGAACGCGATCCAGCGGTCGCCGATCTTGTGGATGATCGGCTGGTAGCTCGATCGGCCCTGCAGGCTGTGCGTGCCGACGAGCTCCACACCGCGGGATTCGTGGGCATTCGCCTCGAACCCGACGGCGGCCAACGCGAAGACGATGGAGGCGAAACGGACCATGCGGGATTCTTGCACGGCTTCGGCGATGGCATGATGGAAGCCCAACCGCCGCGGGGAACCCCATGAGCACCACACGCCTGATCGCAACGATCGCCACCGCCCTCGCCCTTCCGGCCGCCGCGGCCACGCAGCCCGCTGCCGAGCGCATCTGCCGCATCGACATCGATGCGAAGGGTTCCCGCGTGGCGAAATGCGGGCCCGCGGATGCGAAGCCCGAGGCGAAGGCGAAGAGACCTGACACCACCGCCGCGTCCGTCGATTGCAGGACGGTCACGAAGGCGGCGGACAAGCTCCTGTGCCTGGCCGCGCAGCAGGGCGCGCCGGAACCCGACGCGCCCGCACCCGGCAACGAGATCGGCTGAACTACTTCAGCGGAACCCGCCCGACGCGCCGATCCGCTCGCCCGTCAGCCACCGGGAATCGTCCGAGGCCAGGAAGACCGCGACGCGCGCGATGTCCTCCGGCTGCCCGATGCGGCCGAGCGGCGTCTGGGAGACCATGTACTTCTCCATGTCGCTGCCGATGATGCCGGCCGTGTGGGTGCCTTCCGTCTCGACGCCGCCCGGGGCGATCGTGTTCACGCGGATCTTGCGCGGCGCCAGCTCCTTGGAAAGGGTTCGGGTCACCGAATCCATGGCGCTCTTGGTGGCCGAGTAGACGACCGCGTTCGGGAGCGACATCTCGCTCACGACGGAGCTGATGTTGATGACGCTACCGCCCTCGCCATTGAAGAGGCCCAGCGCCTCGCGGGTCGCGAGCACGGTGCCCAGCACGTTGGTGTTGAACTGGCGGTGGAATTCCTTCTCCGTCACGTTTTCGAGCGGGTCGAACTGGTAGACGCCGGCGTTGTTCACCAGCACGTCCAGGTGCCCGTAGGCCTTCTTGGCCTCGGCGAAGATCTGCTTCACACCGCTTTCGGTGGCGACGTCGCCTTTAACCGCGATGGCCTTGCCGCCGGCCGCCTCGATCTCCTTCACGACCTTGTCCGCGCCGGCCTGGCTGGACGAGTAGTTCACGACCACCGACGCGCCTTCCGCGGCGAGGCTCCGTGCGATGCCGGCCCCGATGCCCTTGGAGGCTCCGGTGACGATGGCGACTTTCCCTTTGAGTTTGCCCATGATCTTGCTCCTGAGTTGGTTGGATGTTCCTGTAGTTCGGGTTTCTTGAACTACCGGATAACGGGACA
This sequence comes from Usitatibacter rugosus, assembly GCF_013003965.1. NCBI lineage: Bacteria > Pseudomonadati > Pseudomonadota > Betaproteobacteria > Nitrosomonadales > Usitatibacteraceae > Usitatibacter > Usitatibacter rugosus. Next base: position 1,096,151 of record NZ_CP053069.1, on the reverse strand, counting down.
ATATGGGATGATAGAACCCAAGTCAAGGCCTTTTTGAAACGATCGCTATGAAACCCCTGATCCACCCCGCCGCCGCCGATGTGACCGTCGAGGGGATCCTCCACGCCCTTTCCGACCCGGTGCGGGTGGAGCTCTTCGCGCGCCTGGCCTGCGTCGAGGCCCCGCAGACCTGCTCGGGCGTCATGGGCGAATGCGGCGCCAACGTCCCCAAGTCCACCCTCTCCCAGCACTTCAAGGTGCTGCGCGACGCGGGGCTCATCCGCAGCGAGCGAAGGGGCGTGGAGATGCTCAACACCAGCCGGATGGAAGAGGTCGAGCGCCGCTTCCCCGGCCTGCTGCCGGCGATCCTCGCCGCGCACAAGGCGCAGACCCGCGGGGCTGCGGCCAGGGCCCGGCGCCGCTAGGCCATTCCGGCGGGTCGGAACATCGGGTAGGGATCCGGGACGTTCGGGTAGGACGGTCGGTGGGAGGCGGACCTATGCTTCGCGTCCCTAACAACCCGAACCGCAACCTCGTCTTCCCCGCGAAGCTCGCCCCCGAGAGCTTGAATCGGGGGGCGGGGAATCCACCCCATGAAGAAGATCGTCGTCGCAACCCTCCTCGCCCTCGGCGCGGCTACTCCCGCCCGGGCCGATGTCATCACCGACTGGAACAACAAGACCTCCGACCTGATCGGCGAAGCCAAGCTCGGCACGCCGCCCGCCGTGCGCGCCATGGCGCTCGTGCAGACCGCCACCCATGAAGCGGTGAAGGCCGTCGGACCCTCCGCATCCCTGGATGCTGCCGTCGCCGCCGCCAACCGCGCCACACTCCTGAAGACGATGCCCGCCGTGGCGCCGTCCATCGAAGCGGCCTACCAGGCGGCACTCGCGAAGATCGCCGACGGCGACGCGAAGAATGCCGGCATCGCGATCGGCGAGAAGGCCGCCGCGAACGTGCTGGCGTCGCGATCCGACGACATGCCCGCCGGACCGGAGACCTATCGTCCCCACACGACGCCGGGCACGTACGTCCCGACCGCGGGCGTGGCCGTGCCGCTCTGGCCGCAACGCAAGCCCTGGGCGATGGCGAGCGCCTCGCAGTTCCGTCCCGGCCCGCCGCCCGCGATGACGAGCGACGAGTGGTCGCGCAACTACAACGAGATCAAGGCGCTGGGCGGCCGTGTCAGCACGCAGCGCACGCCCGAGCAGACCGACATCGCCAAGTACTGGGAGTATTCGCTGCCGTCGATCTACTGCGGCGCGCTGCACTCCGTGGCCAACCAGCCCGGCCGCACGCCCGCGCAGAACGCCCGCCTCTTCGCGGCCGCTTCGCAGGCGATGGACGATGCGCTGATCGCGATCTTCGATGCCAAGTACCACTACAACTACTGGCGCCCCGTCACCGCGATCCGCAACGGCGATCGTGATGGGAACGACGCGACCGAGCGCGAAGCCTCCTGGGCCCCGCTGGTCGACAACCCGATGCACCCCGAGTACCCGAGCGGGCACGGCGTACTGGCTGGCGCGGTGGGTGCTGTCCTGAAGGCGGAGCTCGGCACCGGCGCGGTCCCGATGCTGGTCACGTCGAATCCTTCGCTCAAGGGCGCGACGCGGCAGTGGTCCAGCGTCGATGCGTTCGTGAACGAGATCGGCAACGCCCGCGTGTGGGGCGGCCTGCACTACCGCTTCTCGGTGGATACCGCCGCCGCGATGGGCAAGCAGATCGGCGAGCTCACCGTGAAGCGCGTCTCGACGCGCGTGGCGCTCCGGGATTCCTCGGGGAGCTAGCGCACCCGGGTCAGCTCGAAGAACACGTCGCCGGGCACGGGGGGGTACAGCTTCATGCTGTCCCCCTTCAACACCATCCTGGCATCGGCGACCGTGTGCTCGATCACGAAGTCCGTGGTCAGTCCCTGGCAGTTCTTCCCGTTGTTGCCCTTGAGGTCACGCTGGCTCAACACGAGCTGACCGCCCTGGGTCTGGACGAAGTAGCGGCCGGTGAGGGATTGCTCGCCGCTACCCATGAGCGTGGTCCCGTCGGGGCGGAAGTCGATCGTGCCCGCGCAGCCCGGCATCACTTCCGGCGAGCTGTCCTTGCCGATGCCCTTCATCGCCCAGAGTCCGACGATCGACGGCGGCGTGTTCGCGGCCACCGGCACTGGCGCTGGAGCCGCTGCGGGTGCGGGTGCGGGTGCGGAAACAGCAACAGGTGTGGGAGTCGGGGCAGTGGCACAACCCGCCATCACCACCAGGACCAGCAAGCACTTCCGAATCATGCCTTCTCCTTCAATGCGGTCACTTCGATCTCGATCCTCATGCGCGGATCGGCCAGCCCGGCGCAGATCATCGTGGCGGCGGGGCGGACGTCACCCAGGTATTTTCGCAGGATCGGCCAGGTCGCCTCGAACTCGGCGGCGTTCGGAAGAATGTAGTGCACGCGCACGACGTCCTTCAGGCTCGCATCCGCCTGCCTGAGCGCCGACTCGATGTTCTTCATGCATTGCTCGGCCTGCTCGACGACCCCTTCGGAGATCGTCATCTTCGAATAGTCGAAGCCCGTGGTGCCGGAGACGAAGATCCAGTCTCCCACGACGACCGCTCGCGAGTAGCCGATCTGCGCTTCGAACGTGGACCCGGATGAGATGAGCCTTCTTGCCATGTCTACCTCGAAGGGGCCGGCGAGATGCTTCGTGAACGCACGAACCACTCGGCGACCAGCAGGTTGGGAACCCAGCAGAGCCAGGCGATTGCGGAGTATGCGGTGCCCATCGGCAACGCGGCGATCATGCTTGCGGGAAGATAGATGCGCAGCGTCACCGCGGCCAGGGTCAATGCGTAGCTGCGGATCATCCACGCGCGGTGCTGCTCGAAGTTGCGATCGCGGATGTGGCGATACGCGTTGAAGGTGCTCGCGAGCCAGGCCACGGCCAGGAGCCCGAATCCCCACTGCGCGACCGGTCCGGCCGTCGAGTTGATCGCGAGGACAAGTCCCGCGGTTCCTCCGGCGAGGACTGCCGCGATATAGATGCGGCCCAACCACCGATGGGTTGAAAGGAAGCGCGAACGAAGTCCCGCGTGAAGCTGGAAAGCGCCGATGGCCATGGCGATTCCGCCGCCCAGGAAGTGCGCCAGGACGAGCAGTGGGCGCTGCTGGAAGTGGACCTGCACCAGCTCCGGCCTGAAGGACGGAAGCGCCACGAGCGCGAACGCGTAAGCCGCGACCAGCAACGCCAGCGACGTCATGATCCACCAGCCGGCCGTGCGCATCATGTTCCTCCCGCCATCTGACGTCGGTCTACCTCTCCGCGTTCCCGGGAACCGGTGCGAACCGGGGCTGCATGCGGCCGTCGTGCTCGATCTGCTCGAAGAACATTTCGTAGGGCCGCACCCACAGACCCGTCTGGTTGTAGAGCGGCCGGTAGAGGACGAGCGGCTCCAGCGTCTCGCTATGCCTCGCCACGCCGACGACTTCGTACTCACCACCTTTGTAGTGGCGGTATCGACCGAGGCGCGGTTGGGGAAGCGGAGGAAGGTCGTTCACGCTTCCTCGCCTCCTCGTGGCCTGCGGGTGAAGAGCTTCGGGTTGCTGCCATGAAACAGCAGCGCGTCCGATTGCGGATCGTGCTCGATCTCGAGAGCGTTGAATCCCTCTCCATCCTTCTCGCCCCTCACACGGAGGCGAACCCGGGAACCGTGGATCCAATAGGTGCAACGCATCACGGAGACCGCGGTGGTCGCTTTGTCGAGCGTCGTGATGCGGCACGAGCGATCGGCCCACAGCTCCACCGTGACGCTGGCGTCGGGATCGTTGAGGCCGAATGCGGCGACATCGGCGGCATTCGCTACCGGAGCGAGCGCGGTCAGGAGGGTGGCCAGGGCAAGGTGTCTGCGCATGCCCGAATTCTACGTCGGCGGAACGCTCGAAGTGCTACTTGCCCCGGAAGTGGCAGGCGACCCAATGCCCCGGGTCTGACGGCTCCAGCACCGGCACTTCTTCCCTGCACTTCGGGAACTGCCGGATGGGGCAGCGCGTGTGGAAGTGACACCCGGTCGGCGGATTGATCGGGTTCGGCACATCGCCTTCGAGAACGATTCGCGCGCGCTTGTGCGAAGGGTCCGGGATCGGCACCGCGGAGAGCAATGCCTCCGTGTACGGGTGCAGCGGGTTGCGATAAAGATCGCTCGCTGGTGCGATCTCGACGATGCGCCCGAGGTACATCACCGCAACGCGCGTGCTGATGTGCTCGACCACGGAGAGGTCGTGCGCGATGAAGAGGTAGGTGAGGCCGAACTTGCCCTGCAGGTCTTCCAGCAGGTTGATCACCTGCGCCTGGATCGAGACGTCGAGCGCGGAGACCGGCTCGTCGCAGATGATGAGCTTCGGCGAGACGGCCAGCGCGCGGGCGATGCCGATCCGCTGCCTTTGCCCGCCGGAGAACTCGTGCGGGAAGCGACGACGGTAGTCCGGATTCAACCCCACGGCTTCCAGCAGCTCGACAACCCGCGCGTCATGCTCGGTGGAATTCTTCGCCAGGCCGTGGACGACGAGCGCCTCGCCGATGATCGCGCCCACCGTCATGCGCGGGTTCAGCGACGCGAACGGGTCCTGGAAGATGATCTGCATGTCGCGGCGCAGGTTGCGGAGCTCCTCCGCCTCCAGCTTCGTGACGTCCTTGCCCTCGAACCACACCTCGCCGCCCGTCGGTTCGATGAGCCGCAGGATGCAGCGGCCCGTGGTGGACTTGCCGCATCCGGATTCGCCGACGAGGCCCAGCGTCTCGCCCGCCTGGATGTCGAAGGAGACGCCATCGACGGCATGAACGCGCTCGACTTCCCGCGCGAAGATCCCGCCCTTCAGCGGGAAGTGCTTCACGAGATTCCGGACGCTGAGGAGTGGGGCTGGATCCCCGCCTTCGCGGGGATGACCATCAGGGGAATGGGGATGACGATCCTGGGACGAGGGAGGACGCGTCGTGTCGTTCATGCGAGGATGCACGCCGCTTTGTGGCCCGGGGACACTTCACGCAGCTCCGGCGTCGCTTCCGTGCATTGGGGCAGCGCCTTCGGGCAGCGCGGAGCGAAGCGGCAGCCGACCGGCGGATTGATCAGGCTCGGCACCGTCCCCTTGATGGCCTCGAGCTTCTGCTTCTGCGTGGCGGCGAGATCGATGCGCGGGATCGAGCGAATCAATCCCTGCGTATAGGGGTGGCGCGGGTCGCGGAAGAGATCCTCGACCGTCGCCTCTTCGACCACCTTGCCGGCGTACATCACGACCACGCGCTGTGCGGTCTCCGCGATCACGCCCATCGCATGCGTGATGAGCATGACCGCCATGCCGAGCTCCGCCTTGAGCTCGTTCAGCAGGTCGAGGATCTGCGCCTGGATGGTGACGTCGAGCGCCGTCGTGGGCTCGTCCGCGATCAGCAGCTTCGGCTTGCAGGCGAGCGCCATCGCGATCATCACGCGCTGGCGCATGCCGCCCGAGAACTGGTGCGGGTAGTCGCGCACGCGCCGCTGCGGGTTGGGGATCTTCACCAGTGCCAGCATCTCGGCCGCACGGTCCATCGCGGCCTTTCGCGACAGGCCCTCGTGCAGCCGCAGGACTTCCGCGATCTGGTCGCCCACGGTGTACACGGGGTTCAGCGACGTCATCGGCTCCTGGAAGACGATGGCGATCTCCTTGGCTCGCAGAGAGCGCATCTCGGCGTTGGTCGCCTTCACGAGGTCCTTGCCGCGCCAGAGGATCTCGCCGGCCACGATCCGCGCGGGCGGCATCGGCACCAGCTTCATCACCGTGAAGGCCGTCACCGTCTTGCCGCAGCCCGACTCGCCCACGACGCCGAGCGTCTCGCCTGCGTCCACATGCATGCTTACCCCGTCGACCGCCTGCACCACGCCATCGTCCGTGGAGAAGTGTGTCTTGAGGCCGCGGATCTCGAGGAGGTGGCCGCTCATCTAGAGCACCCGGCGGGGATCGAGCGCGTCGCGCAGCCCGTCGCCCATGTAGTTGATCGAGAGCACGGTGAGGAAGATCAGCGTGCCCGGGAAGAGCGCGTAGTGCGGCGCGATGTCGAGGTAGTCCTTGGCGTCGAAGAGCAGGCGCCCCCACGTGGGGATGTCCGGGGGGAAGCCCAGGCCGAGGAAGGAGAGCGTGGACTCCGCGATGATGGCCGCGGCCACGTCGATGGTGCCCGCGACGATCACCGGTCCCAGCGCGTTGGGCAGGATGTGGCGGAGCACGAGGCGCATCGGCTTCGCACCTAGTGCACGGGCTGCTTCGACGAACTCCTTCTCCCTCAGCGAGAGAAACTGCGCGCGAACGAGCCGCGCTACCGGCATCCAGCGGAAGCCGCCGATCACCGCCACGATCAGGATGAAGATCCCCAGCTCCGCGCCGAACACGTTCTTCAGGGAATCGCGGAAGAGATAGATCAGGAGGAGCAGCAGCGGAAGCTGCGGCAGCGAGAGGAAGAGATCCGTGAGCCACATCAGCGCCACATCCACCTTGCCGCGCGCGTACCCTGCGAGCGCCCCGACGGCCGTGCCGACGATGATCGCGATCGACATCGCCGCGATGCCCACCGCGAGCGAGATGCGGCCGCCGTAGATCATCCGCGCGAGGAGATCCTGCCCGAGGTCGTCGGTGCCGAACGGATGCTTCCACGACGGGCCCTTCAGGCGCGCGGAGAAGTCGATCTCGTTGATGGGCACCCTCCAGAGCCACGGGCCCAGCAGCACGGCGAACACGATCAGCAGCAGGATCACGCCGCCCACCACCGCGAGCTTGTGCTTGCGGAAGCGCCGCCACGCCTCGCGCCACGGGCTGAAGTGTCGCGGCGCCGCCGGCAGGCTAACGGTAGGCGATGCGGGGATCGAGCCAGCCATAGAGGATGTCGGCGAGGAGGTTGAAGAGGACCACGAGGCAGGCGAACACGAACGTCACCGCCATGATCACCGGCGTGTCGTTGGCGAGGATGGCGCTGATCAGGAGCGATCCGATCCCCGGCACGCGGAAGATCTGCTCGGTGACGATGGCGCCACCGAAGATCGTCGGCATCTGCAGCGCCACCAGCGTGACCACCGGGATCAGCGCGTTGCGAAGTGCGTGCTTGATGACCACCACACGCTCGGAAAGGCCTTTGGCGCGGGCTGTCGTCACGTAATCGAGGCGAATCACATCGAGCACCGCGGAGCGCACGTAGCGGGTCCACGAGGCCGCCTGGAAGAGCCCCAGCACCGCCACCGGCATGATCGACTGCTTCAGGTGCTCGAAGAAGAATCGCCACCCGGTCTCCGCAATGTCCGCCCGGTATACGAATGGCAGCCAGTCGAGGTAGATGCTGAAGAACAGGATGAACAGGATGCCGGTGAAGAACGTCGGCAACGAGAACCCGATGAACGCGAACGTGTTCGCGATCTGGTCGAATATTGAGTACGGTCTTGTGGCTGCGATCACTCCGATCGGGATGGCGATCAGGAGCGCCAGGAGCTGCGAGGAACCGATGATGATGAGCGTGGTGGGCAGCCGCTGCATGATCAGCTTGTCCACGTCCACGCGGCTCGCGAACGAGAAGCCCCAGTCGCCCTTCACCATCGCCTTGGCCCAGCGCGCGTAGCGCACGGGCACCGGATCATCCAGCCCGAACTGCTTGCGCAGGTTCTCGCGAACCTCGGGCGGCACGTTCGGGTTGGTGGCGAGCTCCTCGAAGGGGTCGCCGGGCGCCAGCGCCAGCACCGTGAACAGCACGACGCTGATCCCGATGAGACTCGGGATGGCGATGAGCAGGCGCCGAAGGAGGTACTTGCCCATCGCCCCTTCTCAGCCTTCCCGGAACCAGTCCTTGATGAAGGCCGTGTCGTTATCCCAACCGGTGAGCGGCAGCCGCATCTTGTTGGAGACGGCGTGCACGGCCGGGCGGTTCACGAGCGGGTAGATCGCGCGGTTCTTGACCAGGTTCTCGTTCATCTCGACGAACATCGCCGAGCGCTTCACCGGGTCCAGCTCGGCCTCGGCCTGGCGGAAGATCTTGTCGAAGTCCGCGTTGATGTAGCGCGTGATGTTGCGGCCCTGCCACTTGTTCTCCTTGGTGGACGCTTCCCACGAGCAGAACTGGTTGATGAAGATCTCGGGGTCGGGCTGCGTCTGCGTGGTCTGGTACATCTGGACGTCGCAGAAGAACTTCGTGTACGTGTCCACGTTGGCCACGTCCGACGAGAAGAAGACGGAGGCGACCACCTGCTTCAGCTCGAGGTCGATGCCCACCTTCGTGCACGCCTGCTTGATGATCTGCTGGACCTTCTGGCGCGGCGCGTTGATGGAGGTCTGGAAGACGTACTTGAGCTTCTTGCCGTCCTTCGCGCGGATGCCGTCGGAGCCCTTCTTCCAGCCCGCCGCCTCGAGGATGGCCGCGGCCTTGTCCGTGTTGAACTCGAACTTGTTGTCCTTCGAGGCGAAGCGCGTCGGCTGGTTCACGAAGTTGCGCGTGGAGATGCCGGTGCGGCCGTAGATGTGCTGCTGGATCGACACGCGGTCGATGAGGAGCGTGAAGGCTTCCCGCACGGCCGGATCGGTGAGCGAGGGGTGCTTGCTCTTCAGGCTCGCGCGCTCGCCTTCCACCTCGTTCCACGGGTCGGTGTAGTTCAGCTGCACCATCTCGAGACCGCCGCCCGGGACGATGTTCACCTTGCCCTTGCCGCCGGCTTCGAGGCGCAGGAGGATCTCGTCCTCCACCTGCATGTTCCACGCATAGTCGAACTCGCCCGTCTGCAGCACGGCGCGGGCGGCCGAGACCGCGTCACCGCCGCCTTTCATCTCGAAGGCATCGAAGTGCGGGCGGTTCGCTTCGTGGTAGTTCGGATAGATCTTCCCGGACACGAGGTCGCCGGGGCGGAAGTCCACGAAGAGATACGGACCGGTGCCCACGGGCTTCAGGTTCGCGGGCGCGTCACGCGATTTGGCGCCCGAGAATGCCTCGAAAAGGTGCTTGGGGATGATGCAGCCGCGCGTGCCCACGAAGGGATCGGCCCAGAACGGTGTCGGCTTGTTGAACGTGACCTTGACCGTGTGGCTGTCGATCTTCTCGACCTTGTTGTCCTTGTAGCTGCTGATTGTCGTACACGCGGTGGCGGGATCGGACGCATACGCGTGGTTGAAGATGACGTCATCGGCGGTGAACGGCTTGCCGTCGTGCCAGGTGACGCCCTTCTTGAGCTTCCACGTGACCGTCTTGCCGTCCTTCCCGACGCCGCCGTTGGCGAGGCTCGGGATCTCCGCCGCGAGGAGCGGAACCAGGTTGCCGTCGCCATCCCAGGCGGCCAGCGGCTCGTAGAACATGCGGGAGCCGTACTGGTCCTTGGTGCCCGTGGCGAAGTGCGGATTGAGGAGCGTGGGCCCCTGCCACATGAGGAGCTTCACCACGCCGCCGCCGCCCCGCTTGGTCGGCTTGTAGGCAAAGCTGCCATACGCCTGTGCATTGGCGACGCCGGAATGCATCAGGATGGTGCCGGCCATCGGGACCGAAAGGCCCGCGCCGATCATGTAGTGGATGAATTCCCGGCGAGAGATGCGTCCTTCACGGACGTCTTCGACAAGGCCACGGATGTCTTGCTCGTTCATGGTCAACCCCCATTGACTGGATGAACTACGGATGCGCCTGGTGCGTCAGGCGGGCAAAACTTACTCTAGCCTGACGATGTATCGTGGCGCAACAACAAACGGGTGAAATCGATGATTCCCACCGTCCGGACGTTCCAGGTGCTCGTCGTCGTCAACTGGCTCGCATTCATGGCGATCGATTTCGTGCCCATGGCTTTCTTCACGTCGAACGATCGGATCCTGGAGTTGATCGCACTCGACGGCGTCGGATCCGCGCTCGGCTCGGGAATGACCCAAGCGGTCTTCTGGGCCAATGTCCTCCTCGCGTCCATCGCGGCGCTGGGCATGCTCTTCTTCCAGGGCTGGGCGCGAACCCTGTTCCTGGTTCTCCTGGTCGCCAACCAGGTTGGAACGCTGTTCTTTGGCGTGCGCGTCAGTCACCCGACCCAGGCATTCGCGGGCGGGATCATGGGGATGACGGACGGAATGACCATCCTGCTTGCGTACCTGCAGCCGCTCTCGAAGTACTTCGAGCAGCGCGACGCCGGAACCGAGCCGCCGCCACCCGATCCCGACGAAGTGATTCTTCGGTAGACCTCCCGGGGAATAAAGGGGTCTGACCCCTTTATTCTCAGGCTTCTCGGTACCAATCCTTCAGCAGCGCGGTCTGGTTGTCCCAGCCGCTGATGTGGGGCTTCAGCTTCGTGACGTGGGCCGAGACCTGCGGGCGGTTCACGATCGGGATCACCGCGCAATTCTCGATCAGCATGTCGTTCATGCGAATGAACATGGCGGCACGCTTCACCGGGTCCAGCTCGGACTCCGCGGTCTTGTAGAGCTTGTCGAAGTCCGCGTTCACCCAGCGCGACTGGTTGCGCCCCAGCCACTTGTTCGACTTCTGCGCCACGTCCCAGGACACCCACTGCGTCATGAAGAGCTCGGGATCGGGCTCGGACATGTTGGTGTTGTACATCTGCAGGTCCGCGAAGAACTTGGTGTACGTGTCCGGGTTGGCGACGTCGGACGAGAAATAGACCGAAGCGACCACCGCCTTCAGCTCGATATCCATGCCCGCCTTCTGGCACGCCTGCTTGATGATCTGCTGGCACTTCTGGCGCGGCGAGTTGATCGAGGTCGTGAAGACGAACTTGAGCTTCTTGCCGTCCTTGGCGCGAATGCCGTCGGAGCCCTTCTTCCAGCCCGCACCCTCGAGGAGGGCGTTGGCCTTGTCGATGTTGAACTCCCACGTGGTGTTCGCCGACTTGTAGCGGGGTGGATTGTTGATGAAATTGCGGGTCGCGATGCCCGCTCGTCCGTAGATGTGCTCCTGGATCGAGCCGCGGTCCACGAGCAGGTTCATGGCCGAGCGAACCGCCGGCTCGGTGAGGATCGGATGCTTCGACTTCACGCTCGCCCGCTCGCCGTCCACCTCGTTCCACGGATCCGAGCACTGCATCTGCAGCATCTCGATGCCGGACGTGAGCACGAGGTTCACGCGGCCCTTGCCGCCCTGCTCGAGCTTCTTGAGGATGTCGTCCTCGACCTGCGTGTTCCACGCATAGTCGTACTCGCCGGTCTGCAGCACGGCGCGCGCGGCGGAGACCGCATCGCCACCGCCCTTCAGCTCGAACGCGTCGAAGAACGGCCGATTGTTCTCGTGATAGTTCGGGTTGATCACGCCGCGCACCGAATCGCCTGGCTTGAAGTCCACGAACTTGTACGGGCCGGTGCCGACGGGCTTCAGGTTCGAGGGTGCGTCGCGGGACTTCGCACCCCGGTAGTCGTTGTAGAGATGCTTCGGAATGAGGCAGCCGCGGCGTCCGACGAACGGATCGGCCCAGAACGGCGTCGGCTTGTTGAAGGTGACCTTCACCGTGTGGGCGTCGATCTTGTCCACCTTGCAGTCGCGGTAGGTCGAGATGCTGACGGCCGCAGTGGCCGGGTCAGCGGCGTACTCCCAATTGAAGATGAGGTCATCGGCGGTGAGCGGCGCACCGTCGTGCCACTGCACGCCCTTCTTGATCTTCCACACGACGGACTTGCCGTCCTTGGAGACCGCGCCGTTCTCCAGGCTCGGAATCTCCGCGGCGAGGATGGGGATGAGGTTGCCGTCGTTGTCCCAGGCGGCCAGCGGCTCGTGGAAGAGGCGCGAGCCGTCCTGGTCCTTGGTGCCGGTGGCGAAGTGCGGATTGAGGAGCGTCGGCCCCTGCCACCAGAGCAGCTTCAGCGTGCCGCCGCCGCCGCGCTTGGTCGGCTTGTACTGGAACGCCGGCGTCTGCGCTTGCGCGATGCCCGAGTGAAGCAGCATCTGTGTAGCAATCGGCGCGGTAAGACCGAGGCCCACCATCATCTGCACGAAGCTTCGGCGGGAAACATTCCCGGTACGAACATCCTCGATCAATCCACGCAGCTCTAGCTCGTTCATGACGACTCCACATTAATTGGGGTCAGACCCCATTTTCGGATCAATTAGGGTCTGACCCCAATTACTTTGCCGGGGTGATCATCAGGGCGTTGAAGCGGCGCTGCGCCCGCGGCGTGACCACGAGGCCCTTCTTCGCGGCGAAATCGAAGATGGGATAGAAAACCGGAATCAGCGGCGAATCACCCATGGCGAAGTTGATCGCGCGCGTGAGCTTCTGCTGGCGGATCTCGTCGTCCATCGTGACCAGCGCTTCGGTCAGCAGGGAATCCACGATCGGGTTCGTGTAGCGCGTGCGGTTGGCGGTGCCGAAGCCTTTGGCGGGATCGGCGGTCGCGACGAGGGCCCGCAAGCTGTTGGACGCCTCTTCGGAGCCGTACTGCGCCGCGAACGCGCTGAACTCCTGCTTCGACGCCTTCGTGAAGAACACCGCCCCCGGCAGCACCTCGACCTCCGCCTTGAGGCCGATGCGGGTCCACATCTGGGCGATCACCTGCGCGACGGCGGCATCACCCGGGTAACGGTCGCCCGTGGCGTGCAGGACGATGCGGAAGCCGTCGCCGTAACCCGCCTCCTTGAGAAGCGCCTGGGCCTTGGCGACGTCGTACGGGTCCGCCTTGATGGATTGGCTGGCGCCCGGGTACTTGGCGGGCAGGAGCTGCCCCGCCGGTTCCGCGCTGCCCTCCATCACGCGCTTGCCGATGGCGTCGCGATTGATCGCGAGCGAGAGCGCCTTGCGGACGCGCGGGTCCTTGAGCGGGTTCTTGCCGAGCGGCTTGCCATCCTTGGCGGTCACGAAGGGCGATTCGTCCCGCGCGGAATCCAGCGCCACGTAGTGGACGAGCGCCGCGGTGCCGCGGAAGATCGCGAACTTCCCGTCCTTGCGCAGGCGCTCGAGGTCGGCGATCGGCACCGCGTCGATGGCGTCCACCTCACCGGAGAGCAGCGCGGCCAGGCGCGAAGGATCCCTCGCGATGATCCGCTCCGTGACCTTCGCCCAATCCGGCTTCCTGCCCCAGTACTTGTCGTTGCGCTCGAGCACCAGCCGCTCGCCGCTCACGAACTGCACCAGCTTGTACGGCCCGGTGCCGATGGCGGCCTTGCGCGAGTTGAAGTCCGCCGTGGTCGCGCCCTTGGCCGCCTTCGACGAGATGATGAAGACGTTCGTGAGGTCACCGAGGAAGTTCGGCGTCGGCGCCTTGGTCTTCACGATGATCGTGTGGTCGTCCACCTTCTTCAGGCTCTCGATCGTGCGCGTGAACTGCGCGAACGAATTGGGCGAGTTCGGAACGTTCGGCACGCGATCCACCGTGAAGATCACGTCGTCCGCCGTGAACGGGCTCCCGTCGTGGAAGGTCACGCCCTTCCGCAGCTTCATCTCCCACGTGAGGTCGTCCACCAGCTTCACCGACGTGGCGAGCGAAGGCACCGGCCGCAGCTTGTCGTCGTACACATAGAGCTTGTCGAAGATGTACTCGTGCGACGACACGGTCGGGAACGACGCGAAGAAGTGCGGATCGAGCGTGTTCAGCTCGAGCTTCGTGCCCAGCGTGAGGTTCTGCGCCGCGGCCGCGGTGCAGAAGAGGAAAAGGGCGACGAAAGTTTTCATTCGGCATCATTCCCGCGGAGCCTGCCCCCGAGCGCTTCTGTCGGGGGGCGGGAATCCAGTTGGTTAGAATTGGAGCCAGTCCTCATTCTATCGGTGGATCCCCGCCTTCGCGGGGATGACGAGACAACATGCCCCGAATTGCCTGCGGCGCCTTCATGCTCGAGTCCAACGGACACTCGCCGCTGGCGACCCGCGAGGAATTCGCGGCCAACTTCATCGGCGCGGGCGACGAGCTCCGGGCCGACTGGGAGAGCGAGCACCCGCGCTGCCCCGTGTGCCTCTCCGGTTTCGTGGAGAAGATGACCGCCACGGGCGCGTGGACCCCGCTGCCCCTGTATGCGGCCACGGTCGCGGCCAGCGGTCCCGTGGAGCACGGGTTCTTCCTCGAAGTGGTCGCGCAGCTCGAAGAGCGCCTGCGCAAGGCCATGCCGCTCGATGGCGTCTTCCTGTCCCTGCATGGTGGTGCCATCGGAGAGAAGGAGCCGGATCCCGAAGGCGTCGTGCTCGAGCGCGTGCGGGCCATCGTCGGCAAGGATGTTCCGATCCTCGCGACCCTCGACCTCCATGCCAACGTCTCGGACAAGATGGTGCGCAACGCCGACGTGCTGGTGGGCTACCTGACGAACCCGCACGTGGACATGTTCGATCGCGGCTCCGAGTGCGCGGTCCTGATGCGTGAGCTGCTCACGGGCACGAAGGCCACGGCCGCGATGGTGAAGCTGCCATTCATTCCGCCCTCGGTGGCGCAGAACACCAAGAGCGGCCCTTACGCCGACATCATCGCGTACGGCCAGTCGCGGATCGACAAGCGCGTGATGAACGTCTCGGTCCTGAGCGGCTTCTCGCTCGGCGACTGCGAGAAGAACGGCATGAGCGTCACCGTCACCACCCGCAACGACGCCGCGCTCGCCCGCACCTTGGCGACCGAGATCGCCCGGAAGACCTGGGACGATCGCAAGCGCTACATTCCGCGCCTGACGACGCTCGAAGACGCAACACGAATGGCGAAGGCCTGCGGCGAAGACCCCACGAAGCCCGCCCTCCTCTTCGCCGACGTCGCGGACAACCCCGGCGGTGGCGGCCGCGGCAACACGGTGTGGATCCTCGAATCGTTCTACAAGGCCGGCGTGCAGGGAGCGCTACTCGGCATCGTGAACGACCCCGCCCTCGCCGCCGAAGCGAGGCGCCTCGGCATCGGCGCCAAGTTCCACGCGCGCTTCAACCGCGACGAGACGCATCATCTCTCCGGGAAGTTCGAAGCGGACGCGGAAGTCGTCGGCCTGCACGAAGGCTCGATCATCGGCAAGCGCGGCATTTCCGCCGGCCACACGATCAGCCTCGGGCAGATGGCGCTGCTGAACGTGGGCGGCATCCGCGTCGTCGTCGTCAGCATCCGCCAGCAGTGCAAGGACATCGCCATGTTCGAATGCTTCGGCATCGACATCGCCAAGGCGCGTTCCGTGATCGTGAAGAGCCGCGGCCATTTCCGCGCGGCCTTCGACATCTTCTTCCCCGACGACCGCATCATCGAGGTGGACGTCCCGGGCCTTACCACGCCGATCCTCACCCGAGTTCCGTACAAGAAGGTGCCGCGGCCGATCTATCCGCTCGATCCGGAGATGCAATGGACGCCCGCGCCATGAGCCGCGACACCCGTTTCCAGGAAGCCGCCAAGGCACTGGGCTACTCCTTCGACGGCGAGATCAGGATCGGCGGCAACTACGTGGCGCTCGTCCGCGACGGCGACACGATCTACATCAGCGGCCAGGTTCCGCGGGTCGGCAACGACGTCGTGGTCACGGGACGCATCGGCGCGACGGTCGACCTCCCCCGCGCCCAGCTCGCCGCGAAGATCTGCGTCATGCGGGCGCTCGCACTCCTGCAACGTTCGCTGGGAACACTCGCCGACTTGCGCGCGATCCTGCGCATCACCGTCTACATGCAATGCACGCCGGAGTTCACGCAGCAGAGCGAAGTCGCCGACGGCGCCTCCGAATTGCTTTTCTCGATCCTGGGCGAGGCCGGTGCACACACGCGCACGTCCGTCGGCGTGCAGCAGCTTCCGAAGAACGCATCGGTGGAGCTCGACCTCATCGCGGCCGCCCACCCCAAGTGAAGATCGTCCGCCCCCTCGAAGAGCACCTTCCGAGCTTCATGGCCGCCCTCGAGCAGGGCTGGTCGCCCGACACCACGCGCGGACCGGAAGCCGCGGCGGAAGCGCTCGAAGTCGTCCGCCGCGATCCCGCGAAATTCCTCGAGCGTGCCGTCGACCGCGAAGCCGCCGGCGATCCGGTGAAGCTGCCCGACGGTTCGGTCGTCCCGCGCATCCCGGGGTACAACCACTGGATGTGGGACGGCGAGTTCTGCGGAACCATCGGCTTTCGCTGGCAGCCGGGAGGCGCGGCGTTGCTGCCCCACGTGCTCGGCCACATCGGATACGCCGTAGTCCCCTGGAAGCGGCGCAAGGGATACGCGACCGAGGCGCTTCGCCAGTTGCTCCCGATCGTCGCGCAGGAAGGCCTGCCGTACGTCGAGATCACCTGCGACCCGTCGAACGAACCCTCGATCAAGGTGATCGAAACGAACGGCGGCGTCCTGATCGAGCGCTTCACCAAGCCGGCCCAGTTCGGCGGCAATCCCGGACTCCGCTACCGGATCCACTTCCAGGAGGTCGCATGACGATTCGAGGTGGCTGCCTGTGCGGCGGCATTCGCTACGAGATCGACGGCCCGCTGGGCACGTCGGTGTATTGCCACTGCTCGATGTGCCGCAAGTTCCACGGCTCCGCGTTCCGGGCGCGGCTCTCGGTGCCGAAGACTTCTTTCAAGTTCCTGAAGGGCGAGGAGCTGCTCACGAAGTACCGTTCCTCCGCCGACACCGTGAAGTCGTTCTGCAAGGTGTGCGGCTCGGCGATGGTGAACCAGTGGGACCCGGAGGCGGAGAGCTGGGGCCTCGCGATGGGCTCGCTCGACGACGACCCGGGCGTACGGCCCTCGATGCACATCTTCGTCGGCTCGAAGGCCCTCTGGCACGACATCACCGACGAGCTGCCGAAGTACAAGACCTTCCCGGGGGCGGATGAGTAGCATGCGAGCGCTTTCTCGCATCCTCCCCGCGCTGTTTGCATCGCTCCTGCTGTCCGCGGGCGCGGCCGAACAGGGCGTCTCGATGAAGACACCCACGGGCGAGCTCTTCGGAACCGAGCTCCTTCCCGAAGGCACGAACGGGCCCTTGCCCGTCGTGCTGATTCATGCGGGCTCGGGTCCCACGGACCGCGACGGCAACACGAAGCTCGCGCCGGGCCCCAACAACTCGCTCAAGTACCTCGCCGAAGGCCTGGCGGCGCAGGGCGTTGCCTCGGTTCGCATCGACAAGCGCGGCATCGGCCAAAGCGCGCCGGCGGTGGTGAGCGAATCGATGCTGCGGTTCGAGACCTACGTGGACGACACGGCCGCGTGGGTCGCGAAGCTCAAGTCCGACGCGCGCTTCTCGAAGGTGATCGTCGTGGGCCACAGCGAAGGGTCGCTGATCGGGATGCTCGCCGCGGCGAAAGCGGGCGCCGAGGGCTTCGTATCCATCGCCGGCGTCGGCCGCCCCGCGGACGACGTGCTGCGCGAACAGTTGCGTCCGAAGCTGCCGCCCACGATGTTCGACCAGAACGAGCGCGTGCTCCTGGCGCTCAAGCAGGGCCGCACGATCGACGACGTGCCGCTGCCGCTCCAGCCGCTCTACCGGCCTTCGGTGCAGCCCTACCTCATCTCCTGGTTCCGCTACGACCCCGTGAAGGCGATCGCGGCGTTCAAGGGCCGCGTGCTGATCGTGCAGGGCACGACCGACATCCAGGTGACGGTGGACGATGCGAAGAGGCTCGCGGCCGCGCGGCCGGACGCGAAGCTGCTCATCGTGCCCGGCATGAACCACGTGCTGAAGAAGGTCGGCGCCGACATGGCCGAGCAGGTGGCCTCCTACGGGGATCCCAAGTTGCCGATCCCCGCGGAGGTCATCGAAGCGGTGGCCCGCTTCGTGAAGAATTGACCGCTTAGTACGCCGCGGTGCCCTTCGACAGCAGCACGTAATCCGCGGTGTACGACACGCGCGACTTCGCGCCCAGCGACTTCGCATCGCACGGCTGCGTCGCCGGAGCCAGGCCGCCGACCGTGTTGATCCGCTGCACGCTCGTCACCTTCGAGAAGCGCCCGTCGGAGCCGACCGATTTCGCGTCGAGCAGCAGCCAGGGAATCGCGCTCGCATCCGGCGCGTCGGAGCGCGACTTCACGGTGCCGACGATCTTGCTGCCGTCCGGGGCTTCCCAGTGCGGGCCGGCGTAGTGCTTGCCGACCGTGCGGCCCTGCGCGTCGAAGAGCTCCGCCTCGGGGGCGACGAACGCCCAGCCTTGGCCTCCCGTGGCATTGGCCTTGCACTCGTAGATCTGCACGCCGCGGGCGGCGATGCGCTCGACGACCTTGCCGTCGGCGGGAACGAGCGTGGCGGGAATGCTGGAATCGACCGGTTGGCTCGCACAAGCGGCCATGACCAGGGTCGGGACTGCAAAGTGAATCGCTTTCATGGTGTTGCTTTCTCCAGAGTTGACCTGACAGGACTGCGGACGGCGGCCGGAGCCATCGCCCTTACGACAACAAATTCTCCCGGGACGCGGTATCCCCTCCCGTGGCGCCATTTCGCGATCGAGGCCGCGTAGCGCCGCCACACCTTCGCCCGCGTCGCCTCGTCGAAACGCGACCACGCAAGCGCCATCGGTCCGCCGATGAAAGCGGCCCGGCACGCCTCGTCGGCATCGGCGTAGTCGAGCGTCGTGTCGAGGCGGTACTCCTCGATCGACCCGAAGCCCGCGTCCGAACATTCGAGGGCCAGCGTACCTTCCCCGCCGAGGTGGAAGAACAGCGGGCAGACATCGCTCGCCACTTCCGCATCGACGATCGGGAAGACACCCGACCAGCCGCAGCGTTCTCGCTCGCCCCACACTGCCAGGGCGATCCGCCCGCCGGGCCGTAACACCCGCGCCATTTCCCGTAACGCTTTCGCGGGATCGGGCAGGTACATCATGCCCAGCGCACACAACACCACGTCGAACGAGCCGTCGGAAAAATCGAGGTTCTCCGCGTCCATGCACTGGAACGACACATTCGATACGTGGCGCTCCTTCGCGCGGATGCGCGCGCGATCGACCATGCGCCCGGAAATATCCACACCGGTCACATGGCCTTCGGGCCGCACGGACATCGCCGCGGCGAGCGACACGAGACCGGTGCCGCACGCCACGTCGAGGACATGCTCTCCGCGCATCGGCCACGCACAGTCGAGCAGCCTCGTCTGCGCGCGCTCCAGCTGCGACTGCCACAGCCGCTCGTAATCCGCGGCGGCCAGGTCCCACCCGTATCGCTGTACGCGGCGCTGGACCCGGGCTTCCATCATTTGCGGATGACCACGATCTCGAGGTACTCGCTCGGCACCACCAGCGAGCCGGGGCCCGCGCGGTTGAGTCCGTCGAGCAACGCCGTGAGGTCGAGCTCGAGCGTCGCGGCCTTGTCGGCGGGCAGCGCTCCGAAGGCCTTGTGCACCGGGCCGTACCAGGTGCGGAACACTTCGATGAAGTGCGCCGCCGAGCGATAGCGGAAGTTGAACATGCGCGGCGTCACCATCACGTTCGCGGCCATCCCGTCGAAAAGCGAGCGCACGTAGGCTTCGGTGCCCCACAGAGCCGGCGGCTGCACGCCCGTGGGCGGCGGGATCTGCCGGCCGATCGCCTTGAACATCTGGCCAACGAGGCTGCCCGGCGTCCAGTTGGCGAGGCCGATGCGGCCGCCGGGGCGGCATACGCGCGCCATCTCCTGCGCGGCCTTCTGGTGGTCGGGCGCGAACATCACGCCGAAGGTCGAGACGACCGCATCGAAGCTGCCGTCCTTGTACGGCAGCGCTTCGACGTCGGCGACCTCGAACTTCACGTTGAAGCGCTCGGCGTCGGCGCGCTCGGCGCCGCGGTTGAGCAGCGTCTCCACGTAGTCGGTGGAGGTGACGTTGCAGCCACGGCGGGCGGCGGCGAGCGTCGCGTTGCCGTTGCCGGCGGCGACGTCCAGCACGCGCTCGTCCCAGCGCAGGTCGCAGGCCTCGGCGAGCTGCTCGCCGACGATCTGCAGCGTGGTGCCGATGACGGCGTAGTCGCCGCTCGCCCACGAGGCTTGCTGGCGGGTCTTGAGGGCGGTGAAATCGGTCGGTGCGTTCATGCTGGGCTCCTGGGTTCGGTGAGGTCAACGATTGCGAGCCCGAACTTTGCCGCCCCGGCACCCCCACCGTCCTGTCCTGGCGTCGGCCATGGCTACCCGATCGTCCTCGTGCCGGGGCGGGGTTTGCAGGGCGTCCGGGAAACCTGTCCGCGCGTCCGCCGAGCCGCCCCGCCCTTGGCCGTTCGTCCCGAGCGGGGGACAATTGGCACCTCCCTTCCGGACCGGGTCTCACATGGGCATGCAGGACGTGGCAGCAGCGATGGAGCGCGTGAAGTCGGTGCTCGAGCGCCGGCCCGACAAGGGCCTGCACGACGACGCGCAGGCCACCGCCACGTGGAAAGGCGGCACGCGCATCGTCGCGAGCCACGCCAACGGAACGCAGATGGCCACCGACATGCCCGTCGAATTCGGCGGCACCGGCGACCAGATCTCCCCCGGGTGGCTCTTCCGGGCCGGCATCGCCTCCTGCGCCGCGACCACGATCGCGATGAAAGCCGCCGAGCGCGGCATCGAGCTCACCACGCTCGAGGTGAAGGCGAACAGCCGCACCGACACACGCGGCTTCCTGCGCATGGAGCAGGTCGAGGGCGGCTTTGTGAACCCCGGGCCGTGCGACTTCCGCCTCACGGTGCGCATCGGGGCGAACGCGCCCGCCGAGCAGCTCCGCACGCTCGTGAACGAAGGCCTGGGATGCGCGCCGATCACGACCGCGGTGGCGCAATCCAATCCTGTCGCCATCGACGTGGAGATCGCCTGATGGACGCCCTCTCCGAAACGCTACGCGTCGTGCGCCTCGTCGGCGCCATCTTCCTCAAGGGGCGCTTCACGGCTCCGTGGTGCTACGACGCCGCGCATGCGGACGTGGCCGCGCCGATCCTCGAGCCCACGGCCGAGAAGGTCGTGGTCTTCCACATGATCACCGAGGGCGAGTGCATCGTGGAGATGGACGGTGAGCCGCCCATGCACCTGACGGCGGGCGACGTGATCGTCTTCCCGCAGGGCGACGCGCACCGCATGGCCTCCGCGCCCGGCCTGCCGCCCGCGAAGCCCACGCGCCTGGACCAGATCCTGCTTCGACGCCCGCGCGAGATCGCCTACGGCGGCGGCGGCAAGACCACGCGGCTTGTCTGCGGTTACCTCGCCTGCGACGCGCGCCTCGCCAAGCTGCTGCTCGCAGGATTGCCACGGATGCTGCGCGTGAACGTGCGCGGATCCAACGCGGGCACCTGGCTCGAGGCTTCGGTGCGCTACGCGCTCGCCGAAGCGCGCTCGCCGCGCCCCGGCGGCGCCGGCGTGCTCGCGAAACTTTCGGAAGTGCTCTTCATCGAGGTGCTGCGCCTCTACATGAACGAGCAGAGCGCGGGCCGCACCGGCTGGCTCGCGGGCGTGAGCGACCGCATCGTCGGCGCGGCGCTGGCCGAGCTGCACAAGCGCCCCGCTTACCCGTGGACGCTGGAAGAGCTGGCGCGCGAAGCGGGCACGTCACGCTCGGTGCTCGCGGAGCGCTTCCAGGAGCTGGTCGGCACGTCACCGATGCAGTACCTCACGCAGTGGCGCATGCTGCTCGCCGCGAACATGCTCGAGCGCACCAATTCGCCGCTGGTGAAGATCGCCGAGGACGTGGGCTACCAGACCGACACGGCGTTCAGCCGCGCATTCCGCCGCGAGTACGGCGATCCGCCGGCGGCCTGGCGCCGCAAACGCGCCGCGGTCGCGACCGTTACGGGCTGAGCAGGCACACCTTCACGCGGCCCGGTACCGGGTCGCCGCCGAAGGCCTCGTTGGTGCACTTCGTCCCGTTCGAAAACACGCGTTGCCGGTACTTGCCGTCCGTGCCGAAGGCCACGCGCTTCTGGCCGTTGAACTTGCACATGCCGCCCTCGCCCGCGCACTTCTTCCACGCCGACGTGATCTCGACCTGGGGCTGCTGGGGCGCGGCGACGGGACGCATGCGGCAGGTCTTGTGCGTGCCCTGCGCGGGATCGCCGCCGAAATGGGCGCTGTCGCATTTCACGCCGCCGCTGTAGACCTTCACGAACCAGCTCTTGCCCGCGCCGTACGACACCTCGCGCTGCCCCTGGAACCTGCAGATCTCGCCTTCCTTCGCGCAGGGGGTCCAATCCGCGGAAGCGTCCACGGCCCATGCCATCGCGAGTGCGCCGACTATCCGAATCGTTGTTTTCATGTGAACCCTCCCAGGCTCCTTGTAGTCGTAGAATAACCCGGTCGGTTTTTCCAGGAGCCCCGCATGCGAATCGCCCTGATCGCCCTCTGTGCCTCGTCCGGCCTCGCCTGTGCGCAGGCCTTCGTCGATCTCGACCGCCCCGGGGTGCTCGAGAACCTTGCCAGGGACAACCCCGCCCGCTACCAGAAGATCACGGCCATCCTCGATGCCGCGGCCGTGCAGCCGTGCGAAACGCTGCCCAAGCTCCTCAACACCGACTACGACGTGACCGATACCCGGTGCTCGCCGTACCTGCTGATGGCGAGCTTCCCGCCCAAGCGGCAAATCGGATTCCGGCTCGACGACGTGTCCTATACCTCGAACGTCGTGCTCGTGCACTTCCCGCAGCCGAAGGCGCACCCGGCTGTGCCGGTGCATCCCGTCCAGCCCCTCGCGAAATAGATTGGCTTCCGCGCACCGCTGGCATCTCATCGCGGGCGGCGCCGCAGCGCTGCTCGCCCTCGCAAGCCCCGAAGCGTTTTCCGCCCCGGCCTTCACGTCGAAGGCTTGCCCCGCGCCGTTCGTGAAGGCGCGTGCGCGCTGCGGCACCGTCACTGTCCCCGAGAACTACGCGGCTCCCAACGGGCGCCGCATCGGGCTCAACGTGATCGTGTTCGAGGCGCGCAAGCCCTCGAAGCCCAAGGCCGCGCAGTTCGACCTCGAGGGCGGTCCCGGCTTCGCAATGACGGACTCGGCTGTGTTCTACGCCGGGGAGGGCGCGCCGTATCGCGAGACGCGCGACGTCGTGCTCGTCGACATGCGCGGCACGGGCGCCTCGAAGCCGCTGCGCTGCGAGGGCATCGCCGCCTACGAGCGCGCGAAACCGCTCGGGATGATGTATCCGACGGCGTTGGTGCGCGAGTGCGCGGAGCAACTCTCCAAAAGCGCCGATGTCCGCCAGTACTCGACCGCGAACGCCTCGCGCGACATCGAGTCGGTCCGCCAGGCGCTGGGCTACGCGCAGGTCGACTTGAACGCGGTGTCCTACGGCACGACGCTGGCGCTTCGCTACATCACGGACTATCCGTCGCGCGTGCGCACGGCCGTCCTGGCGGGCAGCGTGCCGGCGTCGAAGACGCCCCCCCGCTATCACGCGCTGGTGGCGGAGCGCGGGATCGACCTTCTCTTCAAGGCATGCGCCGCGGATGCCGATTGCGCCAAACGCTACCCCACGCTTCCCGCCGACCTCGAGCAGGCCCTGGCGAAGCTGGACCCGGAGCTGCGGCCCATCTTCCTCGAGAAGGTGCGCACCCAGCTCTATCATCCGGCCACATCGCGAGGCGTTCCCGCGTTCATCCACCAGACGGCCGAGGGCGACCTCACGCTGCTGAATGCGCCGACGCCACAAGTCCGCCGGTTTTCCGACGGCGTCTACCTGTCGATCACGTGCGCCGAGAGCTTCGCGCGCTCCGAGGTGGACGAATGGATCGCGGACGCGAAGATGTCGCACTTCGGCTCGTACCGCATCGTCCGGCAGCGCGAGGCCTGCGGCGAGTGGCCGGAGGCGCCCGCCGATCCGAAGCTGCTTTCGACGGGCCGCTCACAGTTGCCGGTGTTGTTCATTTCCGGCGCGCTCGATCCCGTGACACCGCCGGAGTGGACCGTCGAGCTCATGGCGTCGTTCCCGAACGGGAAGCACCTCATCATTCCGGAGGGCGCGCACTCGGTGGAGGGCCTCTCCGGCGTGGAGAGCTGCCTCGACCGGATCACCCTCGAGTTCGTCGCGGCGAAATCGCTCGAGGGGATCGATACGGCCTGCGTCGCGGGGATGCGCGCAGGCCCGTACCGCTAGCTCACTCGGCCTTCGCGCCCGAAGCCTTCACGACCTTTTCCCAGCGCGCGGTTTCCTCGGCCATCACCTTGCCGAAATCCTCCGGCGAGCCCGGGATGGGACGTCCGCCCAGCTCCGCGAGCTTCTCCTTCATCTTCGGATCGGCGAGCGCGCGATTGATCTCCGCGTTCAGCTTGTCGATCACTGCGCGCGGCGTTCCCTTCGGCGCGCCCATGCCGAACCAGGCGGTGGCCTCGTAGCCCGGCACCGTATCGGAGACGGAGGGAATGCCCGGGAGCGAAGGCTCGCTCTCCTTCGTGGTCACCGCCAGCGCGCGCAGCTTGCCGCCCTTGATGTGGGCGATCGACGAGGGCAGGTTGTCGAACAGGACGTCCACCTTGCCCGACATCAGGTCGATGAGCGCCGGGCCCGCGCCCTTGTAGGGGACGTGCAGCATGTCGCAGCCGGTCATCATCTTGAACATCTCGCCCGACATGTGCACCGACGTGCCGCTGCCCGACGAGGCCATGTTGACCTTGCCCGGGTTCGCCTTGCAGTAGTCGACGAACTCCTTCACCGTCTTGGCCGGGAAGGTGGGCGTCACTTCCATCACGTTGGGCGACTTCACGATGCCCGCCACCGGTGCCACGTCGCGAAGGACGTTGAACGGGAGATCCTTGTAGAGCGTTGCGTTGATGCCGTGCGCGGGGTTCACCAGCAGCACCGTGTAGCCGTCGGCCGGCGACTTGATCGCGATCTCGGTGCCGATGTTGTTGCCGCCACCGGGCTTGTTCTCGACGACGAAAGTCTGGCCCATCTTCTCGGTGAGCCACTGCGCGATGATGCGCGCGAGCACGTCGGTGGTTCCGCCCGGCGGGTAGGGCACGATCCACTTCACGGACCGGGTCGGGTAGTCGGACTGGGCGAAGGCGGGCGCGGTGGCGCAGAGGGCGAGCAGCGCGGCAGCGGCGAGGCGGGCGATTCGGGACACGGGTGCTCCTCCTTGTCGGTATCGGTGACTTCCCCGCCATGGTAGTCAATAAATGGGGTCGGACTCCATTTAAGTTGATCCACGCATTTTTCACCGGGATCGAATAAAGGGGTCTGACCCCTTTATTGGAATTTTCGGCAGAAGCGTCGTCGGGAAGTCGGTGGCGGCGCGGACCGGGTGCCGGGGAAACTGGCCCCTCCTGAGTTCGAAGGAGGTCGTTCGATGGCCCTGTTTCGCAGCGTGGGCAACCCGGTGATCATCGCCGCGGGCGCCACGCATTACTGGCACTACTGGTTCGGGCGCGGCTCGGACGTGGGCGTCACGATGGTGACGCCGAACCTGCTCGACTCGCAGATCAACGTCGAGCTCGTCACCGAGGATCCCGGCGTCGTCGCCGTGCAGGACGTGGGGGAGAACCCGCCCGCCATCCACTACACGGTGCGCGTCCGCAACCTCGGCAACTATTTGATGATGTACAACCTCAACGTGGGGACGCTGCTATGACGGCCACGCAGAAGTTGCTGGTGATCGTCGAGCAGGGACGCATCGTCGGAACGCAGTTCGTGACGCCGCCCGGCGGCGCCCTGCCCGCGGTCTCGGTCACGCTGCAGCGCGGCCCCGGCCAGGACGTGCACGAGATCGACATGGAGCCGCCCACCGCGATGCGCACGCTGGAGCAGATCCACCAGTTCCACGAAGCCGTCGCGAAGAAGCTGGGTGTCGAGAAGCTCTACGGCCGCAAGGGCTAGCGGATCTTGAGGAGCTTCCCGCGCGCCACCAGGAACAGGAAGGCGCAGAGGAAGACGTAGGGAATCATCGAGAGCGCATCCGCCCAAGGCCCGTCGAAGAACGGGTTGCTCGCGGCGGCCCACTTGCCGATCGCGGCGTCCACCTCGTCCAGCACGCCCGCGAGGAATGCGATCACGATGCCCGCGATCGCCCCGCCCGCGATGTAGCCCGAGGCGAGCAGCACGCCCGGCCCCTTGTCGCCTTCCGCGGCGCCGTGCTTGCGATCGACCCAGGCGCGGATCAAGCCGCCCACGAAGATCGGCGACGAGGACGACAGCGGCAGGTACACGCCGACCGCGAACGCGAGCGCCGGAAGGAACGAGAGCTCGAGCATCACCGAGATCATCACGCCCAGCATCACCAGCGCCCACGGGAGCTGGCGGTCGAGGATGCCCTTGATGATGTAGGAGATGAGCGTGGCCTTCGGTGCCTCGAACTTGCGGACCTTGCTTCCGTCGGGCCGCGTGTCGTGCGTGCCGTTGATGCCCGGGTCGACGAGCCACACGGCCTCGCCGTTCGCATCCACCAGGTACTTGCCCGGCGGGCCGCCTTTGTCGTCCGTCTTGTGCCACGTGCGGTAGCTCTTCGAATCGTCGCGCGCCTGCGGGCCGTGGAGCGTTTCCACGGGACCGAGCTTGACGGTGGCGTCCGCGACGATCGGCGCCGGCGCCAGCGTCTTCGCCGGCACGTAGACCGTGGCCACCTCGTTCAGCTGCAGCAGGATCGGCCCCAGCGCGATCGCGGAGAGCGCCGAGCCGGCGATGATCGCGTACTGCTGGAACTTCGGCGTCGCGCCGACGAGGAAGCCCGTCTTCAGGTCCTGCGACGTGGTGCCGCCGTTGGACGCCGCGATGCAGACGATCGCGCCCACCGAGAGCGCGGTCACGTAGTGCGTGCCGCCGGTCCAGCCCACCAGCAGGAAGATGAGGCACGTGAAGAGCAGCGTCGCGATCGTCATGCCCGAGATCGGGTTCGAGGTCGAGCCGATCTCGCCCGTCAAGCGCGAGGAGACCGTGACGAAGAGGAAGCCGAACGCGACGATCAGCAACGCGCCCACGAGGTTCATCTCGAGGGATGGCGCGAACGTGATCGCGGCGATGAGGATCACGAGGCCGATGCCGACGGTCTTCATCGGGATGTCGCGGTCCGTGCGCGGCACGACGTTGCCCGTCGAGCCCACGCCGATGTTGCGCACGTCGCGGAAGCTCTCGCGCAGTCCGCGCCAGATCGTGGGCACCGAGCGCAGCAGGCTGATGATGCCGCCCGCGGCCACCGCGCCCGCGCCGATGTAGAGGATGTAGGCCGCGCGGATCTCGTTCGGCCCCATCTGCGCGATCGGTTTCGTGCCCGGTGCCACGATGCCCGCCGTCTCGCCGAAGTGCGCGATCATCGGGATCAGCAGCAGGTAGGAGAGCACGCCGCCCGCGCACATGATGCAGGCGATGCGCGGCCCGATGATGTAGCCCACGCCCAGCAGCTCGGGCGAGACTTCCACGCTTACCGACCCGGCCTTCAACGGCTCGCCGAAGACTTTCTCCGGCACGTCCTTCCAGAGCTTCAGCGCGACGTTCGCCGTCTTGTAGGCGAGGCCGACCGCGAATCCCGTGAAGATCAACTTCGCGCCGGGGGTGCCCTCGCCGGCTCCGGCCTTGAGGACCGCGGCGCACGCGGTGCCTTCGGGATACGTGAGCTTGCCGTGCTCCTGCACGATCAGCGCGCGGCGGAGCGGAATCATCATCAGGATGCCGAGCATCCCGCCCAGCAGGCCCACGAGGATCACGCGTCCGACCTCGAGATCGAAGCCGAGGATGAGGATCGCGGGCATCGTGACACCGACGCCGAACGCGAGCGATTCGCCCGCCGAGCCCGCCGTCTGCGTGATGTTGTGCTCGAGGATCGTCGCATCGCGCATCCCCGTCGTGCGGGAGAGCGAGCGGAAGAGCGCCAGTGAGATGACAGCCACCGGAATCGAGGCGCTCACGGTGAGGCCGACCTTCAGCACGAGATACAGGGACGACGCACCGAAGACCAGGCCCAGCAGCGCTCCGGTGATCACGGCACGGGCGGTGAACTCGTACTCTCTTGTGGCGCTCATGGGCTCGGATAGTAACCGGAACGCGGCGCCTCGCGCTTTCATCGAATGGGCAGGCCATCGACTGGAGCGCGACCATGACTCGTAAACCCTTCCCTCTCGCGGTGCTGGCGGTAATTCTTTCCGGATGCAGCGGTAGCGGGTCGCAGCCCGACGCGGACCCCAATCTCGTCGCCAAGGGCAAGCAGGTCTTCCGCTACGACACGTTCGGCGACGAGACACAGTGGTCCGACACGCTTCGCATGCACGAGGTGATCCGGACCACGGTCGATCCCACCACGGCGCTCTCCGTGGGACTGAAAGTCGATTCGGAAGCGCTACCGCCCGCCGTCGTGCAGGGAATCCAGAACGGCAGCATCAGCCTGAAGAGCCCGGACACGACCGTCGCGTTGATCAAGCTGAATGCCGTGGTGGGTATCCGGGGAACGGTGGAGACGGTGAACGGCAAGGACACGCTCACGCGCGTGGGCATCACCTGCGCGCTCTGCCATTCCACGGTGGACAACTCGTTCGCGCCGGGCATCGGCAAGCGGCTCGACGGCTGGGCGAACACGGATCTCAATCCCGGCGCGATCATCGCCCTGTCTCCCGCGCTCGATGCCGCGAAGAAGGCGGTCTACAACTCGTGGGGCCCGGGCAAGTACGATCCGCGCTTCAACCTCGACGGCAAGAACGGGCCGCAGGTCATTCCACCCGCCTACGGACTGAGCGGCGTGAACCGCATCACGACCACCGGCGACGGCGAGGACATCGCCTACTGGAATCGCTACGTGGGCGTCACGCAGATGGGCGGGCACGGCACGTTCGTCGAGCCTCGCACGGGTGTGTCCGTGGTGAACGGACCCGACGACCTCATCAGCGACAAGCTGCCGGCGCTGCAGGCCTATCAACTCTCGCTGGCCGCTCCGTCACCTCCGGCAGGTTCCTTCGATGCCGTGGCCGCCGCGCGCGGCAAGTCGGTCTTCGAGGGTGCGGGGCGCTGCACGTCGTGCCATTCCGGCGCGCGCAGGACCGATGCGAACGAAAGGCTGCATTCCGCCGCGGAGGTGGTGAGCGAGCCGGAGCCGAACGGAGCGCCGAGCTATGCCTCGCGCAGCGCCACGAAGCAATATCGCACCGCGCCGCTCGCCGGCTTGTGGCAGCACGCACCGTACTTCCACAACGGCAGTGCGCCGACCCTCGTTGCGGTCGTGCGCACCTACAACTCGCGCAGGGCCCTGGCACTCACGGAGGTGCAAATCACCGATCTCGCGGAATACCTCAAGTCCCTGTAGACCTCACGGTGCATCGGGCGGGCAGACGAAGACCGCGGAGAACCCCGCGTCGACCAGGGCTCCCGCCAGGTTCGTGATCGAGACCGTGATGCCGTTGTGGCCGAAGAAGAGCCCGTTGGAATGCAACGCGATCGCCGGAGCCTGGGCCTGCACGTTGGACGAGACGGTGATCGCGCAATCCGCCAGGGGACGGTCCACCTCCACGCTGTAGCTGCCGGGCGAGTTCGAGGCTTTCGCCGCGCCGATGATCCCGGAGCCCCCCAGGAGCACGCCGGCGCTCGAGACCCTCGCGTATCGGATCGCCAGTGCCGGTCCTCCCGTGCCGGCCGCGTCCGGCGGGCAGACGAAGACGGCCGAGAATCCCGCGTCGACCAAGGTTCCCGCCAGGTTCGTGATCGAGACGGTGATGCCGTTGTGGCCGAAGAAGAGTCCGTTGGAATGCAGCGCGACGGCCGGAGCCTGTGCCTGGAGGTTGGACGAGACAGTGATCGTGCAGTCCGCCAGCGGACGGTCGACCTCGACGCTGTAGGTGCCGGCCAGGCCCGGGAACTTCGTCGCGCCGAGGATTCCGGAACCCCCGAGAAGCGCGCCGGTGCTCGAGACCCTTGCGTAAAGGGTTGTCGGACCCGAGCCACCCGCCGGGCCTCGCGGGCCGGCAGGGCCCGCCGCTCCCGTCAGCCCTTGCGGACCTGCCGGGCCGGGCGGGCCGGCTTCGCCGGCGGGACCGGTCGCGCCGTCCTTCGCGGTCGCCCCTTGCGGGCCGATGGGCCCTTGCGGACCCATCGAACCCGGTGCGCCTTGGGGACCTGTTGCACCTTGGGGGCCGGCCGCACCTTGTGCACCGGCCGCGCCCGCTGCGCCTTGGGGGCCCGCCGCACCGATCGTGATCCACGACTCGTCGTACTTCGCGTCGTCATCGTCGTCGTCGCGGTCGTTGCCGCCGTGCTGGCCCTTGGCCGCGGTCACCGTGAGCAGGTAGCTGCCGGGCGCCACGGTGGAGGGCAGGACGGCCTCGATCTTCGTGGCGGTCAATGCAACGACCGTGAGCTGCAGCGAGCCGAGCGTGACCTTGGGCTTCGCGTTGCCGAAGTTGATGCCGCCGATGCGAAGCACGCCGGCCTCGGCGCGCGCATCGGTGATGGCCGGCTGGCGCGACGAATCCGCGAAGGCCGGCAGCGAGGCTGCGAGGAAGAGCAGCGGCAGGAACAGGCGATGCATGGCGATCTCCGAAGGGTATCCACCTACCCAAACGGAATCCGGCCGGAAACTACGCCACGGCGTCGCAGGCCTTCACTTGCGCCTCGATCTCCCCGATGGCGCGCGACGCCTCGCGGGCATCGATGCCGCGATCGACCAGCTCCTGCTTGAAGGCGCGGCTCGCGGCGAGCAGCGTTCGGGCCTCCTTCAGCAGGTCGGCGCGGCGCGCGGAAGCCTGGTCCGGCAGCCTCGCGAGCGCGCAATTGGACGCGGCAAGCATCCACATCGCGCCGACCACGTTTTCGCGCACGATCAATCCCGCCCTCAACGACGCGGGAAGCTTCGCATCGGCCGCAATGGAAGCGCGGGCGAATTCGATCGCCTTCTCGTATCGCGCCCCGCGGTATTCGATCTCGCTCGCGGTCGCGAGCGCCCCCGCGCGGATCGAGGCGTTGCCGGCATTGCGCGCATCCGCGGCGACCAGCGCATCGACGAGCACGAGGGCTCGGTCGGAGAGGACGCGCGCGCCGTTCACGTCGCCCGCCTTGAGCATGGTGCGCGCGGTGCTGTTGTAGCGCTTCGCCAGCGTCTGGCGATGGAACTCGCTGTCGGGCTCGTCGCGCGCCAGCGCCTCCGTCGTGGCGATCGATTTCTCGAAGAGCGCGATGGCCTGCGGCAGCCGTGCCTCCCCCGAGATCTCCGCCGCGATGGCGGAACGCTCGTAGGCGTATGCAAGGCGGCCGCGCGACGCCAGGTCCGCCGGATTCTCGCGCACCAGCGCTTCGAGAACCTCGGTCGCGCGCGCGAGCTGTGCCGATGCCGCGACGGGATCGTCCTTCACGACCGCGAGGATGCCGCCGTACTCGGCCAGCGTCGCGCCAAGATTGCGGCGGTCGGCGAGCTCGGCGCCCGGCAGGCGCGTGATCTTCTCGGCGAAACCCGCGGCCTTCTCGGTCTGCTTCACGCCGGCCGCGTCTCCCCCCTCGAGCATCAGCCGCCCCAGGAAGAGCGCGAGCACGCGATGCTCACGGAGCACGCGGATGTTGTCGGGCTCGCGCGCCTCCACCGCGGCCAGCAGCGACGCGGCCTTCTCGGCATTGCGCCGGGCCCCCACCGCATCGCCCAGGTGGCCGCCGCGCGAGTCTCCCTGGATCTCCGCCAGCTTGCGATACGAGCGCGCGACCTCGAGCGCCAGCTCCGGATCGTCCGTGCCCTCGCCCGCGAGGCTGTCGAGGTACTGCACGGCCGTGCCGACCAGCGTCTGGCGCGCCTTCAGCGAGCCGGCGAGGTTCTCGATCTCGTCGTGGACGTCGAACACGAACGAGTTCGCGAGCTTCCTCACGCTGGCGAAATGCTTCTCCGCACGAGCTTTCTCCGCCACGGCCACGCGCCGCTCACGCTCGGCGAGGAAGAGCCCGGCGCCCATCGTGACCATCACGGCGGCGGCGAGCGCCAGCGGCAGTTTGTGGCGCACGGCGAAGCGCCCCGCGAGATAGCGCCACGTACCGGCACGCGCCTTCACCGGACGGCGTTCGAGATGGGCGAGCACGTCCTGGTCGAAGAGCTCGACCGACGCATAGCGCGCCACCGGATCGCGGCGCAGTGCTTTAAGGATGATCGCGTCGAGGTCGCCCGACACGCGATGCGGCAATGGACCCGAGATCGCGAGCGTGGACGGAAGCGCGATCTCCTCCTGCAGCAACATCACCTCGGTCAAGGTCCTGCCGGCCCGCACCGCGCGATACGGCGAGAGACCGGTGAGCAGTTCGTGCAGCACGACGCCCAGCGCGTAGATGTCCGTGGCCGTGGTGATGACGCCCGCGGCCACCTGCTCCGGCGCCGCGTAGCGCAGCGTCATGACCCGTCCGCCCAGGCGCGTGAGATCTCCGGGTTCCGCCGAGCCCTCGTCTTCGCCGATCAGCTTGGCGATGCCGAAGTCGAGCAGCTTCACGGGGCCCGACGCGGAGACGAGGATGTTCGCGGGCTTCAAGTCGCGATGCACGACCAGGTGACGGTGCGCGTGGGCGACGGCGGCGAGCACCTGCCGGAAGAGCCCCAGGCGCTCCGCCATCGAGAGCGAACGCGCGGCAACGTGATCCGAAAGCGACAAGCCCTCGACGTACTCCATCGCGAACCACGGCTGGCCCGCGTCGGTCACGCCCGCGTCGTAGAGCCGCGCGATGTTCGGGTGCTCGAGCTTCGCGAGGATGTCGCGCTCGCGGCGGAAGCGCTCGCGCCACGTCTCGCCGTGCTGGTTCATCGCCGGGAGCTTCAGCGCCACGTCGCGCTCGACGCGCCCGTCGGCCTGCCGTGCGAGCCACACCTCGCCCATGCCGCCGTGGCCCAGCAGCCGGACGAGCTCGAAGGGTCCGATCCGCGCGCCGGCCGCATGCGGGCTGGACCACGCCGGCGCCGGTGCGAGCTTCGGTACCGTCTCGAGCGAACGATCCCGCACGGCGCGCCGGTCCGCGTCCAGGAGCTTGCGCAGCAGCACTGCAGCTTCGGGTCGCGTGGCTTCCAGGTCGTGGAGCCACACGCCGCGCTCGGATTCGGGCATCTCGAGCGCGGCGGTGAGCAGCGGCTCGACCTGCAGCCAGAGCTCTCGGGAGATCACGCCCGGATCATGTCACGGCCACAGGTTGCGCGTGCCGTCGTCGATGGCGTAGGGAACCGGGCCGATGACCGTGTTGCCCCGCCCGTCGTTCCTGTCTGAAAACGGGCCGAACGAGATGCCGGCTTGCGTCGGCTTGCCGATCACGTTTCCGCGGAACGTGTTGCGCGTCGTCATGACGCCGAAGCCGCCATGGACGAAGATGCCAAAGTTGCTGTCGTGGATCTCGTTGTCCTCGATGACATTCCTGAGGGGACCCGCCGGCCCGCCCATGCAGTCCGAATATTGCGCCGCGAGCTGCACGCCGACCGACGTCGCCGCGTCTATCGAGATCACGTTGCCGGACACGCGGTTGTAGCTGGCACCGCTGCCGAGGAAGAGCTTCCACGACAGCGTGTTCCTCGAGATGTCGTTGTCGTGTGCGCCGTCCATCAGGACGACCGACGACCCGTAGTTGGGATTGGGCGTCCGGGGCTGGCTGTTTCCGGTCACCCGGTTTCCGGCCGTGTCGCAGCCCGACAGCACGATCGCGTCGGCAAAGGAGGGAAAGACCGTACCCGGCATGAACTCGTTGTTGGTGACGAGGTTTCCGGTCGCCTGGCCCCCGGGTCTCGACAGGACGTACAGGGTCGACAGGCGGTTACCCTCGACGGTGGAGTCGGAGCTGTTGTAGAGGGCAAGGTTCCCGTCACGCGTTTCGATACCGCTCACGCGATGTCCGTGGCCATCCCCGAGGAAGGCGATGTACTGGAAGCCCTCGATGCGGCCGGGACCCACGATCTCCACGCCGTTGAAGTACCACGACCTCACGGCGACCGTGAAGTCCGACGTGCCCAGGATGCTGTAACCGTTGAGGTCGATGCGCACGCCACCGGCGCCGATGGTGAGGCCGTCCTGGCCGGGACCGCAGCGGAGGTCCGCCACAAGCTTGATGGATTGGTAGAGGGTGTCGCCGCACATCAGAGGACGCGCCTGGGCGAATACGGCGGCACCCAGTGCGGCCAGGGCGAACAGCGGGGTGGCGAAGCGAACGAGGGTCCTGCGGGTGGAAGCGGGGGTATCCATGGGGATCTCCGGTTGGTCTCCTCACCGACCCAAACGGGATCCCGCCCCGAATCACGCCAACCTGCCGGCTACTCCTCGATGAGGGTCAGCAGCAGGGCCCGCGCCTTCTGCCATTCCCGCGAGACGCTGCGGACGGAGACGCCCAGCGCCTCGGCGACTTCGGGCTCGGTCATGCCCCCGAAGAAGCGCATCTCCACCAGCCGCGCCAGGGACGGGTCGATCCGCCCCAATGCCTCCAGCGCATCGTCGATGGCGATCACGTCCATCGTGCCGGCGAGGCCCTCGCCGACCGCCGTGTCGAGCGTGACGACATCCACGCCGCCGCCGTGGCGCAACGCCCGCTGCTCGCGCACCAGGTCCACGACGATGCTGCGCAGCACGCGCGAGGAATAGGCGAGGAACTGCAGGCGGTCGTCGATCGCGATGCCCGCGCCGCTCGCGAGCTTCACGTAGCTCTCGTGGACCAGCGCCGTGGTCTGCAGCGAACCTTCGAGGCCGCTGCCGCGCAGGCGCGCGTGGGCCAGGCGCTTCAGGTCCGGGTAGTGCTCCGCGAAGGCCTGGTCGAGCCGGGTGTGATCCCGGCTCTCAACCGCACGGAGGGCGTCGGCGATTTCGCTCATGGAAACGCATGATGCCTGAGGTCATTGCCCCTGGCTGGAGTTCGCCCCGCTTCCGTTCGGTTCCGAACATACACCCGGCGCTTTCCCCTATAGGCTGGGTCCTTTGAAAGGAAGCGCATGAAGATCCTCCTCGCCGCAGACGGGTCGGTGCATACCGAGCGTGCCGCGAAACACCTGGCGTGGTTCGCGGGCGAGCTCGCGAAGCCGCCGGAGATCCACCTCCTCAACGTCCACGCTCCGGTGCCCTACGCCAAGGCCGCCGCGACCGCGGGCGCCGAAGCCGTGAACCGTTACCACAAGGAAGAGTGCGAGGCGGCCCTGGCGGTCGGCGGTGCCGTGCTGCGGGGCGCCAGCATCGCGTTCGAGCAGCACTGGGTGGCCGGCGACGTCGCGAAGGAGATCGACAACTTCGCCATCAAGAACGGCATCGACCTGATCGTGATGGGCTCGCACGGGCACGGCCAGCTCCGCAACCTGGCACTCGGCTCCACCGCCGACGCGGTCCTTCGCGGCACGCAGTGCCCGGTGACCGTGGTCCGCTAGCGCGAGAGCTTGAGGATCCGCACCTCGCTCTTCACGAGGTCGGGGACGTAGACCGTATAGCCCTTGCCGTCGGGCAGGGTGCAGAAATCCGCCGGGCCTTTGAAGTCCTTGGCAAGGTCCTGGCGCGTGCCTTCGCCGTTCCATGCGAAGAGCGCTCCGGTGTTCCAGTCGGTCACGAGCAGCGTGCCATCGGCTAAACGCGCAACGCCGTCGAGGCGGCCGATGGGCGTGGAGATCGGCTTGGGCTCGCCGTCCTTGCCCACCGTGAAGATGGCGCGCGGGCTGTCCGCCGAGACGAAGCCCACGACGAGCCAGCTGTCTCCCGCGCCCGGGTACACGCCGTTGGGGTTCACGGATTTTCCGGAGAAGACCTCCGAGATCTTCGGCTGGACCTTCGCGTCGAGGAAGTCCGCGGGCTCCACGCGCATCAGCTTGTCGCTGCGGTTGTCGGTCACGATCAGCACGTTGCCGCGCACCGCGGGATCGTTGGCGAAGGTGACGCCGGGCAGGTCGAGCTTGCGGCTCTTGCGGGTCTTGAGGTCGAAGATCCACACGCCGTCGATGTCGGTCACCCAGAGGCGGTTGCCCGCGATCCAGATGCCCTTGGGCTTGTTCATCACCTCGCCGTGCGCGGGGAGGAATTTCGCGTCGATCACCTTCCCGTCGAGGGAGAGCTTGGCGATGCTGCCCTTGCCGTCCTTCTCGCCGGGCTTGAGCTCGGTGCCGCCGAAGGAGCCCACGTAGAGCGCCTTGCCGGCCGCGTCGCAGCCCACGGATTCGGGGAAGACCAGGCCCGTCACGGGCTTGTCCGAGGTGACTTTCCACGCGTCGGCTCCGTGGGCCAGTGTCGCGAGGAATAGCGTCGTGGCGACGGCGATCGGATTCTTGATGTTCATGGCGGCCTCCCGGGGGGTGTCGGTGGGCACCGATTGTATTCCCGCTGGCCCGCCCCTACTCGCGCGGGTGGCCCGTCTCCGGGTCGTCCCAGCTGCGGGGATCTTCCAGCGGCTCCAGGTGGACCAGCACCTGCACGTGCGGCACGGCCCCGGCGATCTCGGCTTCCACGCGCTCCACCAGGTCGTGGCCCATCTGCACGCTGGTCGCACCCGGCACCAGCACGTGCACGTCGACGAAGCCCTGCGATCCGGATTGACGCGTGCGTAGCGCGTGGAAATCGCAGCCCTGGGCGCGGAGCTTCTCCAGCACGGAGCGGATCTTCTCGAGGTCTTCGGCGGGAAGCGCATGGTCCATGAGGCCGTCGAAGGATCGCACCATCAGCTGCCACCCGGTCCACAGCACGTTGGCGGCGACCGCAAGTGCCACCAACGCATCGAGGCGAAGCCAGCCCGTGAGCTGCACGAGGACGACGCCCACGAGGACTCCCACGGTGGTCCACACGTCCGACAGCAGGTGCTTCCCATCCGCCTCGAGCGTGATCGAGCGGTTCTCGCGAGCTCCCTTGAGCAGGAACATCGCGCACGCTCCGTTGGCGATCGCGGCGGCCAACGCCAACGCGAGGCCCAGGCCCACCTGTTGCAGGGGCTGCGGCTGGATGAGGCGCGGGATTGCCGTCCACACGATCGCGCCGGCGGCCACGAAGATCAGCGCGCCCTCGATGCCGCTGGAGACGTATTGCACCTTCTCGTGGCCGAAGTTGTGCTCGCGGTCGGGCTTGCCCTCGGCATAGTGCAGCGCGGCGAACGCGACGAGGGCCGCGACCACGTTCACCACCGACTCCATCGCGTCCGACAGCAGGCCCGCCGATCCCGTCACCCAGTAGGCGCCGGCCTTCAGCGCGATCGTCGCGAGCGACGTCGCGATCGAGACTGCCGCGTAGAACTTCGGAGAGTGCACTAGGCCAGCTCGGGGCGGTTGCGGAATTGCTCGAGGGCTTCGGGGTTGGCGAGCGCCTCGGCGTTCTTGATGGGCTGGCCGTGGACGACGGCGCGCACCGCGAGCTCGACGATCTTGTTGGACTTGGTGCGCGGGATATCGGTCACCTGGAGGATCACCGCGGGCACGTGGCGCGTGGTGGTGTTCACGCGGATCACCTCGCGGATGCGCTTGGCGAGCGCCTCGTCCAGCGTGAGGCCGTCGCGCAGGCGCACGAAGAGCACCACGCGCACGTCCTTCTGCCAATCCTGGCCGATGACGATGGACTCCAGCACCTCGTCCAGCTTCTCCACCTGGCGGTAGATCTCGGCCGTGCCGATGCGCACACCGCCGGGATTGAGCACCGCATCCGAGCGCCCGTAGATGATCATGCCGTCGTGCGGCGTGATCTCCGACCAGTCGCCGTGGCGCCAGACGTTCGGGTACTTCTCGAAGTACGCGGCACGGTACTTCGCGTCGCCCGGATCGTTCCAGAAGCCGAGCGGCATGGTCGGGAACGGCTTCACGCACACGAGCTCGCCCTTCTGGCCCTGTGGCAGGACGCGGCCGTCGTCATCGAAGATCTCCACCGCCATGCCGAGCAGCCGCGCCTGCAGCTCACCGCGCCAGACGGGGCGCGTCGGCGCTCCGCCGGCGAAGCAGGCCACGAGGTCGGTGCCGCCGCTGATCGAGGAGAGCTGGACGTCCTTCTTGATCTTCGAATAGACGTAGTCGAAGCCCTCGGCCGCGAGCGGCGATCCGGTGGAGAGGATGGCGCGCAGCTCCGGCAGGCGGTGGTTCCGGATCGGTTCGACTTTCACTTTCGCGATCGCGTCGATGAACTTGGCGGAGGTCCCGAAGTGCGTCATGTCCTCGGCGGCCGCGAAGTCGAACAGCACGTTGCCGCGGCCGAGGAAGGGCGAGCCGTCGTAGAGCAGCAGCGCGGCATTCACGCCCAGGGCCGTCACGAGCCAGTTCCACATCATCCAGCCGCAGGTCGTGAAGTAGAAGACGCGGTCCCCGGCCTTCACGTCGCAATGCAGCAGGTGTTCCTTCAGGTGCATCAGCAGCACGCCGCCCGCGCTGTGGACGATGCACTTGGGCACGCCCGTCGTTCCGCTCGAGTAGAGGATGTAGAGCGGATGGTTGAACGGCATGCGGCGGAAGGCGATGTCCTTTGCCGGGAACGGTGCCAGGAAGTCCGCGAGCGTCACGCCGTGCGGAACACTCGAGGCCGCCGGCTCCTCGCTCACGTACGGCACGACGACGACCTTCTTGACCGTCGGCAGGTGGCCCATGATCTCCGCGATGCGCGAGAGCGTCTCGACGACCTTGCCGTTGTAGTAGTAGCCGTCGCAGCACACCAGCACCTTCGGCTCGACCTGGCCGAAGCGATCGCAGACGCCTTGCACGCCGAAATCCGGCGAGCACGAGGTGAACGTGGCGCCCAGGCTCGCCGTGGCGAGCATCGCGATCACCGTCTCGGGCATGTTCGGCATGAAGGCGGCGACACGGTCGCCCTCCCCCACGCCCGCGGCGGAGAGCGCCTGCGAGAAGCGCGAGACTTCGTCGTAGAGCTCGCGCGTGGTGAGGTGCCTGCGCACCTTGTCCTCACCCCAGAAGACGATGGCGTCGGAGTCGTCGCGGCGGCGGAGCAGGTTCTCGGCGAAGTTGAGCTTGGCGTCGGGGAAGAAGCGCGCGCCGGGCATCTTGTCGCCGTCGGCGAGCGCGACCTTGCCGCGCGTCTCCGCGACCACGGCGCTAAAGTCCCAGACCGCGATCCAGAAATCCTCGAGGTGGTCGCACGACCAGCGGTAGAGGCTCGTGTAGTCGGTGAGCTTCGTGCCGTGGCGCTCGTTCACGAGCTTCGTGAACGCCGTGACGTTGGAGGCGGCCACCCGTTCGGGCGACGGCGTCCAGAGCGGTGCTTCGGTCATGTCTCTCGGCCTTCGGAGATCTTGGTATCGGTCTTGTGCGCGAGCGCGGCGGTGATCGCTGCCTCGATGCCGCGCGCCATCGCGTCCACCGACATCGACGGTTGGCCGGGTTTGTCCAGCACCTGCGCATCCGCGTAGGGCACGTGGATGAAGCCGGCGCGCGTTGCGTGCCCGCTGGCAGCGATGAAATGCAGCACGCCGTAGAGCAGGTGATTGCAGACGTACGTGCCGGCCGTGTTCGAGACCTCGGCGGGAATGCCGGCGTCGCGAACCGCCTTGGCCATGGCCTTGATCGGCAGCGTGGTGAAGTAGGCGGGCGGGCCATTCGGTGCGATCGCCTCGTCCACGGGGCGCTCGCCTCCGTTGTCGGGAGCGCGCGCGTCGTCGATGTTGATGCCGACGCGTTCGATGGAAATCCGGTCGCGGCCGCCGGCTTGGCCAATGCAAACGACGAGCGCGGGCTTCAGCTTCTCGATCGCCTCGGCGACGGTTTCGATGGAGGTGCGGAAGAGGCACGGCACCTGGAGTGTTTCGACCCTGGTCTTGCCGATCGTGGCCGGCAGCCGCTTGCAGATCTCCCAGGAGGGATTGCTCGCCTCTCCGCCGAAGGGCTCGAAGCCCGTGACGAGCACCACGTTGGCGCGCGAGGCTTTCGCCTGCGGCGTTGTCTCCTCCGTGACGATCAGCTCCGCGGGCACCACGGCGCCGGGGCGCGCGCGGCGCCGGGATCGGGTCTCGGTGACCGCGGGAGGCGCCGGCTTGCGGGTGTCCGGTTTCGGGCGCCGGGTTCTCCGTCGAAGCATCGTCATGCTGGAGTCTTGTCGTTCCCGCGAAGGCGGGAACCCAGTGGATTCCCGCCTTCGCGGGAATGACGATTCATTTCGCGGTCCATCCGCCGTCTATCGAGAACGACGCGCCGTTGATTTGCGCGGCCGCTTCCGTGGAGAGGTAGAGGGCCATCGCCGCGATCTCCTCGATCTTCACGAACTCCTTCGTCGGCTGCGGGGCGAGGATCATGTCCTTGGCGGCGGCCGCGGTGATGTTGTGCTGCTTCGCGAGGTCGTCGATCTGCTTCTGCACCAGCGGCGTGAGCACGAAGCCGGGGCAGATCGCGTTGCTGCGGACGCCCGTCTCCGCCACTTCCAGCGCCACCGTCTTCGTGAAGCCGACGATGCCGTGCTTGGCGGCCACGTAGGCGCTCTTGTTGGGCGAAGCGACCAGGCCGTGGGCCGAGGCGATGTTGATCACGCGGCCCCAGCGGCGCGCCTTCATGCCCTTCAGCACATGCTTGGTCGCATGGAAGGCCGAGGAGAGGTTGATCGCGATGATCGCGTCCCACTTCTCCGTGGGGAACTCGTCGACGGGCGCCACGTACTGGATGCCCGCGTTGTTCACCAGGATGTCGACCGGCCCCAGCTCCTTCTCGGCCGCGCGGATCATCGCCTCGATCTCGGCCGGCTTCGACATATCCGCGCCGTGGTACGCGGCCTTCGCGCCGCTTTCCTTCGCGAGCGAGGCGCGCAGCGATTCGATTTCCTTCGCGTCCCCGAAGCCGTTCACGAGGACGTTCGCGCCCTCGCGCGCGAAGAACTGCGCGATCGCACGGCCGATGCCGCTCGTGGAACCGGTGACCACAGCGGTGCGTCCCGCGAGCTGCCCGCTCATGGCCGCACCATCTCGATGTGGGGGATGCCGTCTTCCATGTACATGTCCGAAGCTTTCTCGAAACCGAAATCGTTGTAGAACTTCTCCAGCCGGGCCTGCGCGCCGATGCGGATCGCCTCCTTCGGCCACAGCGCCTTGGTGCGCGCGACCGCCTCGCCCATCAATACGCGACCCAGGCCCGTGCCCCGCGCCGCCTCTGTTGTGAGCACGCGGCCGATCGACGGTTCCGCGAACTTGATGCCGGGCGGCACGATGCGGCAATAGGCAATGATGGGGAAGGAATTAGGGTCTGACCCCAATTCTTTTCGTGTGAAGAGGTGCCAGCAGGCGGGATCGGCGCCGTCGACGTCCTGGAACGGGCAGTTCTGCTCGAGGACGAAGACCTCGATGCGGGCCTGGTAGATGTCATGGACGTCACGCGCGGTGAGGTCGTTGAAGCGGACGATACGCCAGGCGTGCATGGTGGGGACGGGCGGGAAAGCGGCCTTCGAGTATGACGCTACCCGGCGACCTTTTCACTCGCTTTCGCGAGGTGGAGCCACGTTTCCACCACCGTGTCCGGATTGAGAGACATCGATTCGATGCCTTCGGACATGAGCCACTCGGCGAGGTCCGGATAGTCGCTGGGGCCCTGGCCGCAGATGCCGACGTACTTCTTCGCCCGGCGGCAGGCGTCGATGGCCAGGTGCAGCATCTGCTTCACCGCGGCGTCGCGCTCGTCGAAGCCCTCCATCACGAGCCCGGAGTCGCGGTCGAGCGCGAGGGTGAGCTGCGTCATGTCGTTGGAGCCGATGGAGAAGCCGTCGTAGTGCTTGAGGAACTCGTCGGCGAGGATGGCGTTGGACGGGATCTCGCACATCATCACGACGCGCAGGCCGTTCTTGCCTCGCTCCAGGCCGTTCTCCTTCAGGATGGCGTGCACCTGCTCGGATTCTTTCAGCGTGCGCACGAACGGGATCATGATCTCTACGTTCGTGAGGCCCATTTCGTCGCGGACCTTCTTCATGGCCTCGCATTCGAGCCTGAAGCAATCCCGGAAGCTGGCCGCGATGTAGCGCGAGGCGCCGCGGAAGCCCAGCATCGGGTTCTCTTCCGACGGCTCGAACTTGGCGCCGCCGATGAGGTT
The DNA here is from genome assembly GCF_013003965.1 of Usitatibacter rugosus. Classification (NCBI taxonomy): domain Bacteria; kingdom Pseudomonadati; phylum Pseudomonadota; class Betaproteobacteria; order Nitrosomonadales; family Usitatibacteraceae; genus Usitatibacter; species Usitatibacter rugosus. Next base: position 1,054,525 of record NZ_CP053069.1, on the reverse strand, counting down.
GCGGTACTCGTTGGACTTGAAGTCCGACAGCCGCACGATGACCTTCTTCGGCCAGAACGCGGCGGCGATGGTGGCCACGCCCTCGACGATCTTCTCGCGGTAGAACGCCACCGGATTCGGGTAGCCGCGCGATTGCTTCGTCACCTGCGCCTTCAGGTCCGGCTGCAGCTTGTCGTACTCGAGGCAGGCCTTCGGATGGACGCCGATCATGTTCGAGATGATGAACTCGAGGCGAGCCAGGCCCACGCCCTCGTTGGGCAACTGCGCGAAGTCGAAAGCGAGCTGCGGGTTGCCGACGTTCATCGCGATCTTGACCGGGATCTTCGGCATTTTGTCCAGCTGCACCTCGACGATGTCGAACTGCAGCTTGCCGGCGTAGATGTAGCCCGTGTCGCCCTCGGCGCAGGAGACGGTGACGTCCATTCCGTCCCGGAGTCTCTCCGTAGCGTCTTCGCAGCCAACGACCGCAGGAATGCCGAGTTCACGCGCAATGATCGCGCTATGGCAGGTTCGGCCCCCGCGATTGGTGATGATGGCCGCTGTTCGCTTCATCACCGGCTCCCAATTCGGATCGGTCATGTCGGTCACGAGCACGTCACCTTCCTGAACGCGCGCGATCTCCGCGATGTCCGTGACGATGCGCACCTTGCCCTGGCCGATCTTCGAGCCGATGGCGCGGCCCTCGGAGAGCACCTCGCCGCGTTTGCCGATGCGGTAGCGGGTGAGCGTGCGTTTCTGCGTCTCCTGGCTCTTCACCGTCTCCGGGCGGGCCTGCAGGATGTAGAGCTTGCCGTCGGTGCCGTCGCGGCCCCACTCGATGTCCATCGGGCGGCCGTAGTGCTTCTCGATCGAGACGGCGTAGCGCGCCAGTTCCTCGACCTCCGAGTCCGAGAGCGAGAAGCGGTCGCGGTCGCCCGGGGCGACGTCCTTCTCCTCGACCGACTTGCCGGGCTTGGGATCCGCGCTGAAGACGAGCTTGATCGCCTTGCCGCCCAGGCTCCGGCGCAGGACCGCGGGCTTGCCCGCCGCGAGGCAGACCTTGGAGACGTAGAACTCGTCCGGATTCACCGAGCCCTGCACGACCGTCTCGCCCAGGCCGTAGCTCGAGGTGATGAAGACCACGTCGGGGAAGCCCGACTCGGTATCCATCGTGAACATGACGCCGGCCGCTCCGAGGTCGCTGCGAACCATGCGCTGCACGCCGGCGGAGATGGCCACGTCCTCGTGCTTGAAGTTCTTGTGCACGCGATAGGCGATGGCGCGGTCGTTGTAGAGCGAGGCGTAGACGCGAAGCACCGCGTCCAGCACGTTCTCGATGCCGCGGATGTTGAGGTAGGTCTCCTGTTGGCCGGCGAAGGACGCGTCCGGAAGATCCTCGGCGGTGGCGGAAGAGCGCACGGCGAACGACGCATCCGGCGTGCCGTGGGAGATGCGCGCGTATTCTTCGTGGATCGCCTTCTCGAGCGCCGGGGGCAGCTTGCCCGCCTCGACCATCGCACGGACCTCGGCGCCCGCTTTCGCGAGGGCGGAGACATCGTCCACGTTCAGCTTGCCGAGGATCGCGTCGATCTTCGCCTTCAGCTGGTTGTGCTCGAGGAACTCCTCGAAGGCCCGCGCCGTGGTGGCGAAACCGCCCGGAACGCGAACGTTGGAGGCCGCCAGCTGGCTGATCAGCTCGCCCAGGGACGCGTTCTTGCCACCGACGCTCGCCACGTCGGTCATGCGGAGTTTTTCGAGCGGGAGGACGTGGGCGGACATGGGGTTTCGAATCACGCGGAAGCTTGCAATTATACCGGCCCAACCGCAGCATTGCTGCACCGCAAAATGACCCGCCGGCCGCGTGCCGGGACCCCATGGCCCAGCATCGCCGCGTCTTCTTCATCTCCGACCGTACCGGCCTCACCGTCGAGGCACTCGGCTCGTCGCTGCTCACGCAGTTCGCCGGCGTCGAGTTCCAGCGGATCACGCTCCCCTTCATCGACACGATCCCCAAGGCGATCGCGGCGGTGGCGCAGGTGAACCAGACCGAGGACGAGGTGGGCCAGCGCGCCCTCGTATTCAGCTCGATCGTGGACGACGCCGTGCGCGAGGAAATCAACAAGTGCCACGGCCTGGTGCTGGACGTCTTCGAGCGCTTCATCATCCCGCTGGAAGGCGAGCTGGGCGAGAAGTCCACGCACGTCGTGGGCAAGAGCCACAGCGCCGGCAATTCCAAGGACTACAACCACCGCATCGAGGCGATCAACTACACGCTCTCGCACGACGACGGCGTGACCAACCGCGAGCTGGAGGAGGCCGACATCATCCTGGTCGGCGTGTCGCGAAGCGGCAAGACGCCCACCTGCCTCTACATGGCGATGCAATTCGGCATCAAGGCGGCCAACTACCCGCTGATCCCCGAGGACCTCGAGGCCAACCGCCTGCCGCCGGCGCTGCTCGCGCACAAGCACAAGGTGTGGGGCCTCTCGATCGCGCCCGAGCGCCTGCACCAGATCCGCAGCGAACGCCGGCCCGATTCGAAGTACGCCGCGCTCGAGAATTGCCGCTACGAAGTCGCCGCCGCGGAGAAGCTGATGAAGCGCAACGACATCATCTTCCTCGACTCGACGACGAAGTCGATCGAGGAGATCGCGACGCATGTCCTCCATGAGGCGCACCTCATGCGTCGCGTGTATTGATCTGGCTTTCGCCTGGCCCCCCTTGAACCACGGAGGCACGGAGACACGGAGGGCCACGGAGGAATGCAGGAATGGACGTGAAGTGGGTTCGGCGGTGACCTCTGCACGGTTGATCGCTACAGCAATTCCAAGATTCCTCCGTGGCCCTCCGTGTCTCCGTGCCTCCGTGGTTCAATGGGTCCCGAATAGGGTTGCCGCCAGGCATCCGCGCAGCGGAAGACAGTTCCGCAATCCCCGTTTCCTCGCTGCACTGCAGGAGTGCGTGCCCGGGACGGTTGTGCGAAGATTCCTCCCATAAAGGAGGAGTCACCCACATGAAAAAACGTATCGTCCCCGCCCTCGTCCTGTCCCTCTTCGCCACCCTCGGCGCAACGCAATCCAGCGCAGCCCAGTTCTCCAACGTCGTCGTCTTCGGCGACAGCTTGTCCGACGCCGGCTACTTCCGCCCCTTCCTCACGGGCCTCGGCCTGCCCCCGGCCCTCGTGGCCCAGCTCGGCCGCTTCACGATCAACCCGGGCCCGGTCTGGTCGGAGCTCGTGTCGCAGCACTATGGCGTGACGGCCGTCGGACCCAGCAACGCGGGCGGCTCCATCTACGCTCAAGGCGGCGCCCGGGTGACGCAGCCCTCCGCTTCGACGCCCCCCGGCTCCGCGCAGCGCCCGGTGAGCACCCAGATCAACGAGTTCCTCGGCGCCAATGGCGGTGCTGCCGATCCGAACGCGCTCTACGCCGTGTTCGCGGGCGGCAACGACATGCTGCAGAACCTCGGCCTCTTCCAGGCCGGCCAGATCACGCAGGCCCAGCTCCAGGCCAACGTGCTCCAGGCCGCGACGGACGACGTGGCGCAGGTCGCGCGCCTTCGCGCCGCGGGCGCCCGCTACATCCTCGTGTTCGCGCTGCCCGACGTGGGCGGCACGCCCTCGGCCGCGGCCGGCGGCCCGGCGATCGCCGGGGCTGTCACGGCGCTTTCGGCGGGCTACAACACGACGCTCTTCACGGGCCTCGCGTCCGCTGGCATCCGCGCCATCCCGGTCGATACGTTTGGCCTCTTCACCGACGTGAAGAACAACGCCGCGGCGTTCGGCTTCACCAACACCACGGGCGTGGCCTGCCAGACCTTCCCGCCCACCAACTCGAACAGCTCGCAGTTCTGCACGGCGGCCACCATCGTCCCCGGCGGCCAGACCTACCTCTTCGCCGACAGCGTCCATCCGACGCCCGCCTCGCAGGCCATCCTCGCGCAGTACGTGGAGAGCCTGATCGACGGCCCGTCGCAGTATTCGATGCTGCCCGAGACCGCGATCCATTCGCGCCAGGCGCACGTCCGCTCGCTCGCCGAGGGCGTGCGTACGGGGCTCAAGGCCTCCGAGGGCACGTGGACCACGTTCGTCTCGTACAACAACAGCGACCCGAGCTTCGACGCTCGCCAGGGCATTCCCTCGCAGGACACCGATTCGTACAACTTCGCGGTGGGCGCCTCGATGCGCGCCTCCGAGAACGTCGCGATCGGCGTCGCCTACGGCATGAGCAACGAGAAGGCGCGGTTCGGCGGCAACGCGGGCGGCTACAAGATGACGGAGAACACGCTGTCGGCGTTCGCGGCCTACCAGGGCACCAACCTGTACGCGAGCGGTGCGTTCAGCATCAGCGACATCGACTACTCGGAGAACCGCCGCAACATCCAGCTGGGTCCGGTCACCCGCACGGGCGAATCGAGCCCCAGCGGCAACAACGCGTCGTTCTACGCCAACGTCGGCTACGACTTCACCTTCGGCAAGTTCAAGGTGGGCCCGTACCTCACGCTCGGCGTGCAGAACGTCGAGGTGAACGGGTTCAACGAGACGGCCTCCGGCAACGCGCCCAACACCGGCATGCTCAACATCAGCAAGCAGACGCGGCGCTCGGAGATCTGGAGCATCGGAGCGCAAGCCTCGATGGACTTCGGCATGTGGACGCCGTGGATCCGCTTCCAGGCCGACAAGGAGCGCCGCGATGATCCGCGCTTCGTCTCCGCGCAGCTGCAGTCGCTCGGACCGACGGGCCTCACGTACGACATCGAGGCCTACAAGCCCGACTCGACGTACATGACGACCTCCGTGGGCCTGCGCGGCAACATCACTCCGTCGATCGGCGTGGGCCTCGCGTTCTACAACGTCTCCGGCCGCGAGGGCTCGAAGGACGACGGCTTCACGGCCGCCGTGGCGTTCCGCTTCTGAAGCGCGTCTTCACGGCAGCCAACCTGGTCGAGGCCCAGCTTCTCCTCGACCAGCTGGCGGGCGCGGGGATCCGCGCCCGCATCTTCAACGCCAACGCCTCCAGCATCGCCGGGGAGCTGCCGATCGACTCCTCCCTCCCCCAGCTCTGGGTGGACGAGGAGAAGAACTCGGAACGGGCGCGGGCCCTCATCGATGAATACCTGCGGCGGCGCCCTTCGGGGCCCGCAGTGCGGTGTCCTTCGTGTGGGGAGGAGAATCCTGGCTCTTTCGAGCTCTGCTGGAATTGCGGGGCTGCGCTGGAGACGCTGCGCTCCTGAGGGACCCCTTGAACCACGGAGGCACGGAGACACGGAGGGCCACGGAGGAAACCTTGTAGGGATTGTCGATGACGGGCGATCGCGAATCACTGCCGACCGCATCTCCCACGACCCGCCAAGCATTCCTCCGTGGCCCTCCGTGTCTCCGTGCCTCCGTGGTTCAAGGGGTCCCAAGCGATTTTCACGGGGTTCCAACAAAAAGATAAAAGCGTCCCTCGCCCTTCTTCGAATCCGAGTACCCGAAGTACACCGGACCCAGGAACGTGTTCGCGGCAATGTAGATCCCGTAGGACTGCAGCCACACCCCATCCAGCGCGAGCTCCGTCTGGGACTTGCGCATCCGCCCCGCCTCCGCGATCGCCCCCGCGATGAAGTTCAGCCCCAGCAGCGGGATCGGCTTGGTGAGGCGCCACTGCGCTTCGAGCCGGCCGTACTCGTACTGCTCGCCGAGGAACTGGTCGTTGGCGAAGGACGAGAGCCGGCGCGGCCCGCCGAGCGAGAAGAGGTCGCCGGCCGGAAGGTTGCCCTTGGTCGCGTTGCCGCCCTCGATCTCCCCGATCAACGACACGTCGCGGATCGAGTAGACGCCCTCGAAGGCACCGCTCAGCTTCGCGTACTTGCTCCCGCTGTCGCCCGTGGCCTTCAGCGCGTGGAAGTAGTCGATGCGGCCCTGGAACCCCTTGGTGGGGAAGTAGGCCTGGTCCTCGGTGTCGAGCGCGATGTTGAGCGACGGCCCGGACACGCGGTCCTTGAAGCTCGGGAAGATCTCGATGCCGGTGTCGCGCCCGAGGTTGAGCCAGCGGTGCACCCAGCCCAGGCGCGCCTGCCCGTAGATGCCGATGTTGAGGCCGCCTTCGATGCCGATGCGGGAATCGCGGAAGGTGTAGTCGGCCAGGCGGTCGCCTTCGTTGTAGATGCCGATCTGGCGGCTGTCGAAGAAAGCGAACGGGCGCACGAACGTGTGCTGCGCATAATCGAGCGGCTGGTAGAACTCGGTGGTGATGAACTGCTCGCTGCCGATCTGCCCACCCAGGCGCCACTCGCCGCCGTAGCTGTTCATCCAGGTGCGGCGGTAGAGCGCGCGCACGTTGTAGTCCGCCTGGCTCTGGAAATCGGTAGCGAGGTTCACGCCGAAGCGGATGTAGTTCGGGCCCCAGCCCTTTTCCACGGGCAGGACGTTGAGCACGGTCTTGTTGCCCTCGCGCACCACGCTGTAGTCGAGCGACTGCAGGTCGCCCTGGCTGTAGACCCACACGAGGTCCTTCACGAGCTTGTCGCTGTCGAGCGCCTCGCCCTCCTTCGCGCGGATGCCGGCGCGGATCGACTCCGGGGCCACGTACTTCGTCTCGCCCACGCGCACCTCGTCGATGACGGGCGGCTTCGGCGTGAGGATCTGCCGCATCCCCATGCGCCAGATGTTGAACTCGCGCGACTCCATCGACAGTGTCCGCAGGACCGGCAGCACGTCGAGCGCGGCCTTCCGCCCAAGGTCCGCGGCCTCGATCTGCTGGTCGAAGCCGGCGCTCGAGATCGCGCCCAGGTCGGGGCGCAGGTAGATGTCCTGCTTGCGCATGAGCGTTAGGGACTTGGCCACGTTCTGCTCGGCGAGCAGGCTCACCATCTGGCCCACGACCGAGACGAGGCCCGTCACCTCCTCGGGCTTGAAGAGCGGGGAGCCCACGTTGATGGCGATGATGACGTCGGGCTTGCACAGCTCGATCACCTCGCCGATCGGCACGTTGTCCACGAGGCCACCGTCGACCAGCTTGCGGCCGTCGCGGATCACCGGCGCCAGCACGCCCGGCACGGACATGGAGGAGCGCATCGCCGAGCTCAGGTTGCCGGTGCGCATCACCACGCGCTCGCCGGTGCCGATGTCGGTGGCCACGATGGCGATGGGCAGCGGGAGCTGCTCGATGTCGCGCGAGCCGAGGTCCTCGCGCACCAGGCCGTTGAAGAGAAGCTTCAGCTTCTCGCCCGCGATCGCGCCGGAGCGGTACTTGAGGCCGTCCTTTCCGACGCCGAACTCGAGGCCCGAGGTGAAGCGGTCGTCCAGCTCCTTGCGCCGCAGGTTCACGAGGTCGCGTCCGGCGGAGTCGTCGAACACGGTGGCCCAGTCGGTCTTCTTCACGAAGGCGCGCATCTCCTGGGGAGAGACGCCCGCCGAGTAGGCGCCGGCCACGAGCGCGCCCATGCTCGTGCCCGCGATGCAGTCGATCGGGATATGGTTTTCTTCGAGGACTTCCAGCACGCCGATGTGCGCGGCCCCGCGGGCTCCGCCGCCGCCCAGGACCAGGCCCACCTTCGGGCGCTTCTCCGTCTCGGCGGCCGCGGCGAACCCGCCGGCCAGGAATGAAAGTGTCAGGGCAAGCGCGATCGTCCGCATGGTCCGAACCTCTAGATCTTGAGCGTGAACGGCGTGAACTGGGTGTCGCGGTCGTAGTGGTCGACCCCCTCGCTGCGCTTCAGCCAGCCGACGAGGAAATAGGTGACCGGGGTGAACAGGACTTCGACACTCACTTTCGCGACGAATTGCGACAGCATCACCAGCGGCAGCTTGTCGTCCGGGATGATCCCGGTGCCGTAGAAGGCGAGCGGGTAGAACAGCGACGAGTCCACCGCCTCGCCGAAGATCGTGGAGCCGATGGTGCGGGTCCACAGCCAGCGCCCCGCCGTGAGGATCTTCATCTTGGCGAGCACGAAGGAGTTCACGAACTCGCCGCAGAAGTACGCGAACATCGAGGCCGCGGCGATGCGCCACGCCTGCCCGAAGGCGATCTCGTAGGCCTCCTGGTTCTTCCAGAACGGCGCCGGCGGCAGCGCCACGACGGCCCAGGCCATGAAGGAGGCGAAGCCCAGCGCGGCGAAGCCGGCCCAGATCACGCGGCGCGAGCGCGCGTAGCCGTACACCTCCGTGAGCACGTCGCCGAACACGTACGAGATCGGGAAGAAGAGCACGCCCGCGCCGAAGGTGAGGAGACCCACGACCGGGAAGTCCACCTGCGCGATCTTCGCGGGGCCGATCAGGTTGGAGCACACGAGGAGGGTCACGAAGGCGACCATCACGAACTCGTAGTACTTGAAGGAGCGCGGGGCTGCGGCCATGCGGTCGGTCCGGTTTCGTTAGCGCGATCGGCGCTGGCGGACCGCCTCGAAAAGCGCAAGGGATCCGGCGACGCCGGCGTTCAGCGATTCCATCTTACCGGGCATCGGGATGCTCGCCGTGAACGTCGCGTGGCCGCGCACCTCGGGCGTGAGGCCCGAGCCTTCATTTCCCACCAGCAGGGCGACGGGGCCGCGAAGGTCCACGTCGTACAGCGATCGCTTCGATTCGCCGGTGAGCGCCACGGCCGTGCCGCGGAAGCTCTCGAGGAACGCGACGAGATCGATGCCCTCGATGATGTTCAACGCGAAGTGCGCGCCCATCGCGGCGCGGATCGTCTTCAGCGACCAGGCGAATGCGCAGTCCTTCGAGAGCACGGCATGGCCGGCTCCGGCGGCCGCGGCGCTGCGAAGCAGCGTGCCGACATTGCCCGGGTCCTGGATGCCTTCGAGAACCAGCACGAGATCCGCATCGGGCGGTACGGAGTGCCCCGCGGGCGTTTCGGCGGCGGCGATCATGCCGGTGGCGGAATCGACGGTCGAGAGCACCTTGAAGAGCGCCTCGCTCACCACCGTCACGCGCGAGCCCGGCACGCGGTCCACGAGGCGCTCGATCTCCGGGCGCTGCAGCGCGGGGGCCGACACCATCAGCGAATCCACCTCGCGCCCGGAATCGAGGAAGGCCGCGACGAGATGCGCCCCGTCCAGCACGGTCAGGCCGCGGCGCTTCCTCTCAGACGTGCTCGCGGCGAGCTTCGCCATCGCCTTGAAGGCGGCGTTGTCGCGCGAGGTGACCGCCTTCATCTCAGAACGGGAGATCGACTTGCAGCAGCAGGCGCACCGGCTCGAACGAGCGGCGGTGGATCGCGCAGGGGCCGAGCGCCTTCAGCGCCAGCATGTGCTCGGGCGTCGAGTAGCCCTTGTGGTTCGCGAAGCCGTAGCCGGGGAAGCGCGTGTCCATCTCCCGCATCTCCGCATCGCGGGCCGTCTTGGCGAGGATCGACGCAGCCGAGACCTCGGGCACCGTGCGATCGGCCTTCACGACCGGGCGGCACTTGATGCGGATGGGCGGCTTGTGGAGGCCGTCGACGCACACCTCCATGGGACGGCACGAAAGCGCGAGGATGGCCCTGCGCATCGCGTAGAGGCTCGCGCGCAGGATGTTCATGCGCTCGATCTCCTCCACGCTCGCCGAGGCGATCGCCCAGCAGCGCGCGCGGTCCTTGATCAGGAGGGCGAGCTCCTCGCGCACTTCCTCGGGCAGGAGCTTGGAGTCGTTCAACCCCTCGACCGGGCGCTCGGGATCGAGGATCACCGCGGCGGCGAAGACGCTGCCGGCGAGCGGGCCGCGGCCCGCCTCGTCAACCCCGCAGAGCAGCGAGATGGTTTCCTTGCGCGTTCGCATGGTTCGATCCGCCCGGGGCGAGGAAAGGTTGGAGCGCCTGCGCCACGCGCTCGTCGTGTCCGCGCGCGAGGCTCTCGTGCATCGCCGCGAAGCGCTCGCGCAGCATCGCGCGGGCGTCCTTGTTGTCGAGCCAGTTGCCGAGCGCCTGCGCCAGGTTCTGCGGCGTGGCGTCCTCCTGGAGCAGCTCCGGCACGATGAACTCGCCGGCGAGGATGTTGGGCAGGCCGACGTACGGCAGGATGGCCTTGCGCATCATCAGCCAGTAGGTGAGCCTGGGCACGCGGTAGGTGATGACCATCGGGCAGCGCGCGAGCGCCGCCTCCAGCGTGGCGGTGCCGCTCGCCACCAGCGCCACGTCGGCCGCGTTCAGCGCCAGGCGCGCGTGGCCGAAGAGGATGGTGATCGGCAGCTCGTGGGCCTCGAGCGCGTAGAGGCGCGTCTCGAAATAGTCGCGCGTCTCGCGAGTCGCCAGCGGAATGAAGAAGCGAAGGTCCGGGCGCTCCTTGTGCAGGATGCGCGCCGTCTGGATCATGAGGTCGGAGTGGGCGACCAGCTCCTTCATGCGGCTGCCGGGCAGCATCGCCACCGCGGGGCCGGCCTTGGCGAGGCGCAGCTGCGAGCGGGCGCCGTCGCGGTCCGGATTGAGCGGCATCTCGTCGGCGAGGGGATGGCCGACATAGGTGACCGGAATGCCCGCCTTCTGGTAGATCGCTTCCTCGAAGGGAAACACGGCGAGCATGTGGTCGACGGCCCGCTTGATCTTGTGGATGCGCTCGGCGCGCCACGCCCAGATGGACGGGCTGATGTAGTGCACCGTGCGGATGCCCTTCGAGCGCAACTTGGTCTCGAGGCCGAGGTTGAAGTCGGGCGCATCGACGCCGATGAAGACGTCGGGGCGATCCTCGATGAAGCGCTTGGCCAACTGCTTGCGGATGCCCAGCAGCTCCGGCAGGTGGCGGACCACCTCCACGTAGCCGCTCACCGAAAGCTTCTCCATCGGGAAGAGCGACTCGGCGCCCTCGGCCATCATCTTGGGGCCCGCGATGCCGTAGAACTTCGCGTCGGGCTCGCGCTCGCGCACGGCGCGGATCAGCGCCGCCCCGAGCATGTCGCCCGAGGCCTCGCCGGCCACGATGCCGATGCGCCGGCCGCTCACCGGACGATGCCGCGCGTGGAGGATGCGAGGAAGTCGACGAGAGCCCGCACCTCGGGCACACGCTCGGCGTGTTTGGCCAGCTCCACCTTCGCTTCGGCGAGCAGCAGCCCCGATTTGTAGAGCGTCTTGTACGCGGTCTTGAGCTCGGGGATCGCCTCGGGCCTGAAGTCGCGGCGCTTCAGGCCTTCGGCGTTGATGCCGAAGGGCGCGAGCGGATTGCCGCCGACCATCACGTACGGCGGGATGTCCTGCAGCACGACGCTCGAAACGCCCGTCATCACGTGCGCGCCGATCTTCACGTACTGGTGCACGCCCGTGAAGCCGCCCAGCGTCGCCCAGTCGCCGATATGCACGTGGCCCGCGAGCTGCGTGCAGTTGGCGATGGTCGCGCGGTTGCCGATGATGCAGTCGTGCGCCACGTGGGCGTACGCCATGATCCAGTTGTCGTCGCCCACGGTGGTGACACCCTGGTCCTGCACCGTGCCGCGGTTGATCGAGACGTACTCGCGGATGGTGTTGCGATCGCCGATCACGAGCTTCGTCGGCTCGCCCTGGTACTTCTTGTCCTGGTTCGCCTCGCCGATCGAGCAGAAATGGAACAGGCGGTTGTCGCGGCCGATCTTCGTGTGGCCGGTGATCACGCAATGGGCGCCGATCGTGGTGCCCTCGCCGATCTCCACGTCCCCGTCGATGACTGAGTACGGACCGACGCTGACGTTGCTAGCGAGCTTCGCCTTCGGATCGACAATCGCAGTGGGATGAACGTGGCTCACGGGTGCAAAAGGCTTTGGAACCGCCGATCCCCGCCGATGGAGCGCCGATTCCCGCCGATCAATGATGCAGGGGTTTGTTCTTGTACAAAACTGTGGCGCATCTCTAACGAAATTCCTTCATGATTTTCATCGGCGGAGATCGGCGAAGGATCGGCGGGGATCGGCGGTTCCAAAGCCTTTCCCTCGCATCACTCGAGCGGCCTCAACGCGCAAAGAAGCTCTGCTTCGGACGCGATCACGCCGTCCACCTTGGCGACCGCGCGGAACTTCGCCATCCCGCGCTTCACGGCGATCTGCTCCACCTCGAAGGTGATGGTGTCGCCGGGGACGACGGGCTTCTTGAAGCGAGCCCCGTCGATGCCGACGAAGTAGTAGACGCTCTTGCCGTCGTTCTCCTGGCCCAGCGAGCGCAGCGACAGCACGGCGGCAGCCTGCGCCATCGCCTCCACGATCAGCACGCCCGGCATCACCGCGTAGTGCGGGAAGTGGCCCTGGAAGAACGGCTCGTTGATGGTGACGTTCTTCTGCGCGACGATGCGCTTGTCCTTCTCGAAGTCGATCACGCGGTCGATCAGCAGGAACGGGTAGCGGTGCGGGAGGTATTTCTTGATCTCCTCGATGCCCATGGCGCTCACGATTTTTCCCCTTTGGCGTCGCGCCGCGCGTGGACCGCCCACCGCAGCCACTCGTCGTGCGGCATCATCGGCAGCGCCGAAGTGTAGACGCCCGGTTTCTTGATCGACTTGGTGACCAGCGTCATCGCCGAGATGGTGACGTTGTCGCAGATCTCGAGGTGCCCCGAGATGCCCGCGGCCCCGCCGATGCGGCAGCGCTTGCCGATGCGCGCACTGCCCGCGATGCCCACGCAGCCCGCGATCACGGTGTGCTCGCCCACCACGCAGTTGTGGCCGATCTGGATCTGGTTGTCCAACTTGCAGCCGTCCTCGATCACGGTGTCGTCGAGCGCCCCGCGGTCGATGGTGGTGTTGGCGCCGACCTCGACGTCATCGCCGATGCGCACCGCGCCCACCTGGGGGATCTTCACCCAGCGGCCCTGGTCCGGCGCCATGCCGAAGCCGTCCGCGCCGATCACCACGCCGGAATGCAGGATGGTGCGGTCGCCGATCGTGCAGTCGTTGTAGATGGTGACGCGCGGATAGAGCCGCGTGTCGTCGCCGATGCGCACGTTGGCGCCGATGACGCAGGTGGCACCGATCGAGGTGCGCTCGCCGATGCGCGCGCCGTGGCCGACCACCGCATACGGGCCGATCTCCGCGCTCGCAGCGACGATGGCCTCGGGGTCGACCTGCGCCGTCGGGTGCCGGCCGGCCTTCACGGGCGGTGGCGGGTTGAAGAGTGCGACGGCCCGCGCGTAGTACGCATACGGGTTCGGCGTCACGATGCGCGGCAGCGGAGTCGCGTCACGCTCGTCCGGGCCGAGGATCACGGCGCCGGCGCGCGTGCGCTCGAGCTGGGCGCGGTACTTGAGGTTGGCGAGGAAGGCGAGCTGCGTGGGACCGGCGGATTCGATGGTCGCGACGCCGGTGAGGCGCTGGGCGGATTCGCCCACGGCTTCACCCCCGAGCTCGGAGACGATTTCCCGCAGGCTGAAGGTGAGCGCCTCGGCCACGGCTCACTTGTCGGACAGAGCGCGAATGACCTTGTCCGTGATGTCGATGCGGGTGCTCGCGAACACCGCTTCCTGCACGACGAGGTCGAACTTCTCCTGCTCGGCGATCTGGTTGATGACGCGCGTCGCGCGCTCCTGGACGCCGGCCAGCTCCTGGTTCCTTCTCAGGTTGAGGTCCTCGCGGATCTCGCGCTGCAGGCGCTGGAAATTGCGGCTGATGTCGGCCAGCACGCGCTCCTTCTCGCGGCGCGCGGCATCGGTGAGCGTCACCGTTTCGCGTTCGAGATCCGTCTGCAGGTCGCGGCCCTGCTTCTCCAGCTTGGCGAGCTCCTGGTTGCGGGTGGCGAATTCGCGCTCGAGGTTCTGCTGCGCGCGCTTGGCGGGCGCCGCTTCGCGGAACACACGCTCGGTGTTCACGAAGCCAACCTTGATGTCGGCCGCACTCGCGGCGGACATCAAAAGCAAAAGGCTCCCTCCGCAGATAAACGCAGATAAACGCCGATAAAAGGCGAATCTGGGCGGGTTCATCTTCGTTTCGGAGGCTGCCATTGAATTCACGATTGAAGCTCTCAAGGTTTTATCGGCGTGTATCTGCGTTCATCTGCGGAGGACGCCTTTCGCCTTAGTCTTTAGAACACGCGGCCAAGCTGGAATTGGAACCGTTCCACCTTGTCGCCTTCCTCTTTCTTGATCGGTGTGGCGATGGAAAACCGCAGCGGCCCCACCGGCGAATCCCAGCTTACCGCAATGCCGACGGAAGCGCGGAGGTCGCTGAACGACACCTTTTGCGCCGGCCCCCAGACGTTGCCGAAGTCCATGAAGGTGGCGAGGCGGACGTTCTTTTCCTTGTTGCCGGGCATCGGGAAGAGCAGCTCGATGTTGCCGACCAGGCGGCGGTCGCCGCCCAGCACGTCGCCGCTCAGGTCGCGCGGGCCCAGGGACGCGGTCTCGAAGCCGCGCACGGAGCCCACGCCGCCGGCGTAGAAGTTCTTGAAGAACGGCAGCGGCTTGCCGCTGTAGCCGTCGGCGTAGCCGATTTCGCCGTTCAGCATCAGCGTGAGCCAGGGGAGGAAGCGCTCGTTCGTGTAGAACCACTGGCTCTGGTAGTTGGCGCGGTAGTACAGGAGGTCGCCCGGCGGGATGCCGACCTCGACGCCGATCTCGTTCAGCCAGCCCTTGGTCGGCCACACGAGGCTGTCTCGCGTGTCGCGGGCGAAGCCGAGGTTGGTGCGGAGCGTATTGGTCTTCTCGCCGAACTCGGCGACGAATTGCTGGTAGCGGATGGGGCTGAATTCGTCGATCGCGAGCTTGGTGTTCTCGAAGGTGATGCCGAGGTTCACGCCGTCGTATTCCGTGACCGGGATGCCGAAGCGCATGCCCACGCCGGTGGAGTACGTGCGGTAGTCGGCCACCGACAGGGTGTTCGTGTCGACGTCGCGGCGGAAGAAGTCGAAGCCTCGCGAGACGCCATCCGGCGTCCAGTACGGGTTCATGTACGTGAGCGAGTAGACCTTGTTCACGTCGCCGTTGTTGACCTGGAAGGCGAGCAGGTTGCCGGTGCCGAGGATGTTGGCCTGCGAGACCGACGCCTGGATGGTGAGGCCTTCGGCCTCGGAGTAGCCCACGCCGAAGTTGAGCTGGCCGGTATTGCGCTCGGTGACGTTCACGTTCACGTCGACCTGGTCGCCGGTGCCGGGGACGGCCGGCGTCTCGATGTTCACGTCCTGGAAGTAGCCGGTGCGCTGCAGGCGCTCCTTCGACCGCGCGATCTTCTCGAGCGAATACCACGAGCTCTCGAGCTGGCGCATCTCCCTGCGCACGACTTCGTCCTGCGTCTTCTGGTTGCCGGCGACGTTCACGCGGCGGACGTACACGCGCCGGCCCGGGTCGACGTAGAACGTGAACGAGGCGAGGCGCTTCTCGCGGTCCAGCTCCGGCACCGGGTTCACGTTGGCGAAGGAGTAGCCGTCGTTGCCGAGGCGGTCGGTGATGCGCTTGGTGGATTCGACGATCTTCTCGCGCGAGAAGACGTCGTTCGGCAGCACCGTGACCAGCGAGCGCAGCTCCGGCTCGTTCACGATGAGCTCGCCGCCGAACTTGGTGGTGCCGATGCGGTAGACCGGGCCCTCGGTGATCACGATCGCGATGTAGATCTGCTCGCGGTCGGGCGTGATCGAGACCTGCGTGGACTCGATGTTGAACTCGACGTAGCCGCGGTTGAGGTAGAACGAGCGCAGGCTCTCCAGGTCGGCGGTGAGCTGCTGCTTGGAGTACTGGTCGTCCTTCGTGAACCACGTGAACCAGCCGGGCGTGCGCAGCTTCATCTCGCGCAGCAGCTGCTTCTCGGTGAAGTCCTTGGCCCCGATGATGTTGATGTCGAAGATCTTGGTGACCGAGCCCTCGACGATGTCGAAGCGCAGCGCCACGCGGTTACGCTCAAGCGGCGTGACCGTGGTCTTGACCTCGGCGCCGTAGAAGCCGCGGCTCGTGTACTGGCGCTTCAATTCCTTCTCGGCGCGGTCGAGCAGCGACTTGTCGTAGATCTTCGCTTCCGAGATGCCGGCCTGCTTCAGGCCGTCCTTCAGGTTTTCCTTCGTGAATTCCTTGGCGCCGTCCACGTCGATGGACGCGATGGCCGGGCGCTCCTGCACGAAGACGATGAGGATGTCGCCGTCGGCCTCGAGGCGCACGTCCTGGTAGAAGCCCGTGGCATAGAGCGCCTTCACGGCGGCCGAGGCCTTGTCGTCGTCGATCCTGTCGCCGACCTTCACGGGCAGATAGGTGAACACCGTCCCCGCTTCCGTGCGCTGGACACCCTCCACGCGGATGTCCTTGATCACGAACGGCTGGATGGCGAACGCGGGGAGCGCTGCTGCGAGCGTTCCGGCGAGAGTGAGGAGGAGAGCGAGAAGCCGGGAACGCATCAAGGGGAGTCTTCGGTCAACCGGTGAACAATCGATTGATGTCGTTGTAGAAAGCGAAGAACGTGAGGCCCAGGAGGAGCGCGAGCCCTACACGCTGGCCGATTTCCATCGTGCGTTCGGAGACCGGACTACCCTTCACGATTTCGGCGAAATAATACACTAGGTGACCCCCATCCAGCAGGGGTATCGGGAGGAGGTTGAGCACGCCGAGGCTCACGCTCACGAAGGCGAGGAAGGTGAGGAACGTGACCCAGCCCGCCTGGGCCGACTGTCCCGCGTAGTCCGCGATGGTGATCGGCCCCGAGAGATTCTTCCAGGACACCTCGCCCGTGATCATCCGCCACAGCAGCTTCAGGCTGAAGACGGAGAGGTCCCAGACCTTGTAGGCGGCCTTGGGCAGGGCCGTGAGCGCGTCGTACGAGACGGTGGTGCGCATGCTCGCGGCTTCCCGCTTCAGCTCCTCGCTCACGCCCACGCCCAGCAGGCCGATGCGGCTCTTGCCCTTGCCGTCGGCATCGGGGGTGGCGGTGATCTCCAGGCGCGCTCCACGGCGCTCCACGTCGAGCTTGAGCGGCTTCTCGGCGTTGGCCCGCACGATGGTGGTGAATTCGACCCACGTGGCCACGGGTGTGCCGTTCACGCCGACGACGCGGTCGCCGGGCTGCAGGCCGGCGCGGGCGCCCGCGCGATCCGGGAGGACGCTGCCCAACACCGCCGGCGAGCGCAGCACGTAGGGCCGCAGGCCCAGCTTGTTGAGGAGCGAGCCGTCCACATCGTCGGCGGTGGTGCCCGAGAGGTCCAGCGTGCGGTAGCCGCGGCGGCCGGAGGCCTCGATGACCTCGACGCGCACCTTGCTGCGATTGACCGCCTCCTTGAGCAGGCGCCAGTTCACGTCGCCCCACGTCTGCACCGGCTCGTCGTTGATGGCGACGAACGTGTCGCCGTTGGCGATGCCGGCCAGGGCCGCGGGCGTATTGCGGACGGGCTCGGCGGTCACGGGCTTCTCGCCCGGCACGCCGGTCACGAAGAGCAGCCAGAAGAAGAGGATCGCGAGCACGAAGTTCGCCACGGGGCCGGCGCCGACGATGAAGATGCGGCGCCACACGCTCTGGCGGTTGAAGGCGCGCGGCAGGTCCTTCGCGGCGACGTCTTCCTCGCGCTCGTCCAGCATCTTCACGTAGCCACCCAGCGGGACCGCGGCGATCGCCCATTCCGTCTGGTCGGGGCCGACGCGGCGCGACCAGAGCACGCGGCCAAAGCCCACGGAGAACTTGAGGATCTTCACCTTGCAGATGCGCGCCGCCCAGTAGTGGCCGAGCTCGTGGAAGACCACGAGGATGGCGACGGTGGCGAGGAACGAGAAGAGGTAGGTGAGAGCGGTGCTCATGGGCTGGACCGGGAAACCTGGGGGAGGCGCGCCACGTAGCGCGAGGCGAGAGCCCGTGCCTCCACGTCCGCAGCGTATACCCTTTCCAGGGTATCGAGCCCTTCGACATCGATCTCGCCGAGAACGTTCTCGATGATTCGCGCGATGTCGGTGTAGCCCATGCGGCCCTCGAGAAAAGCGTCCACGGCGACCTCGTTTGCGGCGTTCAACACGGCCGGGGCCGTGCCGCCGCTGCGGATCGCTTCCTGGCAGAGGCGCACGCAGGGGAAGCGCTGCGTGTCGAGGCGCTCGAACTCGAGCTTGCCGAGCGTCGTGAAATCGAGCGGCTCGACGCCGGCCTCGATGCGCTCCGGCCATGCGAGCGCGCAGGCGATGGGCGTGCGCATGTCGGGCTGGCCCAGCTGCGCCATCACCGAGCCGTCGCGGTACTCGACCATCGAGTGGATCACGCTCTGCGGGTGGACCACGACCTCGATCTTTTCCAGCGGGGCGCCGAAGAGCCAGTGCGCCTCGATCACCTCGAGGCCCTTGTTCATCATCGTGGCCGAATCGACGGAGATCTTGCGGCCCATCACCCAGTTGGGATGGGCGCAGGCCTGGTCGGGCGTCACGCGCGCGAGGCGATCGAGCGGCGTGGTGCGGAACGGCCCGCCCGAGGCGGTGAGCAGGATGCGGCGGATGCCCGAGCGCTCGACCTCGCCCGCCCGCCCGCACTGGAAGTCGTCGGGCAGCGACTGGAAGATCGCCGAATGCTCGCTGTCCACGGGGAAGAGGCGCGCCCCACCCTCGGCGACGGCGCGCATGAAGAGCGCGCCCGACATCACCAGCGCTTCCTTGTTGGCGAGCAGCACGTCCTTGCCGGCGCGCGCCGCGGCGAGCGTGGCGGGCAGGCCCGCGGCGCCGACGATGGCGGCCATGACGGCGCCGACTTCCGGCAGGGTCGCCACGCGCTCCAGCGCTTGCGCGCCTTGCAGGACCTGCGTATCGCTGCCCTTCGCCTTCAACGCGGCCTGCAGGCGCTCCGCGGCGGCGGCATCGACCAGCACCGCGTAGCGCGGCTTGTGCTCGAGGCACTGCGCGAGCAGCTTGGTGTCGCTCTTCGCCGCGGCGAGCGCTTCCACGGCATAGCGGCCCGGATGGCGCGCCACGACATCGAGCGTGTTGGCGCCGATCGAGCCGGTGGAGCCGAGGATCGTGAGGCGCTTCACCCGAGGGTCCCTTTGAGCGAGACCAGCAGGGCCGCGACCGGTAGCGTTGAAGTGAGCGCATCGACACGGTCGAGCACGCCGCCGTGGCCGGGCAGGAGATTGCTCGAGTCCTTCACGCCCGCTCCGCGCTTCATCCACGACTCGAAGAGGTCGCCCAGCACGCTCACCGCGGTGAGCAGCACCATCGCGGCCAGGAAGACGATCCACCAGGCCGTGGGCGCGGCGCCCGACGACCAGACGAGCAGGATGACGCCGTAGATCAGCACGCCGGTGAGCGCTCCGTACACGCCCTCCCACGACTTGCCGGGGCTGATGGCCGGGGCGAGCTTGCGCTTGCCGAACTTGCGCCCGGCGAAGTAGGCGGCGATGTCGGCGATCCACACGATGAGCGCGATGGCCAGCAGCAGCCACTTGCTGCGGTCGCGCAGATCCACCAGCGCGATCCAGAACGGCCACACCACGAGCCAGCCGGCGAGCCCCAGGACCCACGGCGGCGGCCGCAGCTTCTCCTTGAGCCACCAGGGCACCGCGAAGAGCCAGAACGCCGCGGCGGCCCACAGCAGGCCCTGCGCGACCATCGGGTAGAGGTTGAGCGGCGAGACCACGTAGAGCGTGAAGAGCGCGGCGCCGATCGAGGCGGAGAAGGCGAGCCAGGCGCGCTGCGCGAGGGCCTGGAAGCCGCAGAGGCGCGACCACTCCCAGGATGCGAAGGCGGCGAAGAGCATCGCGAAGAGCGACCACCAGCCGCGCGGCGCGAAGATCAGCATGCCGAGGACCGCCGGCATGAGGGCGAGCGCCGTGAGGACGCGCGTGAGCAGCATCGCGCCGGTCCTAGCCGGCCTTGGGCAACGGCTCGCCCTCGGCGAGCTGCTCGCTGGTGCGGCCGAAGCGGCGCTCGCGCTGGCGGTAGGACGCGAAGGCGGCCTCGAGCGAGCCGGCATCGAAGTCCGGCCAGAGCTGGTCGGTGAAGAAGAGCTCCGTGTACGCGAGCTGCCACAGCAGGAAGTTCGAGACGCGCTTCTCGCCGCCGGTGCGGATGAAGAGGTCCGGCTCGGGTGCGTAGGCCATGGACAGGTGCGGGGCCAGGCCTGCCTCGGTGATGTCCGCCATCGGGTTGCCGACGCGCGCCCGGTTGGCGGCCTGCAGGATGTCCCAGCGCCCGCCGTAGTTGGCGGCGATGGTGAGCGTGAGCTTGGTGTTGGCCTCCGTGAGCTCCTCGGCGCGGCGAATGAGGTCGCGGATGCGCTGGTCGAAGGCGGCGATGTCGCCCACGACCCGGAAGCGGATGCCGTTGGCGTGCAACTTTTCGACTTCCTGCTCGAGGGCGCGGATGAAGAGCTGCATGAGGAACGTGACTTCCTCGGGCGGGCGGCGCCAGTTTTCGCTCGAGAACGCGAAGAGCGTGAGGTATTCCACGCCGCCTTCGGCGCAGGCCTTCACGACGGAGCGCACCGACTCGACACCCTTGCGGTGGCCCGCCACGCGCGGCAGGAAGCGGTTCTTCGCCCAGCGCCCGTTGCCGTCCATGATGATCGCCACGTGGCGCGGCACGTGGCCGGTCTCGGGGATGGACTGCGTGGAGCTGTCGAATTCGGACATATTCCTCGTCATTCCCGCGAAGGCGGGAATCCAGCTGGGCCCCCGCCTTCGCGGGGGCGACGGTTCACACCGCCATGAGGTCCTTCTCTTTGTCCGCCACCAACTTGTCGATGTCGGCGATCGACTTGTCGGTCATCTTCTGGACGTCGCCGGCGGCGCGCTTCTCTTCGTCCTCGCCGACGTCTTCCATGTCCTTCAGGTGCTGGAGGGCGTCGCGGCGGATGTTGCGCACGGCAACCTTCGCGTTCTCGCCCTCGTGCTTCACGATCTTGGTGAGCTCCTTGCGGCGCTCCTCGGTCAGCATCGGGGTCGGGACGCGGATCACGTCTCCGGTCACGGCGGGGTTCACGCCGAGGTCGGAATCGCGGATCGCCTTCTCCACCGCCTGGATCATCTTCTTCTCGAAGGGCTGGATGGAGATGGTGCGCGCGTCGGAGAGCGTGACGTTGGCCACCTGGTTGATCGGCATGGGCGAGCCGTAGTAGTCCACGCGCAGGTGGTCGAGGATGCCCACGTGGGCGCGCCCGGTGCGGACCTTCGCGAGGTCGTTCTTGAGCGTCTCCACGGACTTGGCCATCTTCTCCGTGGCCGTCTTCTTGATGTCGGCGATATTCATGCGGCGATTATCTCCCGAACCACGGTCTCAGTTGTGAACCAGCGTGCCTTCGTCCTCGCCCATCACCACGCGCTTCAGCGCCCCGGCCTTGAAGATCGAGAACACGTTGATGGGCAGCTTCTGGTCGCGGCACAGCGCCAGCGCCGTGGCGTCCATCACCTTCAGGTTCTTCACGAACGCCTCGTCGAAGGTGAGCTTGTTGTAGCGCGTGGCCGTCTTGTCCTTCATCGGGTCGGCGGTGTAGACGCCGTCCACCTTGGTGGCCTTCAGCACGATCTGCGCCTCGACCTCGCGGCCGCGGAGAGCCGCCGCCGTATCCGTGGTGAAGAACGGGTTGCCGGTGCCGGCCGCGAAGATCACGACCTTGCCTTCTTCGAGGTAGCGGATGGCCTTGCCGCGGATGTAGGGCTCGACCACGGGCTCGATGGTGAGCGCCGATTGCACGCGTGCCACGAGGCCGCCTCGGTTCATCGCATCGCCGAGGGCGATCGCGTTGATCACGGTGGCGAGCATGCCCATGTAGTCGGCGTTGGCGCGGTCCATTCCCGCGGCGCCTTGCGAGACGCCGCGGAAGATGTTGCCGCCGCCGATCACGATGCCGACCTGCACGCCCATGTCGACGACTTCCTTCACCTCCGCCACGAGCTTTGCCAGCATCGCGCGATTGATGCCGAACGCGTCATCGCCCATCAACGCCTCCCCGGACAGCTTGAGGAGGATGCGTTGGTAGGCCGGTTTCACGGTCGCGTCGTTCTGGGCCTGCGGGGCGACCGGCATCGTCAGGCCGCGGTCTTTGCCATCGCGGCGACTTCGGCCGCGAAGTCCATCTGCTTCTTCTCGATGCCCTCGCCCACGACCAGGAACTTGTAGCCGTGGAGCTTGGACTTCTTCGCGTCGAGCATCTTCTGCACGGTCTGCTTGTCGTCCTTCACGAACGGCTGGCCCAGCAGCGTGATCTCGGCCAGGAACTTGTTGATGCCGCCCTCGACCATCTTCGCCACGATCTCCGGCGGCTTGCCGGATTCGGCGGCGCGCGCCTCGAGGATCTTCTTCTCGGCGGCGATCACGTCCGGCGCGACCTGATCGCGCGACATGAACTTGGGCTTGGCGAACGCGATGTGCATCGCGACGTCCTTGGCGACGGCTTCATCGCCCTCGAGGTCCACCATCACGGCGACCTTGGAGCCCGGGTGCACGTAGGCGACCAGCTTGCCGTTGCCCTGCACGCGCTCGAAGCGGCGCACGGTGATGTTCTCGCCGATCTTCTGCACCAGCTTCTGGCGCGCGGCCTCGATCGTCTCGCCGTTGATGGAGAGGTTCGAGAGGGCGGCGACGTCGGCCGGGTTGCTCTTCGCAACCTGCTCGGCGACCGCGTTGGCGAACGCCTGGAAGTCGGGGTTCTTCGCGACGAAGTCGGTCTCGGCGTTGACCTCGACCAGCGCGCCCAGCTTCGCGTCGCCGGAGAGGTACGTGGCGATCGCGCCGTCGGCAGCCACGCGGCCCGCGGCCTTGCTCGCCTTGGCGCCGCTCTTGATGCGCAGCAGCTCTTCGGCCTTCTTGATGTCGCCGCCGGCTTCTTCCAGCGCCTTCTTGCATTCCATCATGCCGAGCCCGGTGAGCTCGCGCAGTTCCTTGACCATGCCTGCGGTGATTTCCGCCATTGCTCTTTCCTCTACGTCATCCCCGCGAAGGCGGGGATCCAGTTTTCAGGTACGAAAAAGGGGCTTCGTGGGCCCCTTTGTCGCGCGACCTTGCTGCAGGGACCGGTTACTGCTTGACGGCTTCCTCGACCTCGACGAAGTCTTCCGAGGTCGGCTGCGCCACCATCTCCTGGATGACCTGGCTGCGGCCCTCGAGGATCGCGTCCGCAACGCCACGGGCGTAGAGGCGGATGGCGCGGGTCGAGTCGTCGTTGCCCGGGATGACGTAGTTCACGCCGTCCAGGGAGTTGTTCGTGTCCACGACGCCGACGATGGGGATGCCGAGCTTCTTGGCCTCCGTCACGGCGATCTTGTGGAAGCCCACGTCGATGATGAACAGCGCATCCGGCACGCCGCCCATGTCCTTGATGCCGCCGAGCGAACGCTCCAGCTTGTCCTTCTCGCGGCTGAGGGTGAGCTGCTCCTTCTTGGAGAGCTTCTCCATCGAGCCGTCGGCGACCATCTGGTCCATGTCCTTCAGGCGCTTGATGGACCCCTTGACCGTCTTGAAGTTCGTGAGCATGCCGCCCAGCCAACGGTAGTCGACGTAGGGGGCACCGGCGCGGATCGCCTCTTCCTTCACGATTTCACGGGCCTGGCGCTTCGTGCCGACGAACAGGATCTGCCCCTTGTTCGCGGTGAGCTGGCGCACGTACTTGAGCGCATCCTGGTACATCGGAAGGCTCTTCTCGAGGTTGATGATGTGGATCTTGTTGCGGGCGCCGAAGATGAACGGGGACATCTTCGGGTTCCAGAAACGGGTCTGGTGGCCGAAGTGCACGCCGGCCTCCAGCATCTGGCGCATGGTGACGGACATTCTTGAAACTCCTGTCGGTTAAGGTTTGCCTCCCCCGCTGAAGAGCTCCGAAGAACTCACCTTAGCCAAGGCGGGGTGCGGATTTACGAATTAGGTCCTTTTGGACCCCAGCTAGCCCAAGATTATAGCGCGAAAAGGCGAGCGGATTCAATCAGTTCGTAGGACAGGCCTCGGGGACCGCAGAGCCTTGAACTTGGCCCGGCCCGGGGCCATCTCAAGGCTATAATTCCGCCTATAACCGGAAGCGAGTGCATGGGAATCCAGATCAAGAGCCGTGAAGACGTCGACAAGCTGCGCGTGGCGGGCCGCCTCGCCTCGGAAGTGCTCGACTTCATCACCCCCCACGTTGTGCCGGGGGTATCCACGGCCCGGCTGGACGAGCTCTGCCACGACTACATGGTCGACGTGCAGCGCACCATTCCCGCGCCGCTCAACTACGCCCCGCCCGGCCACCGCCCCTATCCCAAGTCGATCTGCACCTCGGTGAACCACCAGGTCTGCCACGGCATCCCCGGCGAGAAGATCCTCAAGGCCGGCGACATCGTGAACATCGACATCACCGTCATCAAGGACGGCTGGCACGGCGACACCTCGCGCATGTTCTACGTGGGCGAGCCGTCCATCCAGGCCAAGCGCCTGTGCGAGGCCACGTGGGAAGCCATGTGGCATGGCATCGCCATGGTCCGCCCCGGCGCCACGCTGGGCGACATCGGCAGCGCCGTGCAGCACCACGCGGAATCGAAGGGCTACAGCGTCGTGCGCGAGTTCTGCGGCCACGGCATCGGCAAGCGCTTCCACGAGGAGCCGCAGATCCTCCACTACGGCCGCGCCGGCACCGGCACGGAGCTGAAGGAAGGCATGGTGTTCACCGTCGAGCCGATGATCAACGCCGGCCGGCGCGACATCAAGCAGATGAACGACGGCTGGACCATCGTCACCCGCGACCACAGCCTCTCGGCCCAGTGGGAGCACACCGTGGCGGTCACCGCCGACGGCGTGCAGGTGCTCACGGTCTCGGCCCACGCGCCCCCGCCGCCCGCGTTCGCGGCCGAGCGCGTCTCCGTCCCCGCGTAGCGTCCCCTGAGCGACATCGCGACCGCCTCGCCGCCCCGCGCGGCCGCCCTCCGCGCGCCGCCCGCGGAACCCCCCGCCATTCGCACGTGGCTCCGCGAGCGCCGCGAGGCCCTCCGCGCACGCTACCTCCGCCGTCCCGAGCCGCATCGCCTGCTCGCCGCTCATTCCGCGTGCGTGGACGAGCTGCTGCGCTCGCTCTGGGCCGAAGTGATCTCGGATCCGTCCATCGCGCTCGTCGCCGTCGGCGGCTACGGACGCGGCCTGCTCTTCCCGCATTCCGACGTGGATGTCCTCGTGCTGCTCCCCGACGGGCAGAAGCCGAGCGAAGGCGTCGAGCGCTTCGTGGGCCTGCTGTGGGACTGCGGTATCGAGCCCGGCCACAGCGTGCGCACCGTCGCGGAATGCCTGGAGGAAGCGGCCAAGGACGTCACCGTCGACACGAGCCTGCTGGAATCGCGCTTCGTCGCGGGCAATACGGCGCTGGTGGACGAGCTGAACGCGCGCCTGGGCAAGCAGCGCAAGGTGCGCGACTTCTTCGTGGCCAAGATCGACGAGCAGACGCGCCGGTACGAGCGCTTCCAGGACGCGGCTTACAACCTCGAGCCGAACATCAAGGAAAGCCCGGGCGGTCTTCGCGACCTGCACGTGGTGATCTGGCTCGCGCGCGCCGCCGGCCTCGGCCGCTCGTGGAAGGACTTGGCCGACCAGGGCCTCATCACTCCGCATGAAGCGGGTGCGATCGCGAAGAACGAGCGCGTGCTGGAAGACCTTCGCATTCGTTTGCACTACATGGCGGGGCGCCGCGAGGACCGGCTGGTCTTCGACCACCAGATCGAGATCGCGCGCCAGCTGAAGCTCCCGAACACGAAGGAGCTCGCCGCCTCCGACCTCCTGATGCGCCATTACTACCTCGCCGCGAAGGCGATCTGGCGCTTCAACACGATCATGCTGGCCAACCTCGTGGCGCGCGTGCGGCCCGAGGCGGAGCGCACCACGCGCATCCTCGACGACGATTTCGCGGTGGTCGATCGCCTGCTCGACATCCGCGACGAGACGCTCTTCGAACGCGAGCCCGGGAAGATGCTCGATGCGTTCCTGCGGCTGCAGCAGAACCCGGACATCGTGACGCTCTCGGCCACGACGCTGCGCGCCCTTTCGCGGGCGCTGCCGCTCGTGAACGGCGCCTTCCGCGAGGATCCCGCCAACCGCGTGCGCTTCATGAAGATCATGCAGAGCGAGCGCCTCACGTGGACGCTGCGCCGGATGAGCCGCTATGGGCTCCTCGGCCGCTACATCCCGGCGTTCGGACGCATCGTCGGCCAGATGCAGCACGACCTCTTCCACGTCTACACCGTGGACGAGCACATCCTCATGGTGATCCGGAACCTGCGCCGCTTCCGCATCCCGCGCTTCGACCACGAGTACCCGCTGCTCTCGCAGCTCATGCAGGAGTTCGACAAGCCCGAGCTGCTGTACATGGCGGCGCTCTTCCACGACATCGCCAAGGGCCGCGGCGGGGACCATTCCGAGCTGGGCAAGAAAGACGCGATCCGCTTCTGCCGCGAGCACGGCCTCTCGAAGGCGGATGCGGAGCTGGTCGCGTGGCTCGTGGAGCAGCACCTCGTGATGTCGTCCACGGCGCAAAAGCAGGACCTCTCCGATCCCGAGGTGATCTCGCAGTTCGCCACGCTCGCGAAGGATGAACGCTGGCTCACCGCGCTCTACATCCTCACCGTGGCCGACATCCGCGGCACGAGCCCGGCGGTGTGGAACGCGTGGAAGGGAAAGCTCCTCGAGGACCTCTTCCGCGTCACGCGCCGGGTGCTGCGCGGCGAGGCGGATTTCGCCCGCTCCTGGGTCGAAGGCAAGAAGGAAGAGGCGCTTCGCGTCTTCCGCCAGTACGTCCCCGAGCCCGGCCGCCACGAGGCGCTGTGGAACAACTTGGACGACCCGTACTTCCAGCGCTTCGAAGCGAACGAGATCGGCTGGCACACGCGCACGCTGTGGGCGCGCGTCACGCCTGATGCGCCGATCGTCCGCGCACGCTTGTCACCCATCGGTGAGGGCCTGCAGGTGATGGTCTATGCGCCCGACCAGCCGGGCCTGTTCGCGCGCATCACCGCATTCTTCGAGCGCGCGCAGTTCGACGTGGTCGCGGCCAAGATCTACACCACGCGCCACGGCTTCGCACTCGACAACTTCCAGTTGCTCTCACGAGCGCGCTCCGGCGAGCACTACCGCGAGCTGATCCGCACCGTGGAGACCGGCTTGGCCGAACGCATCGCGCTGGGCGGGCCGGTGGATGCCGCGCGCGCGGGACGCGTCTCGCGCTGGGTGAAGCACTTCCCGTTCGAGCCACGCGTGGAGATCCGCCCGGATCGCAGGCCGGGCCGCTGGCTGGTGATGGTGAGCTGCGCGGACCGCCCCGGCCTGCTGTCGGCCGTCGCGCGCGTGATGCTCGACCAGGGCTTGAACCTCGTCGATGCGCGCGTCACCACGCTGGGCGCGCGCGCCGAGGATGCCTTCGTCGTGAACGGTCCCGCGATGGAAGAGGAAGCTTCCCGCGCGCAGGTCGCTACGGCGCTGCGCGCGGTACTCTCCGACTAGCCGCTACACCTTGTCGAACGCGAAGCGCGTGCAGCCCTCGGTGCTGATGCCGGGCGACCACGCACCGAGCTGCGCATCCTTGCCGAGCGTTCCCAGCAGACGCGCCGTGGTTTCGCGATCGCGCGCACGGCAGGCGAACGTGGCGTAGAGGTTCCGGTTCCACGGATCCGGATATCGCGACACGAGGTCCTCGAAGGACTGCTTCATTTTCGGCCACGTCGCGGCCGTGACTTCCAGGTAGTCCCCGTTGATCTTCTGCAGCACGTCGATGTAGATCCACGCGTAGAACGCGCTGCCCTCGCTCGCCGAAGTGCGCTGGACCGACTGCTGCACGAACGCATCGACGCGCTTGAAGTTTCCGCCCCACTGCGGGAGCAGGTAGTTCACGCGCGTGTAATAGAGGGTGTGATACGTCGGGAAGCGTGTGACCGCCTCGTCGAAGAGCGCGTCGAAGGACTCGGTCGAAGCTCCGCTGCTCCCCGCCACGATGAGCGCCGTCCAGTACCAGAGCGGCGTTTCCTTGCCCACCACTTCCGAATCCTTCAAGGCCTTGGCTGCTTTCGCGAGGCCCTCGCGGAAGAGCTGCTGCGCTTCCTCGGGTGTCGCGGCAGACGACCCGCCGCCGCGCGCCCGCCACGCAGCGCGCTGCCAGCGCATGGCCTTCACGACCGGGAGCAGCTTCGAATCGGGCACGGCCTGCTCCCAATTGCGGAGGTAGCCCTCCACGTTCGTGTCCGAGGCGTAGAGCGTTCCGTCGATGCCTTCCTGCACGGCCTGGGCGAGCCAAATGCCGTCGGTCGTGCGGACCTTGTCGCGCACGAACTCCGCATGCATGCGCTCGATCTTGGCGAATTCGCCATTGACGATCGCGGCGCTGGAGATCGTGCGAGCCTTTTCAAGGTGCTGGCGCGTGTAGACGACGGGCTGCGCGGGTTGCGCAGGCTGGGCGGGTTGCCCGAGCGTGCCGGAGCCCATCCATCGGCCCGGTCTCGGCGGATCCCACCATTGGGCTTGTGCAGCGAAGGGAATGAAGTAGCAGAGCGAAGCTGCGAGGAGCCCGCGAACGCGGACTCCGAAAGCGTGAAACGGCATTTCTGTGAATCTCCCTGGAGCGGCTTGTGGCGCTGCGCGGACCAGGCCGCGTTTGCGCCATCGAGGTTGAACGGCAACCGCTATTTTAAACCCATGTATCCACTGGGCTATGAACGCCGCGTCAGGACTTTCAGGCCGAGCATTGCAGGCGAGAGAATCTCCACGCCCTCGATTCTCTTGCCGTAGAGCGGTGCGAAATGCGCCTTGTCCCCCGTCACCAGGATGTCGCAATGGCCCGCGATCGCTGCCGCCATGACCGGGCGATCTTTCTCCGGAAGGCCGTAGGTGGCTTGCCCGGCTGGCTGGGCCCGTGTGGGGATCACTTCGACCGTCGTCAACAGCTCGTTCAGGTAGGGGATCGAGGCTGGAAACTTCGCCGCGAGATTCCGGCGAGCCTCTTCAACCACATACGCATCGACGCACGACGCGCAGCCGCTCTGTGCGAGGAGGCCGAGCAGCTGCCTCACGGCGCCATCGCTCTTGGCCGCGGAGAACAGCACGTTCGCATCCAGGAAGATCCGCACAACTTGCTAGCGCGAGCGCTTGCCCTTCCGGGCCAGCACCCGAGCGAGCTCGGCCTCGGCATCGTCGAATTCGCGGATACGCTTCGGCGAATAGCTCTCCACCGGCAGCGTCACGGCGGGCCGCAGCAGGATGCCTTCGGCCGTGGTCTCGGCAATGAGGACATCGTCGGCCTTGAGGCCCATGGCTTCCCGCAGCTTCGCAGGAAGGGTGACCACGCCGCGGCTCGTGATGGTAACCGTCGATTTCATGCATGCAGTTTAGCAGAATTGCAGTAATTCGGCAAACGCATCAGGAATAGACCTCCGGGAGCCTGCCACCCGGCAAGCCGTGTCCCGCTAGAAGCGGTACATCGCCCCGATCGTCACCACGTCGACGTCCGCTTCGCCGGTCCCGTTGCGGGTACCGATGGCGAAGGCATTGCCGACTTCGAAGTAACGCTCGTACTCGAGGCGGAGGGCCGCATTCGGCATGAATTTCCAGTCGAAGCCGACGCCGGCCTTCCAGTTCGAGTTGTGCGACGACTTCGAGCGCGAGTTGCCGCCCTCCCCGTCACTGAACACGGCATCGCCCGAGATGACGATCGTGGCATCGGCCTGGGCGCGATACGCACCCACGCGGCCGAACACGCTGAAGCGTTCGCCCAGCGGCGCGGCGACGACGAGGTCGATCGCGAAGCCCTTCACGTCGCGGTTCGTGGCGATCGTGCCGCCGGGGCCGCCCACGTTGTCGAACGCGGTCTGCGCGGAGATCGATCCGAAATCGAAGTAGCTGCCCTCGAGCGCCAGGTTGGGGCCGAAGCGGTAGCCGCCGAAGGCCTTCCACGCCGTGTCCTTGTCGTCGAACGACGTGCGGAAGTTGCTCGCGTTCTGGACCGAGTTCTCGCGGTTGCTGACGAAGTCGTCGCCGGTCTTGGCCTGCCCCGCGCCAAGGCCGAAGTACCAGCCGGTGTCGGGTTGTTGCTGGGCGGCGGCGGGAAGCGCGGCGGAGAGAACGGCAGCGGCGATGAGGGTGCGGGTCTTCTTGATCATGGTCTTGCGAGGCTCCGTGCGGTTGCGAAAAGGAAATTCCCGAAGCGCTTCGCGCGGTTCTGCGCGCGCTCGAGGAGCGACCGGTCCACGAAGTACGTGAGGAGGATCGAGTCGCGGGTGTTCACTTCCGGGCCGACCGTGTCCACCGAGTGGAACGTGTCCTGGCCGACGGCGAAGGCGTAGCCGCTATTCGGCACGAACGGCATGCGCGTGGCGACTGTGAAGCGGCCCTCGGCGTCCTTCTTGTGGAACACCGTGCCGACGTGCTCGATGGAGCTGTCGCGCGGGAGGTAGAGCTGGACCGTCATGGCCTTCCACCGCGTGTCGGGGTGGATGCCGATGCTGTAGCCCGGCACGTCGCGCGTGAGCACCGGGATGGAATACATGCCGACGCTCGCATGGTCCGGGCCGAAGCGCCGCTCGAGTCCTGGTGCCAGCCGGCGCATGAAGGCATCGCGAACGGCGGCCGAGTTCAGCGCTACTCCGACGCCTTCCCACACCGAGCGCTTGCCGGGCGGAAGGATGCGGATCCATTCGGGAAAGAGATCGAGCTTGGTGCGCTCATCGGCCTTGAGCTTCGCCCGGGCGCGGCCCGACATCCGGCGGTAGTAGTCCGGCTCGGGCATGCAGTCCAGCATCTGCGCGTAGACATCCGCCGGGAAGACGTCGGCCAGCCGGAGGTGGAAGTACGGGTCCACATCGTGCGGTGCCGCGTCGATCGCGGCACACACGTGCTCGATGGTGCGCGCGACGACGTCCCGCCCCGCTTCATCCAGGGGGCCGGCGGGACCGGGCCATCCCGCGTATCCGGCGTTTTCGACGTCCGACATCTCGACAGGCCTCGCCACGCTCAGGCCGGAGCGGGCTTCTTGTCGTTCAGCAGGAGCCAGCCGCGGATCACGCGGTAGAGGTACCAGACGAAGAGGACGGTGAACGGAATCCACGCGAGGATCGCGAGGATGAGCGTGAGGACCATGAGGAACGTGACGACCGAGGCGATCACGATCCACAGCAGCCCCCACCAGAACGTGCGCGAGAGCCACGAGATGTGGGTGTCGAGCCAGCTGCCGCGGTAGTCGTCGCGCTTCACGGCGCCCACGAAGACCGCGACCACGGCCAGGATCCACGCCGTGAAGGGCGCCAGGCCGTGCAGCAGGTAGAGGATGTGGATCGGGCCGGTGTTCGGGGCCTCGGCCGCGATGACGGTCGGATCGGTGTGGATGTCACTCATCGGAATCCTCCATTCCCGGAAACAGCACATCGGTGAAGCCGAAGCGCGCCATGTCGGTCATGCGCTGCGGATAAAGTACGCCGTCCAGATGATCGCACTCATGCTGCACCACTCTCGCATGGAAGCCGTCGGCCACGCGATCGATCGGCTTGCCGTTCTCGTCGAAGCCCGTGTAGCGCAGCTTCGTGAACCGCGGCACCACGCCTCGCAGGCCGGGCACCGAAAGGCAGCCCTCCCAGCCCTCCTCCAGCTCCTTCGTCAGGAACTCGATCTTCGGATTCACGAGGATGGTAAACGGAACTTCCTCCGCGTCGGGATAGCGCGGGTTCTTCTCCACGCCGAAGATCACCACGCGAACCGGCACGTTGATCTGCGGCGCGGCGAGGCCTGCACCGTTCTGCGCGGCCATCGTGTCCCTCATGTCCTGCAACAAGGCCTGGAGCTCGGGGCCGAAGCTCGTGACGGCCTGGGCCACCTGGGCCAGCGTCGGATGCCCCATGCGGATCACCTCACGAACGGCCATGGCGCTCCACCAGCTTCGCAACGATCAGTCGGACTTTCGACATGGTCTCCTCGATGACTTTCCCAAGTTCTTCCAGCTGGATGCCGCCGGCGCTCTCGCGCCGCCCCGCGGCCGAATTCACCACCACGGCGATCACCGCGTACTGCATGCCGAGCTCGCGGGCGAGCGCGGCCTCGGGCATCCCCGTCATTCCTACAATCGTGGCGCCGTCGCGTTCGAGGCGGTCCACCTCGGCGCGAGTCTCCAGTCGGGGACCCTGCGTCGCCGCATAGGTTCCTCCCGGCACGATCGCGACCCCGGCGTCGCGCGCGGCGGAGATGCACATCTCGCGCGCCGTCTCGTCGTACGGATTCGTGAAGTCGATGTGCGTCACCGGCTGCTCGGCGCCTTCGAAGAATGTCGAGCGCCTTCCCCAGGTGTAGTCGATCAGCTGGTCGGGCACGGCGAGCGAGCCGGCCGGATGCGCGGGCGTGATGCCACCCACGGTGCACACGGCGGCGATGCACTTCACGCCGCGCGAGTGCAGCGCCCAGATGTTGGAGCGGTAGTTGATCTCGTGCGGGGCGAGCGTGTGGGCATAGCCGTGGCGCGCGAGGAAGGCGATGTCGCGCCCGCCGACGCGGCCGAAGGTGAGCGGCCCCGAGGGCTCGCCGTAGGGCGTGCGCACGATCTGGCGAGACGTGATCTCGAGGTTGGCGAGCTGCGTGAGGCCGGAGCCTCCGATGATGGCGAGCATCAGTCTTTCAGGGCGTAGATCGCCGGGAGGTTGCGCCACAGGCCGTAGGCATCCATGCCGAAGCCGAAGACGTAGCGGTTGGGAACGGTGACGCCGACGAAGTCGGCGGCGATGGGCTTCTCGTGCCCGAGCGCCTTGTCGGCGAAGACGGCGCTCCACACGTGCTTGGCGCCCATCTCGAGCAGCTTGTCGCGAATGGCGGCGAGCGTGATGCCCTGGTCGAGGATGTCGTCCACGACGAGCACGACGCGCCCGCGCACGTTGTCGCGCGGCGGCAGGCTCCAGTGGATGTCGCGGCCTTGCGTGTCGTTGTTGTAGCGCGTGACCTCGATGGCGCCGAACTCGAGCGGAAAGACGAGCAGCGGCAGCAGGTGGCCGGTGAAGACCGCGGCCCCGCCCATCACGGAGAGCACGACGGGGAACTCGCCCTTCAGCTTCGTGGTGATCTCGCCCGCGAGGCGCTCGACGGAGCTCTTCACAACGTCCGCCGGACAGATCAGGTCCGCCTCGTCCAGCAGGCGTTGGGCGTCGCGCTGATTCATTTGACCTTGGCCGCTTTCGCGAGCGACAGCAGGTACGCGCGGAAATCGGCGGCGAGCTCGGGGTGCTTCAGGCCCAGCTCCACCGTGGCCTGCAGGTAGCCCAGCTTGTTGCCGCAGTCGTAGCGCTTGCCCTCGAACGGATACGAGAGGACTTCCTGGTCGCGCAGCATGCGGCCGATGGCGTCCGTGAGCTGGATCTCGCGGCCGGCGCCGGGGCGCGTGGTGGCGAGGTACTCGAAGATGTGCGGCGAGAGCACGTAGCGCCCCACGACCGCCTGGGTGGACGGCGCGTCCTCGGGCTTCGGCTTCTCGACGATGCCGTTGATCTTGCAGGTCTTCGTGGAGTCGCCCTCGCAGGACACGATGCCGTAGGAGCTCGTTTCCGAAGGCGCGACGGTCTGCGTGGCAAGCACGCTGGCGCCGCGCTGCTCCCAGACGTCGGTCATCTGCTTCATCACCGGCACCTTCGCGTCGATCAAGTCGTCGGCGAGGATCACGGCGAAGGGCTCGTCGCCCACGAGGTGACGCGCGCAGAGCACCGCATGGCCCAGGCCCAGCGGCTCGGCCTGGCGCACGTAGACGCAGTTCACGCCCTCGGGAAGGAGGCTGCGGACCTCCTTCAGCAATTTGTTCTTGCCGTTCTTCGCGAGCTCGGCTTCCAGCTCGTAGGCCTTGTCGAAGTGGTCCTCGATCGCGCGCTTGCCGCGGCCGGTGATGAAGATGAGGTCGACGATGCCCGCGGCCACCGCCTCTTCCACCGCGTACTGGATCAGCGGCTTGTCGACGACCGGCAGCATCTCCTTGGGCGAGGCCTTGGTGGCCGGCAGGAAGCGCGTGCCGAGGCCGGCGACGGGAAACACGGCTTTGGTGACTTTGCGGGGGGTCATTTGTCGAGCATCTTCAGGAATTGCGCTTCGTCCAGGACCGGGACGCCGAGTTCGTTCGCCTTGTCGAGCTTGCTGCCTGCTTCCGTTCCGGCGACCACGTAGTCCGTCTTTTTCGACACCGACCCGGTGATCTTGCCGCCCGCTTCCTCGATCAGCGCCTTCGCGTCGTCGCGCGGGATCGAGAGCGTTCCGGTGAGCACCACAATCTTACCCGCGAACGGACCGGTCGCCGCCTTGGCCGCGGCCCCTTCGCCCTCCGTCCAGTGCACGCCGGCGGCTCGAAGCTGCTCGACCACCTCGCGGTTGTGTTTCTCCGCGAAAAACCGCGCGATCGATTCGGCGACGATGGGCCCCACGTCGGGCGTGCCCTGTAGCGCCTCCACGTCGGCTTCCATCAGCTTGTCGAGCGAGCCGAAGTGCCGCGCGAGGTCCTTGGACGTAGTCTCGCCGACGTTGCGGATGCCGAGCGCGTAGATGAAGCGGGCGAGCGTCGTCTCGCGGCTCTTCTCGATGCCGTCCACGACGTTCTGCGCCGACTTCTCCGCCATGCGCTCCAGCTCCGCCAGCTTGGCCACGCCCAGCTTGTAGAGATCCGGAGCGGTGCGCACGAGCCCGCTCTCGACGAGCTGCTCCACCAGCTTGTAGCCGAGGTTCTCGATGTTCATCGCGCGGCGTCCCGCGAAGTGGATCAGCGCCTGCTTGCGTTGCGCCGGGCAGAAGAGGCCGCCGGTGCAGCGCGCGACCGCCTCGTCCTCGCCCTTGGCAATAGCCGAACCACACACGGGGCACTTCGTGGGCATCGTGAACCGGTCGGCCTTCTCCCGCGGGCCTTCCTTCGCCACGCGCGCCACCTCGGGAATCACGTCCCCGGCGCGGCGGACGACGACCGTGTCGCGCTTCCAGATCTCCTTGCGGCGGATCTCGTCCTCGTTGTGAAGCGTTGCGTTCACGATGGTGGTGCCGCCGACGAAGACCGGCTTCAGCCGCGCCACGGGCGTGATGGCGCCGGTGCGGCCGACCTGGATGTCGATATCCAGCAGCTCGGTGGTCGCCTCTTCCGCCGGAAACTTGTGCGCGATGGCCCAGCGCGGCGCGCGCGAGACGAAGCCGAGCGAGCCCTGCTGCGCGAACGCGTTCACCTTGTAGACGACGCCGTCGATGTCGTAGTCCAACTTCGGGCGCTTGGCGCCGACCGCCTTGTAGAAATCGAGCAGGCCCTTCACGCCGCGCGCGACCTTGCGGTCCTTGGCGACCGGGAAGCCCAGGTCCGCCAACGCGTCGAGCAGCTCCGAGTGCGTGGGCGGCACCTTGAAGCCCTCGTTCGCGCCGATGCCGTAGGCGAAGAACGAGAGGCGGCGCTGGGCGGTGAGCTTAGGATCGAGCTGGCGGAGCGCCCCCGTGGCGGAGTTGCGCGGGTTCACGAACGTCTTCTCGCCGGCGGCCTCGGCTCGCTTGTTCAGGGCGTCGAAGTCGCGGCGGAACATCAGCACCTCGCCTCGCACCTCGAGCAGCTTGGGGGGCTTCTTCGCCTCGAGACGCAGGGGAATTGAGCGGACGGTGCGCAGGTTGTTGCTGACGTCCTCGCCCACTGCGCCGTCGCCGCGCGTGGCGCCCTGCACGAAGACGCCGTTCTCGTAGACCAGCGTCACCGCGAGGCCGTCGAACTTGAGCTCGCAGGCGTACTCGACTTCCGGGACGTTCAGCAGCTCGCGGCAGCGGCGGTCGAAGGACTCCACGTCCTCGTCCTCGAAGGCGTTGGCGAGCGAGAGCATGGCGACGCGGTGCGTGACTTCCTCGAAACCCTCGCTGGGCTTCGAGCCCACGCGCTGCGTCGGCGAATCGGGCGTGGCGAGCTCGGGATGCGCGGCCTCGATCTCCTGCAGTTCCTTGAGGAGCGAGTCCCACTCCGCGTCCGAGATCTCGGGCGCGGCGTCGTTGTAGTAGAGCTTGTTGTGGCGCTCGATCTCGCGCCGCAGCGCCTCGGCGCGCGCCGCGGGCTTCGCCGCCATGGGCTAGGTGAAGAGCCGGCGCGCGAGCGCGCTGCCGGCGGGAATGCCGTGGGCTTCCATGTCGCGGAAGACGGTCTCGAGGCTGCGGCGGATCGCCGCGAGGCCGGCGGCACTCAGGGGCTTGCGGTTGTCGTCCACCAGCTCGCCGCCCAGCGTCGTGGCGCAGGTGTTGGCGAGCGCCACCATCTCGTCGAACGCGGCGCCCGGGTCGGAAACGTGCGGGACGTCGATGCCGAAGGTGAGGCCGCTGGTGTAGTTGGCGTCGTGCCGCTCGCCGTCGCGGTCGAAGCGGCGGATGGAATACGCGGGCGTTCCGTCGCGGGCGAAGCTCACGAGGTCGCCGTCGCCGGTCTCCGAGAGGCCGTGCTCGAGCGCAACGGACTTCACCTTGGCGAGCGCGAAGGTGGCGCCGTACTGGCCGACCACGTTCACCGCCACCTCGATGTCCGCGTCGGCGCAGAAAGTGTCGAGGTCGCGCGCGCGCTGCGCGGCGGCCGCGGGCGACTCGCGCTGCGAGACGCCGCCGACCGATGCGGCGAAGCTCGCAATCGTCTCGTTGAAGCCGGCGATTTCGTCCTCGGTCACGGGGCCGCTGCGCGAGGCGAGCTGCAGCCCGGCGCGAAGCTCGCGCCAGCTTCCCTTGCCTGTGGCGTCGATCGGGCGCCACTGCTCCTCGACGATGCCCTCCATCAGGACCGGCGTGGTGTGGGCTTCGAGCGCGTTCAGGAGGGGCTCCAGCGTCTCGCGGCGCACCGGATCGTCGGCGAGGACGACGGCGACCGTGTCGATGCGGCTCGAGACCATGGAATCGGCGCCGCCCGGGGCGTGGGCGATGTCGACGTCGTCGTCATCGACGCGCGGGGCGGTCCCACGCGGGGCGCTCACGTCCTCGATGCGGCCCATCTGGGGCTCGGTGCGGTCGACCGTAGGCATGGCGCCCATCGTCGGCTCGCGGCGCGGGGCCGGGGCGATGGCGCCGGCATCCAGCAGCACATCGGGAGCCTGCGTTCCGAAGGCGCGCTCGGCGCGCTGGCGTGCGCGGCGCTCGACGATCGTGTTGTAGACCACCACGCCTGCGATGAAGCACAGGCCGAGGGCACCTAACGCGATCTGGAGATCACTCATTCGATGGAAAGTCGACTCTGACCCGGGTTTTTCATGCGGCCTGTTTGCGAGCAAATTCCATGGCGGCCTCGATATCGACTTCGACGATACGCGACACGCCGGGTTCCTGCATGGTGACGCCGACCAGCTGCTCGCCCAGCTCCATCGTGATCTTGTTGTGCGTGATGAAGAGGAACTGCGTCTGCGCCGACATCTGCTTCACCAGCTCGCAGAAGCGCACGGTGTTCGGGTCGTCCAGCGGCGCGTCCACCTCGTCCAGCAGGCAGAAGGGCGCGGGGTTCAGCTTGAAGAGCGAGAACACGAGCGCGATCGCCGTGAGGGCCTTCTCGCCGCCCGACAGGAGCTGGATCGAGGCGTTCTTCTTGCCCGGGGGCTGAGCGAAGACCTGCACGCCCGCGTCGAGGATCTCCTCGCCCGTGAGCTTCAGGCTCGCCTGGCCGCCGCCGAAGAGCGCCGGGAACATCTCGGTGAAATTGGCGCTCACGATGTCGAACGTGGACTGCAGCATCTCGCGCGTCTCGCGGTCGATGCGCTTGATGGCCGCCTCGAGCGTCTCGACCGCCTGGAAGAGGTCTGTGGCCTGCGCGTCGAGGAAGCCCTTGCGATCGCGCGCGGTCTCCAGCTCCTGCAGCGCGGCGAGGTTGACCGGGCCCAGCGCCGCGATCTCCTCGGTAAGGCGCGTGATCTCCGCTTGCATGGTGCGGGAACCCACGCGCTTCTCGATCTGCTCGGCCATCTCCTCGCGCGTGACGCCCGCTTCCTGGAGCTGCGTGGCGTACTGCTCGGCGTTGGTGACGGCTTCCTGCTCCTTCAGCTTGAGCTCGGTGATGCGCTCGCGCATCGGATTGAGGTTCTGCTCGACCGACAGGCGTCCTTCCTCGAGGCTGCGCAGCTCGTCGGCCAGGTGCTCCAGGCCCGAGCGGGCGTCGGCGAGGATGCGCTCGCGCTCGCTCTTCACCTGCAGAGCCCCTTGCAGGCGCTCGCGGACGTTGCCTTCCTCCAGCGCGCCCAGCTCCTCGCTGACCTTGGCCTTGTTCATGCCGAGCGCGGACAGGCGCTCGCCGAGCGATACGGCGAGCTGGCCCTGCGAGGCCGCCTTGTCGGTGGCGCTGCGCTCGGTGTACTGCGCTTCCTGGTGGGCGCGTTCCGCGGCGAGGATGCCCGCGCGTGCCGTATCGAGGGCCGACTGCGCGTCGCGGGCGCTCTCCTCGAGCGCCTGCAGCCGCTGGACGATCGTCTCGATCGCCTCGGAGCCGCGCTGGAGGGCGTGCTGCGCCTCGCTCATCTCCAGCTTCTCGCCCTCTTCCTGCTTCTCGATCTCGGAGAGCTCGACGCGGATCGCCTCGCGGCGCGCTTCTGCTTGCTTGGAGCTCTGCGAGAGCTTGAGATATTCGACCTCGAGGTCGTGGTCCTGCTGGCGGGCGCGCTGCAGCTCCTCGCGCACGCGCCGGGCGTTGTCCTGGCCTTCGCGCAGCTCGATCTCGAGGGCCTTCAGGCGCTCGTCGACCTCCGCGCGGCTGCGCACCTGCGCCGGAATGCGGCCCTGCAGGTCCTCGATCTCGCGCTGGCGCTGCAACACGCCGTGCAGCTCGGACTGCGGGCCGTGGAACACCACGCCCTGGCGGCCGAAGAGGTGGCCGGCCTTCGAGACCAGCAGGCCTCCGGGCGGCAGCACCTTGGCGAGCGCCAGGCCTTCCTCGCCGTCGGGAAGGATGAAGACGTTGCCCAGCGCTTCCTTCACGTACGCGAGCACGCCGGGACGCGTGCTCGTGACCACGGAAGAGAGCGGGCGAAGGTGCGACGAAGCCGAAGCGATGTCCGGCACGCCGCGCTCGATGAAGACCGCGAAGTTGCCCGGGGGCGCATCGCGCAGCAGCG
The DNA here is from genome assembly GCF_013003965.1 of Usitatibacter rugosus. Classification (NCBI taxonomy): domain Bacteria; kingdom Pseudomonadati; phylum Pseudomonadota; class Betaproteobacteria; order Nitrosomonadales; family Usitatibacteraceae; genus Usitatibacter; species Usitatibacter rugosus. The sequence goes on along the minus strand of NZ_CP053069.1, from coordinate 1,015,740 downwards.
ACGAGAGGTTGCTTTCGTCGGACAGGCGAGCGGCGTTCAGGCGCACGCCCAGCGCGGCTTCTACCGCGTCGTCCCAGCCGGCTTCCACGTGCATCGCCTGCCAGAGGCGCTCGGAGCGATCCAGCGCGTGTTGCCTGGCCCAGTCGGCGAGCTTGGAGTTGTTGTCGAGCTTGGCCTGCTGCGACTCGAGGGCCTTCAGTGCGGCTTCGAGGTTGGCGACCTCGCGCGTCTTCTCCTGCAGCGTGGTGACGGCAGCGCGGCGCTCGTCTTCCAGCGCGGGGAGGCGCCCTTCGGCATCCTTCTGCTGCGTCTCGAGACCGGAGACCTTTTCGCGAAGCGAATCGCGCTCGCGCTCGAGGCCGGCCAGCTTCTCGGGCTCCGGGAAAACCAGCGCCATGTTCTCCTGCTTGAGGCGGTTCTTCCGCGCCTCGAGCTGCGAGAGGATCTTCAGCGCGTGCGACTCGCGCGACTCCTCGATGCCCTGCGCCTGCTCGGCGGCGGACATCTCGGTTCCCGCGGATTTCACGTTGGCGGTGGCGGTGCGCGCGGCCTCCTCGGCGGCGGGCAGCGCGGCGCGGGCACGCTCGACATCCGCGGCACGCTCGCCGATCGCGGCACGGGCGCGTTCGGAATCGGACTGGAAGCGATCGCGCTCGCCGTGGGCTTCGGAGATGCGGCGCTCCACTTCGCCGATCTCGGTGGCGAGGCCATCCAGCTGCACGGTCATGCGGCGGCGGTTCTCGCCGAGGAACGCGATCTCCTGCTCCAGCGACTGGACGTCGGCGTTGGCCGCGTAGAGGTTGCCCTGGAGCTGCGAGAGGTGATCGGTTTCCTGGTAATGCTTGTGGCGCAGGTCCTCCAGCGCGCGCTCGTTCTCGCGCAGCTTGGCCGTCTCCGCTTCCAGTGCGACGGTGACCTTCTGCACCTCGTTGCCATAGCGGGTCTTCGCCGTATCCGCTTCGCGAAGGCGCGTGAAGGTCAGCAAGTTGTGGTTCAGCGCGAGCTGGGTCTGCAGCTCGTTGTACTTGCCGGCGACTTCTGCCTGCTGGGCCAGGTGCCCGACCTGCGTCTCCAGCTCGGCCTGGATGTCGCCCACGCGGGAGAGGTTCTCCCTCGTGTCCTCGAGCCGCAGCTCCGTCTCGCGGCGGCGCTCGCGATACTTCGACACGCCCGCGGCCTCCTCGAGGAACACGCGCAGCTCCTCCGGCTTGGAGGTGATGACGCGCGAGATCATGCCCTGCTCGATGATCGAGTACGCGCGGGGGCCGAGGCCGGTGCCGAGGAAGATGTCCTGCACGTCGCGGCGGCGGACGTGCTGGCCGTTGATGTAGTAGTTGCTGTCGCCGTCGCGCGAGAGCACGCGCTTCACGCTGATCTCGGTGTACTGCGCCCAGGCACCCCCCACGCGGCCGAGCGAGTTGTCGAACACGAGCTCGACGGAGGCGCGGCCCACGGGCTTCCTTTCCGCGGAGCCGTTGAAGATCACGTCGTGCATGTGCTCGCCGCGAAGCTGCTTGGCACTGGTTTCGCCCAGGACCCAGCGCACCGCATCGATGACGTTGGACTTGCCGCAGCCATTGGGGCCGACGACACCGACGAGCTGCCCGGGGACGGCGATAGTGGTGGGGTCGACGAAGGATTTGAAGCCGGCGAGCTTGACGGAGGTGAGTCTCAAAGCCTGGTGCCTTTCAAAGACAACGATTGCCGCTTGTTTAGAATGTCGATTTTACCGGTTTGATTCCCCGATCCCAATGCCCGCGAAACCCGCCCCGTCGAAAGTGCTTGACACGTTCCCGAGTCCGAATGGGGAGCGCGATTTCGCCATCCACATGCGCATTCCGGAGTTCACCTGCCTGTGCCCGAAAACCGGGCAACCGGACTTCGCGACCCTTTTCCTGGACTACATCCCGGACAGGAAATGCGTCGAGCTGAAGAGCCTCAAGCTCTACATCTGGTCGTTCCGCAACGAGGGGGCTTTCCACGAGGCCGTGACCAACCGGATCCTCGACGACCTGGTGAAGGCACTCTCGCCGCGCTTCATGCGCCTCACCGGGCGTTTCTACGTTCGCGGCGGCATCTTCACGACCGTGGTCGCGGAGCATAGCAAGGCCGGGTGGAAAGGAAAGGAGCCGGCGTGGACCGGCGACGGGTCCGCCCCGGAGCGCTCGACGTGATCCGGCGGCTCGCCGCCGCGCTGGTTGCCGGCCTCGCGGCCAGCGCCTCTGCCGCCGAGCCGCCCTCGATCGAATCGCTGTTCCGCCTTCCGCAGTACTCGGCCATGGTGCTGGCCCCGGACGGCTCCGTCGTCGCCGCGCTGGCCCCGGTGAACGGCCGCCAGAACCTCGTCCTGCTCGACCTCGGCAGCCGCAAGGCCACGCCGGTCACATCCTTCGAGGACGTCGACGTCGTTGCGTTCGACTGGGTCAGCAGCAAGCGCCTGCTCCTGCGGACCGGAACGCTCAACGACCGCGACGCCAACTTTCGCGGCGGCGACCTGATCGCGATCGACCGCGACGGCAACCAGCCGTATCGCCTCGCCGAACGGGGCCGCTTGCTGCGCATGGATCTCCCCACCGCGGCGTGGGAAATCCCCGTGCGCATGCTCCCCGGCGAAGGTGACGACGTCATCCTCCAGCAGTTCCGCCCGGAACGCTCGCGCGTCGCCGCCGGCGGATTGCGGCGAGTGAACACGCGCAACGGGCAATCGACGCCCCTCAGCCTCGACAAGCCGGAGGGCGGCGAAGGGGAGCGCTGGCTCGTGGACGACAACGGCGTGGCCCGCGCGATCGTCGTCGGCCGCGAGAAGTCGGTTACGTCGTGGTATCGCAGCGGGGCCGGCAAGCCGTGGGTGAAGGTCTCCGAGGAAGAGGCACTGAGCGCCGGGCGCACGCCGGTCGCGATCGACGGCGACGGGCTGATCGTGAGCGTCGATTCCGGGCGCGACAAGGCGGCGCTCTATCGCTGGTCTCCGGAGACGAAGCTCGCCGCCGAGCCGATCGCCGAGCACCCGCGCGTGGACCTGCGGCGCATCCGCTTCGACCAGGGCACGCCCGTTGGGGTCAGCTACGCCGATGATGTTCCCGGCACCGCGTGGTTCGATCCCGCGATCCGCCGCGTGCAGGAGGCCATGGACAAGGCGATGCCCGGCACGGTCAACGACCTCTCGTGGTCGCGTGACCGCAAGCACTTCATCGTCCAGTCGCGCTCGGATGTCTCCCCGGGCGCCTTCTACTACTTCGACGCAACGTCCGGGAAACTCGAGTGGCTGGCGGACCGCTCGCCGTGGATCAAGAGCGCGGAGATGTCGCACACGCGGGCGGTGCGCTACAAGGCGCGCGACGGCCTGGAGATCCCGGCGTACCTCACGCTCCCGCGCGGGTCGGACGGCAAGGGCCTGCCGCTGATCGTGAACGTGCACGGCGGGCCGTACGTCCACGGATCGACCGGGATGTTCGACCCCGAGACACAGTTCTTCGCGTCGCGCGGCTACGCAGTGCTCTCGCCCAACTTCCGCGGCTCGACGGGCTACGGCTGGAAGCACTTCCAGGGCGGCTTGGGCCAGTGGGGCCTGGCGATGCAAGACGACCTCACCGACGGCGTGCAGTGGGCGATCGCGCAGGGCATCGCCGATCCCAAGCGCGTCTGCATCTACGGCGCGAGCTACGGGGGCTACGCCGCGATGATGGGTGTGGCCAAGACACCGGACCTCTACCGGTGCGCGGTGAACTACGTCGGTGTGACTGACCTCATCCTCATGCTCACGGCGACCTGGAGCGACTACTCCGACTCCGACTACGCGCGCTACATCCAGCAGGATGCGGTGGGCGATGTCACGCGCGACCGCGAACGGCTGGAGAAAGCCTCGCCGGCGAGGCAGGCCGCGAAGATCACCGCGCCCGTACTGATGGCCTACGGCGCATCCGACCGGCGCGTGCCCATCGAGCACGGGACGAAGATGCTCTCGGCCCTGCGTGCGGCGGGGAAATCACCGGAGTGGATCGTGATGGAAGGCGAGGGGCATGGCTTCCGCAACCCGGAGAACGTCGCCGCCTACTACAAGGCCGTCGAGGCCTTCCTCGCGAAGCACCTCAAGCCGGCCAACTAGTCCTTCGCCTGCGGGCTGTACGTCACGACGATCGCGATCGCCTCGCCGTGAATGCTGCGCCCACGGTGCGGCAGGCGAGCATCGAAGTAGATGCTGTCGCCCGTCTCGAGCACCAGCTTCTGGCCTCCCGCCTGCCATTCGACGCGGCCCTTCAGCACGTACATGAACTCCTCGCCCTCGTGCTCGAAGAAGACGTACTTGTCGATCTCCGAGGGGAATGTGAACAGGAAGGGATCCATCTTCTTGCCCGGCAGGTCACCGGCCAGGCTCTGGTAGTCGTAGCCGAAGGCGGTGCCGCCGCGCACGACCGGCCGGCGCTCGCTCGCGCGCACCACGGACAGCCCACGGCTCGCACCCTGCGCCGGCGAGTGGAGCAGCGCGCTCATGTCGGTCTTCAGCGCCGCGGCGATGCGCGAGAGCGAGCCGATCGGCGGGACCTTGTGCGAGTTCTCGATCTTCGAGAGGTAGCTCTTGCTGAAGCCGGTGAGCTGAGCAAGCTGGTCAAGCGTCATGCCGGAGCGCGTGCGCAGGTCCGCGATGCGCGTGCCGATCACCTTCTGCGGATCCGCTTCCGCTGCCTGCGTCATGGGCGCGTCTTCGGCGGAGCCGCGACGACGTCCGGCAAGCGCTCCGCATTGGCCGCGAACGCCGCGGAATACTCGAGGATGCGCGCCGTTTCCACGGCGACACGCTCGCCATGGAAGCGGTGCAGCAGGTACAACATCATGTCGATGCAGAGCGTGACGCCGCCGCCGGTCAGGACGGGGCCCTCGTCCACGAGGCGTGCGTCCAGCGCCCGGATCGCGGGATAACGCTCGCGCAGGAGGGTGAGCGGCGGAACCTCCGTCCCCGTCACCTCGCGCTTGGTTGTCGCGGCGTGGCCGTCGAGCACGCCGCTCGCGGCGAGGATCATCCCCCCGGTGCACACCGCGGCCACGGGCGTCGCGCGGCTGAACCGGCGGATGAATTCCAGAGTGGGCGGATGGCTCGCTTCGCGGGTCCAGCCCGGCCCTCCCGTCACCACGAGAACCTGGGCCGGCGGCGCGTCGGCGTAGCCGTGGTTCGCCATCACGGTCAGCCCGTTCGCGAGCGTCACCGGCCCCGCCCTCTCGGCCACCAGGTACATCGAGATTCCGGGCTCGACCCGGCGCGCCATCGAGAGCACGCCATACGTGGCGAGGTCGATCGGCTCGGTCCCGGGATAGATGAGGATGGCGGCTCGCATGCCTTATGAATCAATTATTTAACTTCAATCCCACAGTTTGCAGGTGCTAACTTCATGAGCGATGTTGACTTCGAGTTTCCCAACAGTCAATACTTGGCCACGACTTCCGCGAGCGCGGCGCGGAGGCCGATCCGACCTCAAACGCGCTTCCCGCATCGTGAGCCCCCCATCCATCCCGGGAGACCCGCATGCCTCGCACCGTAGCCGACAAACCCGCCGCCGCCTCATCCACCCGCCGTCGCTTCCTCGCCGGTGCGGGCATCGCGCTCGCGGGAGCCCCGATGGTGGTGCGCGCCCAGCCCGCGCCGATCACGCTCCGCTTCCAGAGCACCTGGCCGGTGAAGTTCCTGTACCACGAGTTCGCGGTGGACTTCACGAAGAAGGTCGCGGAGCTCTCCAATGGCCGCCTCGTCATCACCATGCTGCCCGCCGGCTCCGTCGTTCCAGGCCTGCAGGTCGTGGAAGCGACCAGCAAGGGCATTCTCGATGGAGGCCATGGCCTGGCCGCGTTCTGGTTCGGCAAGAACACCGCCTTCGGGCTCTACGGCGCGGGCCCCGACTTCGGGCTCGACGGCAACCAGCTTCTCGCCTGGGTGGAATACGGCGGAGGCAAGGAGCTCTTCGCGGAGATCCAGGCCGCCGCGCAGCTCGACATCGTGAGCCTCCTCTACGGTCCCGTACCGTGCGAGCCCATGGGCTGGTTCAAGAAACCGATCCGCTCCGTGGCGGACCTGAAGGGCCTCAAGTTCCGCACCGCGGGCCTCGCCGTCGAGATGTTCAACGAGCTCGGCATGTCCACCGTGCAGATGGCGCCCGGGGACATCGTCCCGGCGTTGGACCGCGGGCTCCTCGACGGCGCGGAATTCGCCAGCGCCTCGGACGACCGCGTGATGGGCTTCGCCGACGTGGCCAAGTTCTACCTGCAGCAGAGCTACCACATGTCGAATAATTTCTGCGAGATCATGATCAACAAGAAGAGATACGAGTCGCTGCCCGACGACCTCAAGGTGGTGCTCAAGATGGCGAGCCACGCCGCCAGCGCCGACATGGAGTGGAAGAGCATGCACCGCATGTCGCAGGACTTCCTCGAGCTGAAGGCCCTGCAGAAGGTGAGCATCTACCGCACGCCGAAGCCCATCCTCGACGCCCAGCTCAAGGCCTGGGACAAGGTGATTGCCAAGCACTCCGCGACCAACCCGCTCTTCGCGAAGGTGGTGGAGTCGCAGAAGGCCTGGGCGAAGCGCGTGATGTACTGGCACAACGAGGTGCAGGTGGACCAACGCTCCGCCTACACCCACTGGTTCGGGAAAGGACCCGCCACGACATGAACCCCGTCATCCGCTACTACGGCTGGTCGGCCCTGGGCATCGAGGCCGAGCCGGGCACGCTCTACTTCGACCCGTTCTATCGCCACTACTGCGGCGCCTCGTGGTTCGGCCTGGAGGATTTCGCCAACGCGAGCGTGGTGTGCGCCACGCATGGCCATGAGGAGCACTACCTCGACATCCCGTCGGTGGTGGCCCGCAGCGGCGCGGACGTGGTGGGCACCAAGGCGGTCTGCGACTACCTGGCGTGGCGCAACAAGGTGCCGCGCGAGCGGCTGCACCCGATGCAACCCTTCACGCCCGCGGATGTGAAGGGCTACCGCATCACCACCTTCAACTGGAAGCACCGCGACATCAACCTGTGGAAGGCGCTCACCAAGGCCGTGTTCCACGGCAACGCCACACAGCTCTCGTGGGCCTGGTCCTCCGCCACCAACGCGCCCTTCTACTCCGACTACACCGGCTTCCACGTCGAGCTGCCCTCGGGCCTCACGATCCTCAACTACAACGAGGGCTTCAACACGAAGATGACCGATGCCGAGATCCAGGACCTCGGCAAGCGCGTGCGCACCGACGTGCTGCTCGCGGGCATGCAGCTCTCGTTCATGGACGACGTGGCGCGCGGGGCGCTCGCGTTGAAGCCGAGGATGGTCGTGCTGTACCCGCCGCACGAGCACTTCCACGCGATGATGGGTGTCACCTCGCGGCCGTGGCCGGAGTTCAAGGCCGCGGTGGAGAAGGCGCTGCCCTCCGCGAAAGTGATCATCGCCAACCCCGGCGACGCGATCGATGCCGTGACCGGCGAGGTTACGGCTCGGCGGGCGGAGCGCTCCGCGGCCTGAGCGTCGTCACGAGCGTGGCCCCCACGATGAAGAGGCCGCCCAGGTAGTCCTTGGCGCGCGGAACCTCGTCCGCGAGCAGCCACGCGGCGAACACGGCGACCGGCAGCTCGAAGAGAAGGATCACGATCGCGCGGTTCGCGGGCAGGCGCGAGAGTCCGTACTGCATCGCGAGGCTCATCGCGACGAGGGCCAGGCCGATGCCCCAGGCGATCGGCCAGTCGGCCACGGCGACGGCATCCATCAACGTCGCGTCGCTCCACGGAATGTGGACCGCCGCCGCGATCGTGACGCCCAGCCAGATCGCGATCGACTTGCCCGCGTCCGACACGTTGTCGATCTTGCGCACCAGCACGTTGCCGAGCGCGAAGAGGAAGCCGGCCACGCCCGCCAGCCAATCCGCGCGCGTCTCCGGCCACGGGAATCCCAGTTCCGGGCGCCAGAGCATCGTCGCCGCGCCGCCGAACGCGAGCGTCATCGCGAAGACGCCGCGGCGGTCGAGGCGCTCGTCCAGCAGCAGCCAGGCGATCGGCACGGTCCACAGCGGCGCCAGGTAGAAGAGCAGCAGCACGCGCATGACCTCGCCTTCCAGCACCGCGAGGACATAGGCGAGGTTGCTCCATCCGATCGACAGCCCCATCGCCGCCACCAGCCACGGCGAGGCGAGCATCCCGCGCCAATGCCGGAAGAAGATCGCGCCCCCGACGACGGCGGCGATGCCGTAGGTGATCGCGGTCGACCAGATGCCGTCCAGGCCCGCCTGCGCGAGCAGGCGATACGGGTACCAGACGATTCCCCAGAGGGAGGCGCCCGCCAGGAGGGCCCAGGCCGGTCCCGCGGTAGCGTTCATTGGATCGACGTGCGCGAGTTGCGCAGCACGACGACGTCATGCACGCCAATGGCGCCCGGAATCATGGCGACCACCTCGAGAAAGCGGCCCCAGTGGCGCCGGACATACCAAGGTGCGTGATCGACATTGAGGTAGTAGTCGGAATTTCCGATGGCCGCGGCGATCTGGTCGTTGGCGCTCGTCACCAGGAACCCTTCCTTGCGGAGGCGCTCCTTTCGCAACGCATTCGCTTCGAGCCCTCCTCCACCGTATTCGATGGCCGTCTCGCCGTGCGTGGTCACGATCACTGTGCCGCCTGGGCGCGTGATGCGTGCCAGTTCGCGCAGCCACGCGTCTTGGGCGAGCTGCGACAAATGCGTGAACACTGAGACCCCGTAGACCAGATCGAAGTGTCCATCGGGATAGTCCGTCGGCGGCATGAGCGGCACTGACCGGTACTCGCCACGCAAGTTGCGAGCGCACCAATCGGCGTTGTCCGCGTCGATATCCGCGCCATGCACCTCCACGCCCTCGACCCGCTGGAGGTAGCGAGCAACCCGGCCGCAACCCACGCCCCAATCGAGAATACGGTTGCCTGGCCCGATCGGCGCTCCATGGCGTGCGGCGATCGCGCAAATCCGCTTGAAGTCCGTCGCGCCGCCGAGTCGGAACTGGAACGAATCGTCCCGGCCGATCACGCGGACCAGCCGCTCGGTCTCCGGTAAGGGCGGGTCGCGATCCGGATCGCCGAAGAACCACGCGTTCGCTGCCGCGAAGGGCTTCGGCCTGCCGTGAAAGCCATACTCGATTCGCAGGAACTCTCGCTCGAAAATCTCGGCCCGGCTCGCTCGTACGCGACACGCGAATCCCGAGGCGGCGGAATACGCCCGCGTGAGGAAATGCCGCCCGACGTCGTCGCGGGCAATGGGAAATTCGACTGCGTCGAAGGGGCGGTCGTTCCATGTGAAGCGAGCGGGAAGGCCCGCGAGCGGGGGAAGAACCCATCCGCTCACCCGCAGGCCGTCGTCATCGATACCGATGGTTTCGATCGTCCACGGCTCGGCACGGAAATAACCGATGCCGAGCGCCACCATCAGGTCCGAGCGCCAGCGTGCGGGCAATACGTGGCTGGCTTGCCTCAATGCACGGCGCAACGGTTCTTTCATCGACCGTATGATAGCGAATCACTTCTTCGGTTCGTCCGTTGCCCGCAACGATCCTCCACGTCACGAGTCTCTTTGGCGGCGGCGTAGACCGCCATCTGCGAGACATCGCGCGCGCTGTGCCGGGACGTCACCTGGTCTGGCATGTCGGCGACAAGGCCGAGGTGATCGAGACACCCGGGCAGCGATTCGCGACCATGGATCCGCATCGCATCAACGAAAATCCGAAAGCACTGGCTGCCGCGCTGCGCGCCGAGCGCGTGAGTATCGTGCACCTTCACTCCAGCCACCCCCGGCCCCGGGCCCGGGCGCTGGAAGCGGCAAAAGCGCTCGGAGTGAAGCGCATCGTCACCCTGCACGACGTCCTCTTCCTGCGGCCCGATGCCTTCGACGTCGAGGCGGATGCGCCACCGAATGCCGAATGGCTTGCCGGCACCACGGCCGAGCTTCGCGACGCTGCCGCCGTTCTCGCGCCCTCCGAGTTCATGGCGGCGAAGGCGCGGCAGCACATCCCCGATCTCGAAGTTGCCGTCGTTCCCAACGGTTCGGCGCCGCCCGTGGATGGAAAGGCCGAGGCGCGCGCCGAGTTCCTCGCGCATCGTCCGCGTCATGTGGTCGCCGTGCTGGGCGCGATCGGTCCCCACAAAGGCAGTGAACTCCTCGAGGAGCTGCCCGCGCACCTCGAAGGAACCGACATTGGCGTGGTGGTGATCGGCTATCTCGACCGGCAGCTGTTTCCGGGATGGCGCGTGCCCGGGCGGCTCTTCGTGCATGGCGCCTATGACGACGCGCAGACAGGCGCGCTCCTTCGCGCCTACGGGGCCCAGCTCGTGCTTTTCCCCAATCGCGTCGAGGAGAGCTTCAGCTACGCGCTCTCGGATGCGTGGGCGGCCGGGCTGCCCGTGCTCGCAGCACCGCTGGGCGCGCTCGCCGAGCGCGTGCGCCACTGCGCCTGCGGCTGGTTGCTGCAACCGGGCTTCGACGCGCACGAAGTCGCCACGCGGCTGCGCCACCTCTTCGCGCACACCGGTCCTTCGGGGCTCGCGGAGGTAGAATCCGCGCTCTCCCGTCCCGATCCCTCGCGCATCCCCGCGCTCGACGACATGGCCCGCTCCCTCGACGCCTTCTACCGCCGCTTCGCGATCGACCCCGCGGCGCCCGAGGCCGCGGACGGCGAGGCGCTGCAGCGGCTGCTCGCGGCCAACCTCGACGGTTCGATCTTCCGCCAGGAGCTCGTGCGCCTCGCCGACGAGTACGCGCAGGTGAAGGCCGCGCTCGACGGCGAACGCGCACGCACCGAGACCTTCGAGCGCGAATCGCGCGAATGGATGGCGAAGCTCGAGCGCGACATCGAGGGCCTGAAGGGCGAGCTCGAAGGCGAGGTGGCCCAGCGCCGCGACCTCGGCCAGCAGATCGTGCAGCTGCAGATCCACAAGGACGCGTTCGACCTCCTCCCGGAGTTCGTCCGCAAGCTCCTGCTGAAGAAGATCCTCGATGCGCGAAATTGACGTCAGCGTCGTCACGTTCCATCCCGACCTGGCGCTCCTGCACCAGCTCTTCTCGAGCCTTGCCGAATCCGTTTCGCCCGCCGTCCGGCTGAACGTCCTCGTCCACGACAACAGCGCCGACGCCGCTGCGGCCGCGCGCATCCAGGCGCTGCCCGAGCTGCAGGCGGGCGGTGCATTCGCTTTCGTCGAGGTGCAGCACTCCGCCACCAACCTCGGCTTCGGCCGCGGCCACAACGCCAACGCAGCCCGCGGCCGTGCGCCGTGGCTCTTGGTGGTGAACCAGGATTGCGTGCTGGAGCCCGGAGCGCTCGAGGCCTTGCTCGCGGCGGTGGATCGCGACAGCGACGGCCAATGTGCCGCGTGGGAGATGCGCCAGATCCCCTACGAGCATCCGAAGGAATACGACCCCATCACGCTCGAGCCGCCGTGGGTGAGCGGCGCGGCGTCGCTCTTCCGCCGCGTCGCCTACGACGAGGCCGGCGGGTTCGACCCGCGCTTCTTCCTGTACGCCGAGGACGTCGACCTCTCCTGGCGATTGCGGGCCTTGGGATGGAAGCTGCGCTACGTGCCGCGCGCCGGCGTCGTCCACCAGACGTACAAGGGCGCGCACGAGGTGAAGCCGCAGCAGGTCTTCGGCGGCGTGTTCGGCAGCCTGAGCATCCGGCTTCGCTTCGGCGGTGTCGCGCGCATGGCGCAGGGCCTCGCCATGCTCTTCGCGGAGATCCTCGCGCCGAACAGCTTCCCCGGCCGGCGCTGGGGCCTGGTGAAGACGGGCTTCCGTTTCCTCTACCACGCGCCGCACTTCGCCTTCACGCGCGTGAAGCCCACGCGGACCTTCCGGCCGAAGTTCGTCGGCTGGGGCTTCGAGATGCATCGCGACGGCGCGTTCCTCGAGTTCCGCTCGGTGCGCGACGGCAATGCGCCGCCTCGACCGAAGGTTTCCATCCTCATCCGCACCCTGAATCGCCCGGCGATGCTGCGCGAGGCGCTCGCGTCGTGCGCCAACCAGACCTACCCGAACCTCGAGGTCGTCGTCGTGGAGGATGGCGGCGGCAATGCGGGCGAGGCGGTGGCCGCCGAGTTCGCGGAGCGCCTCGACGTGAAGTACCAGGCGACGCGCCGCCGGGTCGGGCGCGGGCGGGCGGGCAACACCGCGATGGGTGCCGCGACCGGGGAGTGGCTCAACTTCCTCGACGATGACGACGTCTTCTTCGCCGACCATGTGGAGGTGCTGGTCGACACCGTGACGCGCACCGGTCTCGCCGGCGCCTACAGCCTCGCGTGGGAGACGCACACGGAGTTCTCGGGCAACGGCAACGACGCCTACGACGAGCTGATGCACGTGACCCGCCACAAGCAGCCGTTCGACCGGCTGACCCTCTGGCACCACAACTACCTCCCGATCCAGGCGGTGATGTTCAGCAAGCGCCTCTTCGAGAAGTACGGCGGCTTCGCGGAGGACATGGACCAGCTCGAGGACTGGAACCTCTGGACGCGCTACACGCTCGAGAACGACTTCGCGATGGTCGAGAAGACGACGTCGAAGTACCGCGTGCCGGCGGGCGCGCGTGCCGCGGCGCAGCGCCAGGCGCTCCTCGACGACGCCTATTCGGACGCGCTGCGGCGGCAGGAGGCGCTGCTGATCACGCTCTCGCCGCGCGACATCTCCAAGATGGCCGATACCTTCGTGCGCAGCCAGGCGGTGATGATGGTGACCCGCAACGACCTGCGCCGCTTCGTGGGCGGCAACCGCGCGCTCTCGTGGGTGGCGCGCTGGCGCGCCCCCGTCGGCCGCTTCCTCCGCCGCCGCCGCATCCTATAATCGCCCGGTGAACGCACCCGAGACACCCCAGGAACCCGATCTCCCCTTCACCGGCGAGCGTTTCGTGCCCGGCGCGAAAGGCGAGATCTGGATCGAGCACTGGCACCGCTACCACTTCGCCTCGCGCTGGGCCGCGGGCCGCGTGGTGCTCGATATCGCGTGCGGCGAGGGTTACGGCTCCGCTCTGCTCGCGCGCACCGCCGCGCACGTGACCGGCTTGGACATCTCCGAGCAGGCGATCGACCACGCGAACCGCGTCTACGCAGGCCTCGCCAACACCACGTTCAAGTGCGCCTCGTGCACGCGGATCCCGCTCGCCGACGCCAGCGTGGATCTCGCCATCTCCTTCGAGACGGTCGAGCACATCACCGAGCAGAAGGAGTTCCTGGCCGAGCTCGCGCGCGTGTTGAAGCCCGGCGGCGTGCTGCTGATGTCCTGCCCTAACAAGCTCGAATACACCGACAAGCGCGACTACCACAACGAATTCCACGTGAAGGAGCTCTACCGCGCGGAGCTGGCGCAGCTCGTGGGCACGCACTTCCCGCACATCGCGTGGTACGGCCAGCGGCCATCGTTCTTCTCGGTGATCAGCCCCGAGACCGTCGCCGGCAGCGCCGCCCAGGTGATCGAGATCGACGAGACGAATCCGGCCGAAGCCTCGGATGCGGTCTCCAATCCGCTCTACTTCATCGTCGCCGCGAGCCGCGACGCGGCCTCCGTCGCCGCCACGCCGGGCGCCCTCTCGGTGCTCTCCGACCGCGACGACTGGGTGCACCGCGACTACGTGAAGGTGATGGGCATGCTCGAGTCGTCGGTGCGCAACGGCGAACGCCTGGCCAACGAGGTGCGCGACCGCAACCTCTCGATGATCGCGTTCCAGAAGGACTTCGCGAAAGTGAACGACGAGCTGACGCGGCGGCTGGTGGAGATGGCGGATCTCAATCGGGAGATCTCGCAGCGCGACCGCGCGATTGAGGAGAAGGACCGGGAGCTTTCCCGGCGGCGGGGGTTCCGCTGGTGGCTGAAACTTCCGTTTATCCGCGTGCGCGATTTCTTTCGGGGCTAGTTTCCTGGCGGCCTGCGGCCGTGCTTGGGACCCCTTGAACCACGGAGGCACGGAGACACGGAGGGCCACAGAGAAATTCTTGAAATGCAGTGGCGACTGTCGTGCAATAGTCATCGCCGCACCCAGTTCATGTTCATTCCAGTATTCCTCCGTGGCCCTCCGTGTCTCCGTGCCTCCGTGGTTCAAGGGGTCCCAAGCACGGCCGCAGGCCGCAAAGATTTATAATTCAAAGATGAATCCCCGCCTCGGCCTCCTCAAGCCCTACCCCTTCGAACGCATCCGCACCAACCTCGCCGGCCTCGAGCCCCCGAAGGGCGTGCCGCTCATCAACCTGTCCATCGGCGAGCCGCAGCATCCGACGCCCGCGCTGCTGAAGGATGCGGTCACGAAGAACCTCGGCGGCCTCGCCCGCTACCCGCAGTCGAAGGGGCTGCCGGAGCTGCGCGAAGCGATGGCTAAGTGGATCGCGAAGCGCCACGGCCTCGGCACGCTCGATCCGGAAACACAGGTGATCCCGGTGACCGGCAGCCGGGAGGCGATCTTCTCGATCGCGCAGGCGGTGCTCGATCCGGCCGACAAGAACGCGTACGTCGTGTGCCCGAATCCGTTCTATCAGATCTACGAGGGCGCCACGCTGTTGGGCGGTGCCCAGCCGTATTTCGTGAACTCCCTCGCGGCGCAGAACCATGCCGCCGACTGGGACTCCGTGCCCGAAGACGTGTGGAAGCGCACGAAGCTGCTCTTCGCCTGCTCGCCGAACAATCCCAACGGCCGCGTGATGACCGCCGCCGAATGGAAGCGGCTCTTCGAGCTCTCCGACAAGCACGGCTTCGTGATCGTCTCCGACGAGTGCTACAGCGAGATCTACTTCGACGAGTCGAAGCCGCCGGTGGGCGCGCTCGCCGTGGCGAAGCAGCTCGGCCGCGAGGGCTACCCGCGCCTGGTCGCCATGGGCTCGCTGTCGAAGCGTTCCAATGCGCCGGGCCTCCGCTCGGGCTTCGCCGCGGGCGACGCCGCGATCCTCAAGGACTTCCTGCTCTATCGCACGTACCACGGCACCGCGATGTCGAACACGGTGCAGTCGGCCTCCGTCGCCGCGTGGGGCGACGAGGCGCACGTGCTGGAGAACCGCCGCCTTTATCGCGAGAAGTTCGCCGCCTTCCGCGACCTCGTGAATCCGGTGCTGCCCCTCACGATGCCCGACGCCGCGTTCTACTTCTGGGCGGACGTGCGCGGCGACGACGAAGCCTTCGCGCGCGACCTCTTCACCGAGGCGCACATCATGGTGCTGCCCGGCAGCTACCTCTCGCGCGACGCCCACGGCACCAACCCGGGCCGCGGCTTCATCCGCATCGCACTCGTCTCCACGGTCGAGGATGCCGTCGAATCCGGCAAGCGCATCGCGCAGTTCGTCCGCGCGCGCAAGCCCGCGGCGGTCGCCTCGCGCGGATGAGGGACGAGTTCTTCGCCCTCATCGACCGCCTGCCCAACGCGGGCGAGGCGGAGCGTCAATCGCTCGAGGCCCAGATCTGGGAGCGCTTCGGCGTGGAGCGCGCGGTGATGGCGCTCGACATGAGCCACTTCTCGCTCACCGTGCGCCGGAGCGGCATCCTGAGCTACCTCGGCTTGATCCGCCGCATGCAGGTGATCACCAAGCCCATCGTCGATGCACACGGCGGGGCCCTGGTCGAGTTCCACGCCGACAACCTCATGGCGGTGTTCCCGGACGTGCCGCAGGCCGTCGATGCGGGTATCGCCATGAACCGCGCCTTCGAGCTGCAGATGAAGCCCGACGGCGGCCAGATGATCGAGGTGGCCATCGGCATCGACTTCGGCCGCTTCCTCTTCGTGGACGGCTGCCGCTGCTTCGGCGACACCGTGAACACGGCCTTCAAGCTGGGCGAGGACCTCGCTCGCGCCGGCGAGATCCTCCTCACCCCGGGAGCGCGAGCGCGCCTCGGCGCCGCCTTCCCCCACCCGTTCTCCGAGCAGCAGTTCTCGATCTCGGGGCTCGAGCTCCAGACCTTCAACGTCCAGCACCGGAATCCGAAATGACCGACCTGCAGCAGGCCATCGATGGCGCGTGGGAAAAGCGCGCCGAGTTCAACCCCGACAACGCCCCCGCGGACCTGCGCAAGGCCGTGGAAGCCGTCATTGCGCAACTGGATGCCGGCAAGCTCCGCGTCTCCGAGAAGCAGGGCGGCGAGTGGATCACCCACCAGTGGGTGAAGAAGGCCGTGCTGCTCTCCTTCCGCCTGCGCGACAACGAGATCATGCAGGGCGGCTACGCCCACTATTTCGACAAGGTCGATTCGAAGTTCGCCCGCTACACGCAGGCCGACTTCGCCGCCGGCGGCTACCGCGTCGTGCCGCCCGCCGCGGTGCGCCACGGCGCCTTCATCGCGAAGAACGTGGTGCTCATGCCTTCGTACGTGAACATCGGCGCCTACGTGGACGAGGGCACGATGGTCGACACCTGGGCCACCGTGGGCTCGTGCGCCCAGATCGGCAAGGGCGTGCACCTTTCCGGGGGCGTGGGCATCGGCGGCGTGCTGGAGCCCCTCCAGGCCAACCCCACGATCATCGAGGACAACTGCTTCGTCGGCGCCCGCAGCGAGGTGGTCGAGGGCGTGATCGTCGGCGAGGGCTCGGTGATCTCGATGGGGGTCTACATCGGGCAGAGCACGAAGATCTACAACCGCGCGACGGGCGAGGTCAGCTACGGCAAAATCCCCCCCGGGAGCGTGGTGGTCTCCGGCAACCTCCCCGACCCCGAAGGACGGTATAGTTTGTATTGCGCGGTGATCGTGAAGCAGGTCGACGCCAAGACGCGAGCAAAAACAAGCATCAACGAGCTGCTGCGCGGCGACTAGAGGGGTCTACACGGAGGCACGTTTTCCATGTTCATCGAGAAGCTCCTGCAGCTGATGTCCGAGAAGAAGGCGTCGGACATCTTCATCTCCGCGGGTTCCCCGCTCAGCATCAAGATCAACGGCACGATCATGCCGGTCAACCCCGCGCCCATGGACGGGGAGCAGTGCAAGAAGATCGCGTACGAGATGCTCACCCCGCGCCAGATCGAGACCTTCGAGAAGGACCGGGAGCTCAACTTCGCGAAGCCCATGCCCGGCATCGGCAACTTCCGCGTCAACATGTTCTGGCAGAAGGGCGCCGTCTCCGTCGTGATCCGCTTCGTGACGGGCGACATCCCGAGCATGGCGAGCCTGAACCTGCCGCCGGTGCTCTCCTCGCTCATCATGGAAAAGCGCGGCCTGATCCTCGTGGTCGGCGCCACCGGGTCCGGCAAGTCGACCACGCTCGCCTCGATGCTCGACTTCCGCAACAACCAGGGGCCCGGCCACATCCTCACGATCGAGGACCCGATCGAATACGTCTTCACGCCCAAGAAGGCCATCTTCAACCAGCGTGAAGTCGGCAACGACACGCTCGCCTTCCACGAGGCGCTGCGCAATGCGATGCGCCAGGCGCCGGACATCATCCTGATCGGCGAGATCCGCGACCAGGAAACGATGCGCATGGCCCTCACGTACGCGCTCTCCGGCCACCTGTGCCTGTCCACGCTGCACGCGAACAACGCCTACCAGGCCATGAACCGCGTGATCAGCTTCTTCCCGCTGGAAGTACGCCCCATGCTGCTGCAGGATCTCGCCGTGTCGCTGAAGGCGATCATCTCGCAGCGCCTGGTGAAGACGATCGAGGGCGGCCGCACGCCGGCCGTCGAAGTGCTGCTCAACACCCGCAACATGCAGGAGCAGATCGAGAAAGGCGAAGTGGGCGAAGTGAAGGAGGCGATGGAGAAGTCCATGTCGCCCGGCTCGCAGACCTTCGAGCAGGATCTCTTCCGCCTGGTGCGCAGCGGCAAGATCTCCACCGAGGAAGCGCTCATGAACGCCGATTCGGCCACCAACCTCGGGCTGCTGCTCGGCAACTCCGGGATCATGCCGATGGCGAGCGAGAAGGCGAAGCAGCCTTCGATGACCTCCGCCGGCGGCTTCGGCGGCTTCAAGATCACCGAAGAGACCGAAGAGAAGTTCGGCTGAGGCCGGGCTCGCGCGCCGTGAGCACCACCACCGCATCGCCCTGGAATCCGCCGAAGGCCCGGCTCGCCGCCGAGGACTCGGGCGAAGCGATCTACGCCGGCTTCTGGCGGCGCTTCTCCGCCTACTGGCTCGACGCGGTGCTGGTGAACGTCATCTCGTTCGCGATCACGTTCGGCCTGGTGACGATGAAGCCGGGGTTCGACCTCCTGGCCACGCTCGTGGGCATCGCCCTCGCCTGGCTCTACTACTCGCTGATGCACAGCAGCAGCCGCCAGGCGACGCTCGGGAAGATGGCCTTCGGCATCAAGGTGACGGATCTCGAAGGCGAGCGCATCAGCTTCCTGCGCGCCACGGGCCGCCACTTCGCCGCCTGGGTCTCCGCGGTCCTGCTGCTGGTCGGCTTCGTCATGGCCGCCTTCACCGAGCGCAAGCAGGCCCTGCACGACATGATGGCCAGCACCCTGGTCGTCCGGAAGGATGCGTCGCCGGAGGAAGCCGCGGCCGGCAGCGGCACCATGAAGCTCACCTGGGGCGTGTGGGTGATGATCGTGCTGCTGGGCCCGCTTCCGATGTGGGGCGGCATCGTCGCGGCGATCTCGATTCCCGCCTACCAGGACTACTTGTCGCGTTCGAAGATGGTGGAAGTGGTCGCCACCGGCAACGCCGCGAAGTCCGCGGTGCAGCAGTTCCACGCGAAGAACGGCAAGCTCCCCGCCACCCTCGAGGAGGCGGGCTTCGTCCAACCCATGTCGCCTAACGTGGGCGCGACACGCCTCTCGGTGCAAGGCCCGAAGGTCGTCATCGGCGTGATGCCCAGGGGCATGCCGCCCTCCGTCGGCGAAGGCGAGGTGCTGTTCACCGCGGACGCGGCGAACCCCGTCACCTGGACCTGCTCGCCCGGCGGCATCAAATCGAGGTTCCTGCCGCCAAACTGCCGGAGCTGACGCCATGCAATCGATCCACGAGACCCTCACCCAATACGCCGCCTACCACCGCGACCGTCGCAATATCGCCACGCATTTCGTCGGCGTGCCGCTGATCGTGTTCTCGGTGGTGCTGGCGCTGAACACGGTGACCTTCCCGTTCGGCTCCATCGTCGTTCCGCTCGCGGTGTTGACGACCGCGGCGGCGATCGTCTACTACGTCGCGCTGGACAAGATGCTCGGCATCACGATGGCCGTCATCCTGCTCCTGATGTGCGCCGGGGCGAGCGAGATCACGGCGCGCGAGAGCATCCCGCAATCGCTCGGCTGGGCGCTCGGCATCTTCGTCGTCGGCTGGGCCCTGCAGTACTGGGGCCACTACTTCGAGGGCATGAAGCCCGCCTTCTACGATGACGTGAAGCAGCTCCTGATCGGACCGCTCTTCGTGCTCGCCGAAGCCTTCTTCCTCTTCGGCGCCAAGCCGGAGCTGCGCCGCTACATCGAAGACCGCGTGGGCCCCACCGTCGCGCGCCGCAGCGACGGCACCTCGCCGACCGCATGACCATGGCCTACGCCACCTTCCGGGAGTTCTACCCCTACTACCTCTCCGAGCACCGCAACCCCACGTGCCGCAAGCTCCACTTCGCCGGCAGCACGCTGGTGCTGGCGTTGATCGTGGCGGCGCTCTTCACCGGCAGGATGTGGATCTTCGCGCTGGTGCCGGTCGCGGGCTACGGCTTCGCCTGGGTCGGCCACTTCGCGTTCGAGAAGAACCGCCCCGCGACCTTCAAGTACCCCGGCTACAGCCTCTTGGGCGACTGGGTGATGTACTGGCAACTGCTGACCGGAAAAATCCCTTTTGAAGAACGAGACGCTAGAGCTGGCCAAGGCGCTGATCGCGCGTAAGTCCGTAACACCGGCCGACGAAGGCTGCCAGCAACTCCTGATCGACCGCCTCGCCCCCCTCGGCTTCAAGCCCGAGGTGATGGCGCATGGCGACGTCACGAACCTGTGGATCCGCCACGGAACCGCGAGGCCGCTCGTCGTGCTCGCCGGACACACAGACGTCGTGCCGTCCGGGCCGGTCGAGAAGTGGCACTCCGATCCGTTCGCGCCGACGATCCGCGAGGGCAAGCTCTACGGCCGCGGCGCCGCGGACATGAAGACCGCCATCGCCGCCTTCGTGACCGCCGCCGAGCGCTTCGTCCGCGACCATCCGGCGCATCCCGGCTCGGTGGCGCTGCTCATCACCTCCGACGAGGAAGGCCCGGCCGTCGATGGCACCGTGCGCGTCGTGGAGGAGCTGAAGCGCCGCGGCGAGACGATCGACTACTGCATCGTGGGCGAGCCTTCGTCCTCGCAAGTCTTCGGCGACACGATCAAGAACGGCCGGCGCGGCACGCTCACCGGCAAGCTCGCGGTGGAGGGGATCCAGGGCCACGTCGCCTATCCGCACCGCGCGAAGAATCCCGTCCACCTCGCCGCGCCCGCGATCGCGGAGCTCGTGGCCACGGAATGGGACAAGGGCAACGCGCACTTCCCGCCCACCACATTCCAGGTCTCCAACATCCACGCCGGCACCGGCGCGCAGAACATCATCCCGGGCCAGGTGCGCATCGACTTCAACTTCCGCTTCTCCACGGAGAGCACGCCGGAGGGCCTCCAGGCGCGCGTGAAGCAGATCCTCGACCGCCACGGCCTCGACTACGGCCTCGAGTGGATCTTGGGCGGCAAGCCCTTCCTCACCAAGCGCGGGCGCCTCGTGGACACGCTCACGAGCGTGGTGAAGCAGGTCTCGGGCGTGACGCCGGAGATCAACTGCACCGGCGGCACGTCCGACGGACGCTTCATCATCGACATCTGCCCGCAGGTGGTGGAGTTCGGCCCGGTGAACCGCTCGATCCACAAGGTGAACGAGGCGGTGGCGCTGGAAGAGATCGAGCCCCTCGCCGAGGTCTATCGCCGGTCCCTCGAAGGCCTGCTCCTGTGACGGTCAGCGAGCTCCTCGACGAGGCGGTCGCGCGCCTGGAGAAGGCGGACGTCTCCTTCGGCCACGGGACCACCAATGTCCTCGACGAGGCGGTGTGGCTGTTGCTGCATTCGCTTCGCCTGCCGCTCGACTCGCTGAACGAGCACCTGCCCGACACGCCGACGGTCGCGAAGGTGAAGTCCTTCCGCGCGCTCGTGGAGCGGCGCATCGCCACGCGCAAGCCCGCGGCGTACCTGCTGAAGGAGGCGTGGCTGGGCGAGCACCGCTTCTACGTGGACGAGCGCGTGATCGTGCCGCGCTCCTTCATCGCGGAGTGGATGCAGCCGCGCCGCTGGGACGAGCTGCCGACGTTCTTCGGCCACCCGAACCGCGAGTCGGTGGGCTCCGTGCTCGACCTCTGCACCGGCTCCGGCTGCCTCGCGATCCTCGCCGCGCTCATGTTCCCGGGCGCGAAGGTGGATGGGGCCGACCTCTCGCAGGACGCGCTCGACGTCGCCAAGCGCAACATCCTCGACTACGGGCTCGCGCGGCGCATCGGCCTCGTGCGTTCCGATCTTTTCGCGGCGCTGGGCGAGCGGACCTACGACCTCATCCTCTCGAACCCGCCGTACGTGAAGGCTTCTTCGATGAAGAAGCTGCCGGCCGAATACCGCGCGGAGCCCACGCTCGCACTGGCGAGCGGCCGCGACGGCCTCGACCACACGCGCACCATCCTGCGCGAGGCGGCGGCGCACCTGAATCCCGGCGGAATGCTGGTGGTCGAAATCGGACACAACCGCAAGGCGCTCGAGCGCGCTTTCCCGCGGCTGCCGTTCAAGTGGCCGGAAACGAGCAGCGGTGCGGGCTACGTGTTCACGCTGCGCAGGGAAGAACTCGCCCTTTAGCGTCACGTTCCAGCGACGCATTGTTCTCCACGTATTCAACGCCATAGCGCGCAGGCGATATTTCGCTGTCGCTCGCGCACGACGAATGGCATTGCCGTTCGCAATTCAACCCGTTGAATCCATGCGCAATGGCGAAGTGGCACGCGTGATGCGTGCTAACCCACCCACAAGAAACCGGAATCCACGGCGCACATACACCAGAAGAGGGAGCGCCACCTCATGAGGAAGCTATCGTTAGTCATCCCCGCGGTTGCAGTGCTCGGTACGGCGATGTTCTATTCCGACATCGCTTCTCCCCAAACGATCTCCAATACTTTCCGCGCGCGCGATCCCGGCGTGCGGAGCGGGCCCGCAGGCGCGGGAGCGCCTCTCACCGGACTCACGGCGAAGGAGATCGATTTCTTCAACTCAGGCAAGCTCGATTTCTCGGAAGTCGAGGAGATCGACGAAGGGCTCGGCCCCACGATGAACCTCGATGGCTGCGGCGGGTGCCACTCGCAACCAGCCATCGGAGGCACCAGTCCCGCGGTCAATCCGCAGGTTGCGTTTGCGAGCAGCCGCGGTATGACCAATCGCATTCCATCGTTCCTCAGCGCCAGCGGACCCATCCGTGAAGCGCGTTTCCTGAAGAACCCCGACGGATCGCCCGACGGCGGCGTGCATGCGCTGTTCACGATCGCGGGCAGTCCCGCCGCACCCGGTTGCCGCCTCGCACAACCGGACTTCGAGGCGGCGGTACGCAACCGCAACGTGAGCTTCCGGATTCCCACGCCGGTGTTCGGCGCCGGGTTGATGGAGCAGATTCCCGACTCGGCGATCCTCGCGAACCGGTCTTCAAACTCCGATGCGAAACGCTCGCGAGGCATCAGGGGGAAGGTGAATCGCAACGGCAACGACGGCACCATTTCGCGCTTCGGCTGGAAGGCGCAGAACCAGTCGCTCCTGCTGTTCGCGGGCGAGGCCTACAACGTCGAGATGGGCATCACCACCGAGCTCTTCCAGGTGGAGCGTGACCAGTCGGCGTCGTGCCAGTTCGCGACGGTGCCGAACGACATCATCAACACGGAGTCCGTCGTGCCACTCGATGCCGTCGGCGCGATCGAGAAGTTCGCGGTGTTCCAGCGGTTCCTGGCGCCCCCCACGCCCTCGGCCAGCACGCCGGGCGGGGCGGACTCCATCGGCCGCGGCCGCGATGCGTTCTCGAACGTCGGCTGCGCGCTGTGCCACACGGCGAGCCTGAAGACGGCCAATTCCGGCGTCGCGGCGCTGCGCAACAAGAACGCCAACCTGTTCTCCGACCTGCTGCTGCACGACATGGGGCCGGGGCTGGCGGATGGCGTTTCGCAAGGCGCGGCGACGGGGTCCGAGTTCCGTACCGCTCCGCTCTGGGGGCTGGGACAGCGGATCTTCTTCCTGCATGACGGCCGGACGAACGACCTGCTGGAAGCGGTCGCCGCGCACCGCAGCGGCAGCTCGCGCGACGGCAACGCCTCCGAAGCCAACCAGGTGGTGAACGACTTCAACGACATGCCGGAGCGCCTGAAGCAGGACGTGCTGAACTTCCTGCGGTCGCTGTAGCCGGGTCCCCGCCTTCGCGGGGACGACGAAGCGATGAACGTCACCCTCGCGAAAGCGGGGGCCTATTTCTTCTTCGTCGCTTCGTAGCGCGCCTTGGTCTCGGCGTTCATCGGATAGAGGCCGGGAAGGGCAACCCCCTTCCCGACTTCTTCCATGATCCAGCCTTCCATCCGCTCCTGCTCCGGAGCGTTGGCGACCATGTCGTCCACGAATGCCGCGGGGATCAGCACCGCGCCGTCGTCGTCGACCACCACGACGTCGTCCGGGAAAACCGCGACGCCGCCGCAGCCGATCGGCTCCTGCCAGTTCACGAACGTGAGGCCCGCCACGGAAGGCGGTGCCGCTGCGCCCTGGCACCACACCGGCAGGCCGGTCGAAAGGACGCCCGCCATGTCGCGCACCACGCCATCGGTGATGAGCCCGGCCACGCCCTTCTTCGCCATGCGCGCGCAGAGGATGTCGCCGAAGATGCCCGCATCCGTCGTGCCCATCGCGTCGGCCACCACGATGCAGCCCTCCGGCATCGCCTCGATCGCGCCGCGCGTGGAGATTGGTTTCGACCACGATTCCGGCGTCGCGAGGTCTTCCCGCGCGGGCACGAAGCGCAGCGTGAATGCCTTGCCCACGAGACGCGGCTGCCCCGCGCGAATGGGGCGCGTGCCGCGCATCCAGACATTGCGAAGGCCCTTCTTCAGCAGCAGCGTCGTGAGGGTGGCGGTGGTGACCTTGGAAAGCGTGGCGACGATTTTCGGATCGAGGGACATTCTGGATCTCTATGGAAGGTAGGACGTGAAAGAGAGACGCCGTTTTTATGGGGGAGGATGGGGAGGAAAAGCGGAGGGTGGAGAGGAAAAGATAGCGGGATCGCGAAGTGGAGAGAAGGCCAGTCACGGTGAAAGAAGGTTTCCTCCCTATCCTCCGCCTTTCCTCCCCCTCCTCGCCCTTCAATAACCCGCGTTCAATGCCTCCAGCCGGCGTTGTTGCGATCAAGCATCCGCAGTAACGCCGGCCAGGCAATCATCCCGCCTGACTGCTTCATGACGATATCCGCGCTCTTGCGGATGCCCTCGATGATCGGCGTGGGCACCGGAATCAAATCCCCGCCACCCGCCTGGGCCCGGATCTGCACCTCGCAAGCCTTCTGCAGGATGTACATGTTGAGGAACGCATCGGCGACGTTCGGCGCGCACGTGAGCAGGCCGTGGTTGCGCAGGATCATGAAGTGGTTGCGGCCGAGGTCGTTCACGAGGCGTACCTTCTCCTCGGGATTGAGCGCGAGTCCCTCGTAGCCGTGGTACGACAGGTTGGAGAGCGGGAAGAGCGACTGCTGCGAGATCGCGCGCAGCCCTTCCTTCTGGCACGACACCGCGACGCCGTCGACCGTGTGCAGGTGCATCACGCACTGCGCATCCTCGCGCGCCTCGTGCACCGCGGAGTGGATGGTGAAGCCCGCGGGGTTGATGTCGAACGGCGAGGCCATCACCTTCTTGCCGGCGAGGTCGATCTTCACCAGGCTCGAGGCCGTGATCTCCTCGAAGAGCATGCCGTACGGGTTGATGAGGAAATGGTGCTCGGGGCCGGGGATGCGCGCCGACAGGTGGGTGAAGACCAGGTCGTCCCATCCGAAGTGCGCCACCAGGCGGTAGGCGGCGGCGAGATCCGTCCGCACCGCCCATTCGGCGGCCGAAACCTGCTCCTTCACGCTGGGGATCGTATCCATCGAATTGCCTCCGATTGGGGTCTTGGGCCCGTTTTTCGTAGAATGACGGTTAGCTTAGCGAAAATCGGACCCAGGCCCACGCCATGTTCAGTATCGACCGCATCGACCATATCGTCCTCACGTGCCACGACGTGGAGCGCACGGTCGCGTTCTACCAGCAGGTCCTGGGCATGGAGCCCGTCACGTTCGCGGGCGGGCGCCGCGGGCTCGCGTTCGGGCGGCAGAAATTCAACCTCCACCAGGCGGGGCGCGAGTTCGAGCCCAAGGCGCTCAAGCCGGGTCCGGGCGCGATCGATCTCTGCCTCATCACGCTCACGCCGCTGGCCGACGTGCAAGCGCACCTGAAGGCCCAGGGTGTCGCGATCATCATGGGGCCGGTGGAGAAGACCGGCGCCACGGGACCGATCCAATCCGTCTACTTCCGCGACCCCGACGGCAACCTGGTCGAGGTCTCGAACTACCCATGAACCTCGCGGACCTTCGCAAGGACTATGCGCTGAAGACGCTCGACGAAGCCGCCGTCGAGCGCGATCCGCTCGCGCAATTCCTCGCGTGGCTCTCCGAAGCGCTCACCGCGCAACTCCCCGAGCCCACGGCGATGACGCTCTCCACCGTGGACGAGCGCGGGCGTCCCGCGGGTCGCATCGTGCTGCTGAAAGGTGCCGAGCCCGAGGGTCTCGCGTTCTTCACCAACTACCAAAGCCGCAAGGGCCACGACCTGGCGGCGCACCCGTACGCCGCGCTCACGTTCCTGTGGAAGGAGCTCGAGCGCCAGGTGCGCATCGAGGGGCAGGTCGTGAAAGTGAGCGCCGCGGATTCCGACGCGTACTTCAACAGGCGCCCGCTCGGCTCGCGCATCGGGGCGCTCGCAAGCCCGCAGAGCGAGGCCATCGAGAATCGCGCGTGGCTGGAGAAGCGCTGGAGCGAGCTCGAGGACGAGCACGGCCTCTCGCCGGAACGCCCGGCGCATTGGGGCGGCTATCGGGTCGTTCCCGATGCGTACGAGTTCTGGCAGGGTCGGCCCAGCCGGATGCACGACCGCGTCGCGTACACGCGCGAAGGAAGTGAATGGCGAATTCGCCGTCTCGCGCCGTAGCGCTGTCGTACGGGCCGAAGCCCGCCGACCCGCTCACGCCCACGGAGCTCCTCGCTTCGCTTCGCGAGGCGCTCGGCCCCTGGAAGCGCGGCACTCCCTTCTGGATCTTCGCGTACGGCTCGCTGATGTGGAATCCGAGCTTCTCGTGGGACGCGAGGCACGTCGCGACCATCCGCGGCTATCACCGCTCGTTCCGCGTGTGGTCGCGCCTGAACCGCGGCACTCCCGACAACCCCGGCCTCGTGCTCACGCTGGAGCGCGGCGGCAGTTGCAGGGGCCTGGTCTACGGCATCGCCCCGGATCGCGTGCAAGAGGAGATGCACGGCATCTGGAAGCGCGAGATGTCGTACGGCTCGTATTGCCCGAAGTGGCTCAACTGTGTCGTCGGCGCGGAGCGGGTGAATGCCCTCGCCTTCACGGTGAACCGCGAATGCTCGGGCTACTCCGGTGAGCTGCCGACCGACGTGATGGTCAACGCGCTTGCAAGTGCCAAGGGCCGTTACGGACCCGCGCACGACTATCTCTTCAAGACCACCGAGACGCTTCGCGAGCACGGCATCCGGGATTCCCGCGTGGAACAGCTCGCGAATCTCGTTCGCGCCCGGCTCGATCCGTAGGACTCCGCGAAGTCGCGCCGGCGGGCGCGTGGAACATCTTTCCG
The DNA here is from genome assembly GCF_013003965.1 of Usitatibacter rugosus. NCBI lineage: Bacteria > Pseudomonadati > Pseudomonadota > Betaproteobacteria > Nitrosomonadales > Usitatibacteraceae > Usitatibacter > Usitatibacter rugosus. Next base: position 988,945 of record NZ_CP053069.1, on the reverse strand, counting down.
CCGGCGCGAAAATCCTTCTTAGTAGCGAACGGGCAGCGGGTCGTCGGCCATCTGGTCGGTGCGGTCGACGTTGGTCCGCGGCGCGATACTCGTCAGGAGCTGCTTGTTGCTGCGCGAGGCCTGCCTGGCCTTGCTGAGCTCCTTGCGCGTCGCGCGATCCAGCTCCGGGGTGATCGCCGTGGTGCCGGTCACCGTGGTCGGCGCGAGCATGGCGTTCGCCACGACCACCTGGCTGGGATCGACGCCGATCGTGGCCCCATCGAAGCCCACGCCCGCGGGCCCGACGCCGATCACGCTCACGCCATCGGTCAGCAGCGCACGGCCGTTGGCGTCCGTGAGCATGTTGCCGTTGGAGTCGAAGAGCCGCGCCTGCAGGTTCGCAACGCCCGAGGGCACGACGCCCGGGGAGGTGCTGCCATTCGAGGTGCCCGTCGTCGAGCCGTTCGAGGTGCCGGTCGTCGTTCCATTCGACGTGCCCGTGGTCTGGCCCTGGGTCAGGTTCGGCTGCGGATTCGTGCCGTTGCCGGTGTTGCTGCCCTGCGTGCCGTTCGCGGGAACGCCGAACACAACCTGGTTGCCGCCGCTCGTGTTGGCGACGATCCCGGTGGACGAGCCTTGCGTGCCCGTGTTTGCGTTCGTCGAGGCGTTTGCACTCGTCGATGCGTTTGCGTTCGTGGCCGCGTTGGCGGCTGCCCCGGGGGCGGCCACCGCTGCGGTCCCGCCTCCGACACGTGCTCCGCCGCCAGTGGTGGCGCGTTGCGCGAGCGCGGCATTCGCGAACAACGCGAGTGAGACTGCGAGAATGAGGGTCGTAGGCCGTTGCTGACGCATGGTGCACTCCTTCCGAAGGTGAATGATTTCCCTCCGGTAGAGCTGCAAGTGACGTGCCAAGAATTAGGGTCAGACCACCATTTCAATTTCACACGCCTGGAGAAATGGTGGTCTGACCCTAATTCCCGCTAATTTTCGTAGAGGTCCCGGTAACGCTTGAGGACGGCCGCGTCGTCTTCCTCGGCGTAACCGCGACGCACGGTGTCGAGGAAGATCTCGCGTGCGCAATCGGCCATCGGAGTTTCGAGGCCGAGGCTGCGTGCGACGTCGGTGAAGAGGCCGACGTCCTTGGTGAGCACTCGCGCGGCGGCGTGCGGCGTGAAGTCGCCCTCGAGCGCGCGGGCCATGCGGTCTGTGAAGATCCAGCTGCCACCCGAGCTGGCGTTGACGACGTCGCGCACCTGCTTCGCATCGAGGCCCAGCTTCTCGGCGAGCGCCATCGCCTCGCACCCCGCGGCGAGGTTCGCGGCCGCGAGCATGTTGTTGACGACTTTCATGCGCGAGCCATCGCCGGGCCGCATGCTCACCCGGAAGCACTTCGCCGACATCGCGGCCAGCACGGCCTCGCACGCTGCAAACGCGGGCTCGCTGCCGGCAGCCATCACGGAGAGTGTTCCGGCGTGCGCGCGTGCGGGGCCGCCGGAGATGGGAGCATCGAGCATCGGTGTGCCCGCCAGCTCCGCCGCGATCGATTCGGCATCCGCGGGGGCGATCGTGCTGCACATCATCACCACGGCGCCGGCCATGAGGCCCTCGCGCACGCCGCCCTTCCCGAAGAGCGCGTCGCGTGTTTGCGTGGCATCCACGACGAGCGTGATGACGACTGAAGACGAGCGCGCAGCCTCGGCAGCACTGGCACACCCAACCGCACCGAGCTCCACGGCCATCGCCTGCCGCGCGGCCACGATGTCGTGCGCGCGAACGGTGAAGCCCTTGCCGAGCAGCGCACGGACCACGCCGAGGCCCATCGCCCCGGTCCCGACGATGCCGACGGTCTTCAGGAGCGGCTCACGCCTTGGGGAAGCGCGTGTCGCGCAGCACCGTGCACACCTGCAGGTGGTACTCGCTGTAGTAGCTCTCGCGGCCCTTCTGCTTCGCCTGGATGTGCTCGGCGTGCGTGGACCACGCGCGCTGGTGCTCCTCGGTGTCGAACTCGACGATCGTGCAGCGCTCGCCGTCGCCCGCGATGTAGACCTTGTGCTGGATGTAGCCGGGCATCGACCGGACGATCTCGAGCATGCGTTCGAGCGTCGTGCCGTACTCCTCTCCGGCATCGGGACGCAGGCGGTTGCGGAAGACGGTGAGCACCATCGGGTCAGGCTCCTTTGCGGGTGTATCCGTACGCGAGGTTGGTCCGGGCGCCGCCCTCGCGCTCATAGACGTTGCGGAAGTACGCGACGCGGTCGTCGGCGAGCGCCGTGCGCTGCTTCGGCGTGAAGGCATAGAGCCGCGCGTTGGTGTCGCCGAGGATGGCGCGCTTCACCGGACCGTCGGCCGCACCCAGCGGCGCGAAGCCGTAGCGCTTGCGCATGTCTTCTGGAATCTCCAACCGGCGCAGCGCCTCGATCTGCCATTGCGGCGAGCCGGTCCAGATCGCGTCCGTGCCCCAGACGACGTGATCCGCGCCCAGCCCCTTCACCAGCGAGCCCATGAGGAAGGCGCACACGCGCGGATCGGCCATCGTGCTCTGCGCGAAGATCTGGCCCAGGTCCGCGTAGACGTTGCTCACGCCGTATTGCGCGGGGATGTCGGCCAAGTCGTTCACCCACTCGATGCGCCCGGTGCGCTGGAGCTGCGCCCACGCATCCTCCGCCGTGCCGCCGCCCGGGAAGCGATACGCCGAGTGGTAGATCATGAAGTTCAGCTGCGGCCAGTCCTTCGCGGCCTTGCCCACGTCCGCGACCGTGGCGTAGCCCAAGAGGTGCGGGTACTGCTTCTCGATCGACGGCGGGAAGAGCCCCTTGTGCACGCACACGTTGCGAAGGCCCGGGTTGTCCTTGCTCCACTTCACCAGGCGCTCGTAGAACGGGTAGAGGAGCTTCTCGTCGTCGAGGCGGAACGGATGCTTCGCGAGGTGCTTGTTGGTGTTGTCGCCGATCGTGTAGCACTTCCACGAATCGGGCTTGAGCGTTTCCATCTCGCGCTCGGCGCGCTCCAGCCAGCCGTCCTGCCCGGGCGTGAAGATGGCGTGCGAGAACATGCGCTTCGTGCCCGCCTCCTTGTTCACGCGGGCGCGCGCGTCGAACTTCATCTCGTTGGTGAGGAAGGAATCGCGGGGATCCTCCGAGTACGAGCCGCTGATGCACGCGACCTTCGTGTCGCTGTCGAGGAAGATCTCCTTGAAGTAGTTGGCGAACTTCAGGTCCTCGATCGTCTGCGGCTTGCCGGCCAGCGCCGGGTTCCAGCCGGCCTTGCCCACGGCCTCGCGCTGGCGCACGAAGGTCATGATGCGCGTGTCGTCGCGAAGGAAATGCGTGTGCATGTCCATCACGAACTGGTCCTTCAGTGTGTCGGCCCGCGCCTGCGCCATCTCGGGCGTGGCGGCCTCGGCGCGCGAGACCGCGTAGAACGGCCCGTGCGTGTCGTTCATCGCGACGAAGGCCGCCGCCATGCCGCCCGCGGTGGTGAAGAAGCGCCGGCGGCTCATGCCCTGGTGCTTCGCGAGCTCGGAGCCGATCGCCTTCACGCGCGCCTCGAACTCGCGCTGCTTGGCGCTTTGCCGCGACGGCTCGAACTCGTCGGAGGAAACGCTTTGCACCGGGATCGGCGAGCGGAACAGCGACGATTCCGCCGGGGCCAGCGCGTCGATCTCGTCCTGCGTGAGGAAACCCATGGGACCTCCCGGAAGTGTCGGGAGGATATTACTCCGCGCCTATGCGGCGAGCTTCGAGGCTTCCAGGGAGCGCTTCCATTCCTCGAGCGTCGTGACGCGGGCGTAGACGGTGAGCGCGGCCATGAACGACGCATGCACGTCGGCGGCGGGAACCGTGCGGCCGTTGAACGTGAGCGTCCGGGCGGCGCACGCATCGTGGATCACGGTGGACGGCAGGCCGAAGTCCACGGCATGCCGCGTGGCCGCGTCGATGCACATGTTGCTCATCGCACCGCAGATCACCAGCTCCCGCGCGTTGCACTGCCACAGCTCGTCGAAGAGCATGGTGTCGCGAAACGCATTGGGGAAATGCTTCATCACCACCGGCTCCTCGTCGGCGGGCTGCACGGACGGGTGGATCTCCACGCCGGCCGAGCCGGGCAGGAAGAACGTCGCGCCCGCCTTCGTGGACACGTGCTGGATGTGGAAGCGCGGCCAGTCGCGCGCGCGGAATTCCGCGAGGAGCTGCGCCGCCTTGTCCGCGGCCGCTTCCATGCCCTCCAGCGCCATCAGGCCGCCGGGGAAGTAGTCGTTCTGGATGTCGATCAGCAGCAGCGCGGGCGTCTTCTTCATCAATGGATCTCCACGCAGGACGCGCCGACGGATTCGATCACCGCGAGGCCGTCGCCGGAAAGATTGGCGTGCTGGCCGGCTTCGAGCCACACGTCGTCGTTGGAGGCCTCCTCCGTGATCCAGAGGCGGCCGGCGAGCACCGTGATCTCCCGGCCCCGCGCATGCGAAAGACTGAGGATCTCGCCGTCCCGAAGCGTCATCTCGCGGCAAGTGCTCACAGGGCCCTCCCGTTCGTCGGCACGACGCGCTGCTTCATGTCGCGCGCATCGGGTGTGGTGAGGGCGCTGGCGACCGTCGCCGCACCCAGGACCAGCGCGATGATCGCGACCGGTCCCCAGAGGGAGACGGGCGTTCGCGGCCGGTTGGCAAACGCGTGGGCTTCGGGGCAGCAGGGGCAATCCATGGGAAACCTCCATACAAGTGTGAGCATTATTGGCACTTGCCCCCCGGCGTGCCAAACGATATCTTTTGCGTTTCCTTGATAATTCGGCTCACATATGGCCCAACGCCTGCCGCCGCTGGCTACGCTCCGCCCCTTCGAGGCGGCCGCGCGCCTGGAGAGCTTCTCGAAGGCCGCCGACGAGCTTCACCTCACGCACGGGGCGGTGAGCCACCAGGTGCGCTCGCTCGAGGAGCACCTTGGCACCGCGCTGTTTCACCGCCATGGCAAGCGCGTGACGCTCACCCAGGAAGGCCGCGTGTTCGCCGAGCGCATCCGTGCGGCGCTCACCGAGATCGCGATGGCCGCCGATGTGGCGCGCGATGCCCGGCGCGGCAACAGCCTCACCGTGAGCGTCCTGCCCTCCTTCGCCTCGCGCTGGCTGATGCCGCGACTCTTCCGCTTCATGGAGGCGCATCCCGAGATCCAGGTGAACGTGTTCGCCAACAGCGCCATGGCCAACTTCGCGGCCGACGGCGTGGACGTGGGCATCCGCTTCGGCCCGGGCCCGTGGCCGCCGCTGGTCTGCGAGCGCGTGCTGGGCGACGAGTGCTTCCCGGTGGCGAGCCCGAAGTTCAACCGCGGCCGGCTGCCGAAGAAGGCGAAGGAGTTGCTGGGGCTGCGCATCATCCGCGAGGACCGCGACTACTGGAAGGAATGGTTCGAGGCCGCGGGCGTGGAGCTCGAGGCTCCGCTGGGCGGCCCGTCATTCAGCGATGCGAGCTATTCGCTGGTGGCCGCCATCCGCGGTGAAGGTGTCGCCCTCACGCGCCGCTCCCTGGTCGGCGACGACATCGAGCAGGGCCGCCTTGTGCAGCTCTTCCCGCTCGCCATCCCGACGAAGGAGTCCTACTGGATCGTCTATCCGAAGGAGCTCGCCGAGTCCGCGAAGATCAAGGCTTTCGCAGCCTGGATGAAGAGCGAGCTGAAAACCAAAGAGAAGTAGAAGGCCGCGTTGCCAAGGTGCTGCAAATGAATAAAGGGGTCAGGACAACTTATTCGTACGCTTCTTTTTTCGAATAAGTTGTCCTGACCCCTTTATTCATGAACTACGAAGTTACCAGCCGATATCCTTCAGCATCGGCAGCGTCAGGTCCTTCGGCGGCTTCACGGAGTGCGTGAGGTCGGCGTTGATGAAGGGTTCCATCAGCAGGTTGCGCTCGGCGCTCGTGTCCCAGTGCGAGATCGAAGACCCCGGCTGGAACGGCTTCGGGTTGAAGAGCATCGTGCGGCCGAGGCGATCGGCGCCGCGCAGCTGCAGCCAGTTCATCTCGAGCTGCACCTTCACGTCGTCTCCGCCGGCGAGCGCGCCCTTGATGGCGTTGCCCGTGGCGAGCGTCACGCGAACCGACGGGATCTTCACCGTCGCATCGACGCCCGCCATGTCGGCCGGAGGCGTCACGTCGACGTTCTCGACCACGATCATCGCCTTCGCGCCTGCGTCCTGCACGACCTTCGCCTTCACCGCGAAGCCGCACACGCCGCGATCCACCAGCGCGACCTTGCCTTTCACCGCCTTGGCGTTGGCCGTGCTGAGCGCCGTGCAAGCGAGCCCCGTACCGTTGGTCTGGTCGACGACCTGCCCGACCTTCTGCTCCACGCGCTTGTCATCGAGCTGCGCGCCGAACGCGGCTTCACCGACCTGGTAAAGACCGGCGATCGAGAACGGCTTGGTGATCTGCAGCTGCGGCGTGCCGAAGTCCAGCGTGAAGAGCGCCGAGACCCAGGTGTTGAGCCCGGTCCAGACGAGGCGGCGCGAGTTGAGCGCCGAAGCGGCGCGCTGCGCATCCGTCATCTGGTTCCACGCCTTGTTCGCGTCGTTGTCGTACGCGAACTTGTCGTAGATGCTCGGGAAGCCGCCGTTGTAGGCGCCCGTCGTGCCGTTGGTCGTCGTCGAGAACCCGAGGCCGTGGCCGAACTCGTGCAGCAGGACCGTCGAGAGGTCGATCAGCGTGCCCGCATTCCCGTCGATGCCCAGGTAGAACGGCGAGCCCGCGAGGCAGTTGGGCTTGCCCAGCTCGGAGTTGAAGCGCGCGCTGATGTGGACGAAGTCGGGAACGAAGTCCTCGCCGGCGAGCTTGTTGGCCAGGGCGATGTGGTACCAGTGACCGGCCACGACCGTGCCCTGCCCGGGAGCCGCGGGGAAATCGCGGTTCACGAACGTGGGACCGGCCGAGCCCAGCACCGCGGAGTTTGCGTCGCACGCGAGCGGATCCATGCGCGCACCGACGTAGATGTCCACCGTGCTCTGCAGGTTGGCACCCCAGATCGAGGCCGCGTACGCAAAGGCGTTCAGCCGCTGCTCGCCGAGCGTGGTGCCCGGGTTGCCGCCGACCGGCGCCGCGGGCGTCGGATCGTTGAAGCCTTCGCCGGGGCCATCGAAGTTCACGATGAAGATGTTGGCCGCGGAGGCGGGAAGCGCCGCCAGGCCGGCCGTGGCGAAGAGCGCCGCCATCAGTTTCTTAATGGTCATGGCGGTCCTCCTTCACGGTCTTGCGGGTGAGCACGTCGAGTGCCGCCTCGGTACCCGTCACGCACTGCATGACAGGGCGGCCGCTGGCATCGCGGGTGACCACGGAGTTGGACATCGCGCTGTCGTCGAGCGACATGATCACGCCGCCCTTCGGAGAAGTGAACGTGATCGGCGGCGCGGAACGCGCGGCCGCTTTGGACTGGGTGCCCGACGCCTTCAGGGCTTCTTCCGGAGACTGGTCGACCAGCACGCCGGAAACGGGATCCTTGTATGCGCGGAAAGCGGGAGCGGGCGCCTGCGAGTCCCAGCGGGACATCGCGGTGCGCTGCGCATCGCTCGGAGTGACGATACGGACGTTCGGCAACTGCAACGTGTCGGCGTGCGCAAGCGGCGCGCAGGCCAACAGGACTGCACCCAGCAACGGGTGGATTTGTTTTACTGCACTCATCAGTGACCCCCAATTGTGTCGAGAGCTGCGGATGGCTAGCCGGTGCGCACGGCCGTCGCCTGCGGATACCCGGGCACGTCTTCGCGTGACGCGGGCGACACATTTAGCGCTTGTCGGCGCAACGTGTCGATACCCGGCGAACAAAAAAAATCACCTCGCATCCCTGTCCTACAGCGGAATAGCGAGGTGATTCAGTCGTGACTTATGCAGGCCGCGATTTTCGCGGCTTGTGCGTTACCAGATGCGGCGATTCTCGTTCGTGAGCGGTTGCTCATCGCCGCGCTGGTTCTCCTGCGGCTCCTTGAACTTCGGTTGCTCGTCGCCGCGTTGGCCGCCACCGCCGCGCTTGCCACCGCCGCGCGGGCCGCCTTGCTTCTGCCCGCTTCCGGGCCGGCGATCCTGCTGGAAGGGACGCTCCTGCGCCATCGGCACCTCGTGTCCCGAGACGTACGCGCGCAGATGCTCGCGATCGACGGCCGCAACCGGCGGCGGTCCCTGGTTGCCCGCATCGTCGGAGATATCGCGACGCGCGTTGTTCGGCAGCGCGCGATTGCCCGGCTCGAGGCCGTCTCTCGCGCCGCCACCCGGGCCACCACCCTGGCCACCGCCTTGCCCGCCGCGTTGGCCACGTCCGTGGCGTTGTCCGCCCTGGCCGCCTTGGCCACCACCACCTTGGCCTTGCCCGCCTTGACCACCACCACCTTGGCCTTGTCCGCCCTGGCCGCCGTGCCCGCCCTGCGCACCCTGGCCCTGGCCGCCCTTGCCCTTGCGCTTGTTCTTGCCGAATTTCTTCTGCGCGTTCGGCCCGTTGCCCGGTTGTCCCTGTCCCTGGCCGCCGTGCTTGCGATGGCCTTGGCCCTGGCCGTGACCCTGCCCTTGTCCTTGCGGACGCGGACCGCGCTGGCGCTTGCCGCCGCCGCCGAGGTTTGCGATCGAAGAGTGGATGCCAGGCGCTTCGTGCGAGATGCCCGGGGGTTGGAGATCGTCCACTTCGTAGTCGTCCCCATCCGATGAAGAATCCGATGCCGATGCCGAGGCTGCGGCCGGGGGCGCCGACATCATCGGCGGCGGCGAATCCTGCTTCAAGCCGCAGAACTCCATCAGCTGCAGCGCTTCGCCCTCTTCCATCTCCTTCATCATTCCGCGCTTGAGGAAGGTGGGGAGCGTCACCGGGCCGAAGCGAACGCGCATCAGGCGGCTCACCATGAGGCTCACGGCCTCGAACATCCGGCGAACCTCGCGGTTCTTACCCTCGCGCAGCACGACGTGGTACCAGTGGTTCGAGCCCTCGTCGCTGCCGCCGCGGTCCTCGATCATGTCGAACTTGCAGTTCTCGCCCTCGATGTCGACGCCCTCGACGAGCAGCTTCTGGCGGATCTCGTCGGTGAGCTCGCCCATCAAACGCACGGCGTATTCGCGCTCGACTTCGAAGCGCGGGTGCGTGAGGCGGTTGGCCAGCTCGCCGCTCGTCGTGAAGATGAGCAGGCCGCCGGTGTTGAGGTCGAGCCTTCCGACGGAGACCCAGCGCCCGTTGTGCACGCGCGGCAGCTTCTCGAAGACGGTGGCGCGGCCTTCGGGATCGTCGCGCGTGACGATCTCGCCCTCGGGCTTGTGATAGAGGAGCACGCGCGGCGGCGGGTCGCCGAAGCGCAGCGTGATGAACTCGCCGTCCATCTTCACCTTGTCGCCGGGACCGACGAGATCGCCCAGCTTCGCGGCGACGCCGTTGATGGTGATGTGCCCCTGGGCGATGAGGATCTCGATGTTGCGCCGCGAGCCGTGGCCCGACTGCGCCATGATCTTCTGCAGGCGTTCGCGCTTCGACGGGCTGCTGCCGCCCTGGCGCTCCTGCCCACCGGGGCCACCCTTGCCCTTGCCGCCTTTGCCGCCGCGGCGGCGCTTGCCGCCACCGCCGCCGCCGGCACCGCCACCGCCACCGGCGTTGCCCTGGTTGGGTTTGGCCCATTCGGGCACGACGCCGCCCGGCCAATCGAGGCGCTGGGCGTTGCTGTTCTGGCGAGGAGGTCTATCCCGCATGGTCGGGCTCCGTATCTTCTTCGGGGAGGAGGGGTTGCTGCACACCCGCGGGCGCGGGGTCGGGTTCCGTGGCGGGAGCCACGGATTCAAGCGCGGACTGCAGCTCGTCCAGCGCCGGGAGCTCCTCGAGGGAGCGCAGGTTCAAATCGTCCAGGAAGCGGCGGGTCGTCGCGAAGAGCGCCGGGCGGCCCGGGGTCTCGCGGTTGCCGACCTCGTCCACCCAGCCGCGCTCGACGAGCGCGTTCAGCGTGGCGGGCGAGACGGCGACGCCGCGGATGTCCTCGATGTCGCCGCGCGTGACCGGCTGGCGGTACGCGACGATCGCGAGCGTCTCCAGCACGGCGCGCGAATAGCGCGGCGGCTTCTCGTTGGTGATGCGGTCGAGGAACGGCTGGTACTCCGGCTTCACGCGGAAGCGCCAGCCGGTGGACACGGTCGTGAGCTCGACCACGCGGTCGGCCCATTCGTCCTTCATCTCGTCCAGCACCTTGCGGATGTTGTCGGCCGCGACCTCGCCGCCGAACAGGCGCTTCAGCTGCTGCACGGTGAGCGGCTCGGGCGTGGAGAGCAACGCCGCCTCGAGCACGCGCTTCACCTGGGCGATGTCGAAGGTGTCGCTCGTGGCGGCGGCCTCTTCGGCCTCCTCCAGCGGCTGCGCTTCGGCGACGGGCGCGGTGTCTTCCGCGGGGATTTCTTCTTCGGGAGTGGCGTGATCGTTCATGGCTTCACGAGATGGCGAGCAAGGGGCGCTCGGACTTCAGCTTCACGTAGATGGGATCGAAGGGCGTCTGCTGCGTGATGTCGATGAGCAGCTCGCGCGCGAGCTCGAGCAAGGCGAGGAAGCTCACCACCAGGACCGGAACGCCGTGCTCCGGCTGGAAGAGCGTCGAGAACTCGACGAAGGTGCCGGGCTGCAGCTCGCGCAGGATGCGGCTCATGTGTGCGCGCACCGAAAGCTGCTCGCGCGTGATGCGGTGGTGCTTGGTCATCTTGGCGCGGGCGAGGATCGAGCGCCAGGCCTCGGAGAGATCGGCCACGTGCACGCCGGGCAGGCGCTCGGCGACCGTCTGGTCGATGTACACCTCGACCAGCGAAAAGTCGCGGCCCGCCACCGGCATCTCGGAGATCTGCGCGGCGGCCTTCTTCATCTGCTCGTACTCGAGCAGGCGGCGCACCAGCTCGGCACGCGGATCGTCCGGCTCGGCTTCGTTCTCGCGCTTCGGGCGCGGCAGCAGCATGCGGCTCTTGATCTCGATCAGCAGTGCCGCCATCAGCAGGTATTCCGCGGCGAGCTCGAGCTGGTTGGTGCGCATCATCTCGACGTAGCCCATGTACTGGCGCGTGAGCTCCGCCATGGGAATGTCGAGGATGTCGAGCGAGTGCTTGCGAATGAGGTAGAGCAGGAGGTCCAGCGGGCCTTCGAACGCGTCGAGGAACACCGACAGCGCCTCGGGCGGGATGTAGAGGTCCGCGGGCAGCTCGGTGAGCGGCTCGCCGCGGATCCTCGCCACCGGCATCGCGAGGTCGAGCACGGGCTGGCCCGCGTCGCCTTCGGTGGCGATGCGCGGATCGTTCGCAGCCTTGTGTTGCGTCGTCATCGCTTTCCGTAGAGTTGTGCGCCCAGCGCGTTGCTCATGCCCGTCGCGTCGTGGGCGACATCAGGCACTTCCACCAGCTCCCAGTTGAGCTTGGCGCCCACGTCGGCCGATACGCGCGTGGCGGCCTTGAAGAAGTTCTCGCCGCGCTCGACCCGGGTGGCGCCCTGCTTCATCGCGCCGTCGGTCTTCACGAGGTTCTCGTCGTCGGGATCCGTGTCCTTCTCGCCCAGCAGCAGGATGAACTTGCGGCTGAAGGCGTCGCGCACCTGCGCTTCGCCGGACTTCGAACCGATCAGCGAGAACGGGTAGCTCGTCTCGACGCCCTTGTCCTTGCGCCACTCGGGCAGCAGGTGCCAGCCGGGGTTGCCCGCGGCGTAGAGCGAGGCCTTGCTCTGCGGGCGCAGCAGCAGCATGCGCTCCACGAATTGCCCGCCCGCCGAGTGGCCGAAGATCCGGTAGTCGGCCTGGCCGTCGCGCATCTCCTCGAAGAGATGGTCGATCGCGGCGTAGGTCCACTTCTCGGGGTTGTCCGTCTCCGTGACGCCGCCCAGGTTGTACCAGGCCGCCTTCGGATAGTCCTTCTGCGCGAACTCGGGGGCGATCACGAGGAATTTGTAGCGGTCGGCGAGATCGACCCAGATGTCGCGGTAGTGCGAGGCGTTGCGCTTCACGCCGTGCATTACGAACCAGATCGGGCACGTCGAGTCGCAGGCCTTCGGCCGGTACGTATAGACGCGGATCGGACGGTCGGCGTTGCCCTTCCGGTCGGTGAACACGTAGCTCCACTTGCCTCCGGGCACGGGCGTCGCCGCAACGGCGGACGCCGTGACTCCCGCGAATGCAAGGGCGAGGACGATACGCATCAGGGTTTTCATCTGTGTTTATCCGTGTTGATCCGTGGACATCGCCTTAGCCGTAATTGAGACCCATCGCCTCGCGAACGTCGCGCAGCGTCTCGTCGGCCAGGTCCCGCGCCTTTTCGCATCCGTCCTGGATGATGTTGCGCACGAGCGTCGGGTCTTCCTCGTACTGCAGGGCCCGCTCGCGGATCGGCGCAATCTCCTTGTTGATGGCATCGATCACCGGCTGCTTGCACTCGAGGCAACCGATGCCCGCGGTGGTGCAGCCCTTCACGACCCATTCCTTCGTATTCGCGTCCGAGTACACCTGGTGCAGGTTCCACACCGGGCACTTCTCCGGATTGCCCGGATCCTGCCGGCGCACGCGCGCGGGGTCCGTGGGCATGGTGCGGATCTTCCTGGTGACGTCCTCGGGCTTCTCGCGCAGCATGATCGCGTTGCCGTAGCTCTTGGACATCTTGTCGCCGTCCAGGCCCAGCAGCTTGGGCGTCTCGGTGAGCAGCACGTCCGGCTCGACGAGGATCACGCGGCCGCCGCCTTCGAGGAAGCCGTAGAGCCGCTCCTTGTCGCCGAGGGTGAGGTTCTGCACGTCCTCCACCAGCTCGCGCGCCGCTTCGAGCGAGACATGGTCGCCTTGCTCCTGGAATTTCTTGCGCAGTTCGCGATAGACCTTGGCCTTCTTCGGGCCCATCTTCTTCACCGCGGCTTCCGCCTTCTCCTCGAAGCCCTTCTCCTTGCCGAAGAGGTGGTTGAAGCGCCGCGCGATCTCGCGCGTGATCTCGACGTGCGCCGTCTGGTCCTCGCCCACGGGGACCTTGTTGGCTCGGTAGATCATGATGTCGGCCGCCTGCATGAGCGGGTAGCCGAGGAAGCCGTAGGTGTGGAGGTCGTGGCCTCGCTCGCCCAGCTTCTCGATCTGGTCCTTGTACGTGGGCACGCGTTCCAGCCATGCGAGCGGCACGAAGAAGGACAGCAGCATCGTGAGCTCCGCGTGCTGCGGCACGCGGCTCTGGATGAAGAGCGTGGACTTGGAAGGGTCGATGCCCACCGCGAGCCAGTCGACGAACATGTCCCACACCGTCTGCTCGATGACGGACGGATCCTCGTAGTGCGTGGTGAGCGCGTGCCAGTCCGCGGCGAAGAAGTAGCACGGGTACTCGTTCTGGAGCTTGACCCAGTTCTTGAGCGCGCCGTGGTAGTGGCCGAGGTGCATCGCGCCCGTGGGGCGCATTCCGGAAAGTACGCGATCCTGGAACATGCGTTAGACGTTGAGCCCGAAGACGTTGATGGTGAAGTTGGTGAGTGCCAGGACCGGCGGCAGGAAGATCGCCTGGTTCACCGCGGGGATCATCACGAGCAGCAGGACGATGAAGAATCCGTAGCGCTCGATCTGCGCGAACTTGTACGACGCGGCGCCGGGCAGCAGCGCGACCACCATGCGCCCTCCGTCCAGCGGCGGGATGGGAAAGAGGTTGAGGATCGCGAAGACGACGTTCACCGTGACGCCGGCCATGGCGACGGAGAACCAGTAGTCCGCGACCAGCGAGCCCGAGGTTTCGAAGAACGTGAGCAGCAGCTTCGCGACAAGGGCCCAGATCACCATCTGGATCAGGTTCGACACGGGTCCCGCGGCGGCGACCCACAGCATGTCTCGCTTCGGGTCGCGGAGGTTACGCTCGTTCACCGGGACCGGCTTCGCCCAGCCGAACATGTAGCCGGACAGGATGACCGTGAGCAGCGGAAAGGCCACGGTGCCGATCGGATCGATGTGCTTGGCCGGGTTCAGCGTGACGCGGCCCAGCATGTACGCGGTGTTGTCGCCGAAGTGGCGCGCCACGTAGCCGTGCGCGGCCTCGTGCAGCGTGATCGCGAAGATGATGGGGATCGCGTAGATCGCGATCTTGATGAGGATGTTGTAGACGTCCATCAGTGCAGCGCGGCCTTCACGAACCCGAAGGGGCGGATGTCGCCCTTGCCCTCGCGCAGCAGGACCGGCGCGTCTCCCGAGAGGTCGATCACCGTGGTGGGCGCGATGCCGCACGGGCCCGCGTCGATCACGGCGTCCACCTGGTGCTCGAGGCGGGCGCGGATCTCCTCCGCGTCGTTCATCGGCTGGCCATGGTCGGGAAGAATCAGGGTCGAAGAGAGCAAGGGTTCTTTCAATTCGTCGAGCAGCGCGAGCGGCACGGGGTGGTCGGGGATGCGCACGCCGATCGTGTGGCGCGGGTGCAGGAGGCGGCGGGGCACGTCACGCGTCGCCCGCAGGATGAACGTGTAGCTGCCGGGCGTGTTGGCCTTGATCAGGCGGTACTGGATGTTGTCCACCTTCGCGAATACGCCGATCTCCGAGAGCTCGCGGCAAACCAGGGTCAAGTGATGCCTTTCGTCCACGTTGCGGATCTTGCGGATGCGTTCCATCGCGGCCTTGTCGCCGATGTGGCAGCCCAGCGCGTAGCAGGAATCGGTGGGATAGGCGATCACGCCCCCGGCCCGAACGATGTCCACTGCGGCCCGGATCAGCCGCGGTTGCGGGTTGTCCGGATGCACCGTGAAAAACTGCGCCATTGAAAACCGAGCTCCCCGGCTCGTGCCCGCCTAGCGGGCGGCTAATGCGTCCATTTGGACCACACCGGCTTGCACGTGACGGGAAGCATGGGCAGCTTTCCCGGCTCGTAGGGGCTTTCCCCCGGCCCGTGGTAATCGGCGCCGCGCGAGGCGAGGAAACCATGCTCCTCGGCTATCCGGCGCCACGTGGCGTATTGCTCGGGGCGGTGACTGCCTGTCACCACCTCGATCGCTTCGCCACCGAGGCTGCGAAACTCTTCCAGCATCGCGTTGCGGAACGCGGGCTTCAAATCGTAGCGGCCGGGGTGCGCCAGGACTGCGGTGCCGCCGGCGGCCTTGATCCAGTCGATCGCGTCCTTGAGGCTCGCCCATTCATGCGACACGTAGGCGGGCTTTCCCTTCGCGAGGTACTTGTCGAACGCGGCCTGGATGTTCTTCACCTTGCCGCTCGCCGCGAGATGTCGCGCGAAATGCGTGCGGCTCACCATCGATTCGTTCTTGGCCAGCGCGAGCGCTGGTGCCAGCGTATCCGGTATTCCCAGGTTGGCGAGCGCTTCCGCGATGCGGTGCGCCCGAGTCAACCGTCCCGCGCGGATCGCCTGCAAGCCCGCCGACAGCACCGGATTGTCCGGGTCGATCGCGAGGCCCACCACGTGGAGCGTCGTCTTGCCCCAGCTGACCGAGATCTCGACGCCGTTCACGAGCTTCACGCCGACCCTTTCCGCAGCCACTCGGGCTTCGGCCAGGCCATCCGTCGTATCGTGATCCGTCAGCGCTATCGCATCCACGCCGCACTTCGCGGCAAGCTCCATCAACTGCGTGGGGGACAGCAAACCATCCGAGCAGGTCGAATGGTTGTGGAGATCAAAGTTGTCCAAATGAGGCGACTTCGAGGAAACGGTTGATATTGTAGCAAAATCCGTCATTTTCCGAGGGAATTCGATGAGTCTGCAGCCGGTGCAGTTTGGCGATGAAGGGCAGGTCGCGACACGCGAGCTGGCGGTGCGCTACCGCGAGGCGTGCCTGCGCGACGCGAGGCTCGTGGCCCTGCGCCCGGGCTTCGACATGCTCGAGGCCATCGACCGCCAATACGGGGGCTCGCGCAGGCTCGAGCTGGAGGATACGGACGAGCTGGTGGCGGGCCTCCTGAACGACTTGGCGCGCCTGCGTGCGGAGCCCGAGCTGGCGCTCGGGGTGGCGCTCTGGGCCATGCGCCATGAGGTGGAAATGGGGGCGGTGGAGGTCGTCGTCAATGCCCTCGCGCAGCGCTCGAACAACGCGAAATCGCCGCAGGAGCTCTCGGCGGTGTTCGGCCTCATGCAGGGCCTGATCGCGAACGTGACGCCCCTGCTCTCGGCGGACCTGGAGCGCTCGAATCCCGAGCGCCCGTGGCGGATCCTGCACATCAATTTCGCGATCACGGCCATCCGCACCGAGGACCCGGCGATGATGGACTTCGCCTTCGACGCGCTGGACGAGGCGCTGCCCGGCGAGCGCGGCGGTTTCTATTCCGAGGCCCTCGCGCTGGTGCTCGCCCCGGGTGTCGCCCCGGCCGTGCGGGAACGAATCGAGGCCCGTCATCTCAAATGGACAGCAGGCCGTTAGGTCTGTCATAATTATCAGTTACTTAGACCCCGCGCTCGCGATCGCTCCTTGAAGTTTCTCTTCGACTTTTTCCCGGTCATCCTCTTCTTCGTCGCGTTCAAGTTTTCCGACATCTTTGTCGCGACGGGCGTAGCCATGGCCGCAGCGATCGCGCAGATCGCCTACATGGTGGTTCGGCACCGCAAGGTGACGCCCATGCAGTGGGCGAGCATCGGCATCATCGTGGTGTTCGGCGGCGCGACGCTGCTGCTGCACGACGAGACGTTCATCAAGTGGAAGCCCACGGTGCTCTACGGGCTCATGGGTCTCTCGTTCCTCGGCAGCCTCGCGTTCGGCAAGAACCTCATCAAGGCGGTGATGGCGGAAAACATGGAGCTCCCCGAGCCCGTGTGGTTCAAGCTCTGCGTCGCGTGGGGCGTGTTCTTCCTCTTCAAGGCCGCGTTGAACCTCTGGGTCGCCTACACCTTCTCCACCGACACCTGGGTCAACTTCAAGCTCTTCGGCGGCATGGGCCTCATCTTTGCGTTCGTGATCGCGCAGGCGTTCTGGATCTCGCGCTACCTGCCCGACGATCCGCCGGCGCCTCCGGTTGAAAAGGCTCCCTGATGCTCTACGCGATCATCGCCGAAGACGTGCCCGGCTCCCTCGAGAAACGCCTGCAGGTGCGCCCCGCGCACGTGGAGCGCCTGAAGGCGCTGCTCGCCGAAGGCCGGCTCATCCTCGCCGGCCCGCATCCGCTCATCGACAGCGAAGACCCGGGGCCCGCGGGCTTCAGCGGCTCGCTCATCGTCGCGGAGTTCGCGTCGCGCGAAGCGGCGATCGCCTGGGCGAGCGAGGATCCTTACGTGAAAGCCGGCGTCTACGGCGCCGTGACCGTGAAGCCCTTCAAGAAGGCGCTTCCGTGATGAATACCGAGCAGGCCATTCGGGAACGCCTCTCCGTGCTGCATCCCAGCGCGGTGGAGCTTCGCGACGATTCCGATTCGCACGCGGGCCACGCCGGCCATCGTCCGGGTGGCGGATCGCACTGGCAGCTCACGATTGTCTCCGAGGCGTTTCGCGGGCAGCCGCCCGTGGCACGCCATCGAATGGTTTATGAGGCCCTGGGCGACCTCATGAAACGGGATATCCACGCCCTTCAAATCGAGGCGTTCGCGCCCGAGCAACTCTGACCAAGCAAAGGAAGACCATGCAACCCACTTTCAGGAACCTCGCTGTCGCGCTCGCCGCGGGCACGATCGCCCTCGCGGCCGTCGCCCAGGACAAGGCCGAGAAAGCGCCCAAGAAATCCACCACCGCTGCCGCCGCTCCCGCTGCCGGGGGCCGCGTCGTCGTGAACGGCGTCGTGATCCCGCAGAGCCGCATCGACGCGATGAACAAGGAGCTCAGCGCCCAGGGCCAGCCGGATACACCGGAGCGCCTCGCCGCGGTGAAGGACGAGCTCGTCAACCGTGAAGTGCTCGCCCAGGCTGCCGTGAAGCGCGGCCTCGACAAGAACCCGGACGTGGCCGCGCAGATGGAAATGGCGCGCCAGGCCGTGCTCGTGCGCGCGCTCTTCGAGAACGAGATGAAGGCGAACCCGATCACCGACGCCGACCTCCAGAAGCAGTACGAGACCTTCAAGTCGCAGATGGGCACCAACGAGTACAAGGTGCGCCACATCCTCGTCGAGAAGGAAGACGACGCGAAAGCGATCATCGCCGACCTGAACAAGGGCGGCGACTTCTCGAAGATCGCGAAGGACAAGTCGAAGGATCCGGGCTCCAAGGACAACGGCGGTGACCTCGATTGGGGTCCGGCCGCGCGTTACGTGAAGCCGTTCGCCGACACCGTGATGAAGCTGCCGAAGGGCCAGACGACCACGGCCCCGGTGAAGACCGACTTCGGCTACCACGTGATTCGCGTCGACGACGTGCGTCCGCTCAAGGTGCCCGAGTTCGCCGAGCTGAAGGAGCAGTTCCGCCAGCGCGCCCAGCAGGCGCAAGTGCAGAAGCTGGTCGCGGACCTTCGTTCCAAGGCGAAGGTGGAGGAGCGGTAGTCGTCGCTTCGCTTTGCTGAAAAGGGCGCCTTCGGGCGCCCTTTTTGTTTCTTGGGACCCCTTGAACCACGGAGGCACGGAGACACGGAGGGCCACGGAGAAGTCTTGGAATTGCAGTGGCGACCGTCGTCCTAATTTTTCACTGCCCCACCCCTTCACGTTCATTCAAGTATTCCCTCCGTGGCCCTCCGTGTCTCCGTGCCTCCGTGGTTCAAGGGGTACCTCGGCGCAGCCGCTGGAAAACCCTTTCGGCCCTCCCATCCGTTTCATCTCCCAGGACCCCACCGAAAGGACATGAAATGAACCGCCTCCGCCTCCTCGCCGCCGCCCTCGCCGCGACCGCTGCAATCCCCGCCTTCGCCGTCGGCAACCTCGCCGATATCCGCGTCTACGACCGCGCCGCCGGCCGTGAGCTGCCCGTGTACATCCACGAGGGCAAGGCTTACGTGGTCGGCAAGCCCGGCAACGAGTACTCGCTGTCGGTGCGCAACCAGTCCGGCGACGACCTGCTCGCGGTAATGAGCGTCGACGGCGTGAACGTCCTCTCCGGAGAGACGGCGGCGTCGCGCCAGGGCGGCTATGTCATCAGCTCCTGGGATTCGCTCGACGTGAAGGGCTGGCGGAAGAGCCTCGAGCGCACCGCCGCGTTCTACTTCACGTCGCTCGGCGATTCGTATGCCGCGCGCACCGGGCGTCCCGACAACGTCGGCGTCATCGGCGTCGCGCTGTACCAGCGCCAGCGCACCCAGCCGCCGCCGATCGCGTACGACAAGCTGGAGGAAGCTCCGCGCTCGAAGGACTCGGGTGCCAACGGATACCGCGAGCGCCTGGATTCCGCACCGGCTCCCGAAGCGCAGGCGAAGCGTGCGGCCCCGAGCCTGCAACCGGGCGCGCCGCTCGGCACGGGCCACGGACGCCAGGAGGAATCGCAGGCCCGCTACGTCGACTTCCGCCGTGCGACGTCGTATCCCGTGGAAACCGTCACGATTTACTACGACAGCTATCGCAACCTCGTCGCGCGCGGGATCCTCGAACAACCCGTGGCGCGCCGCGATCCGCAGCCCTTCCCCGGCTTCGCGCCCGACCCCTGGCGCTAGGCGTATAGAATCCGGAGGCGATGCCGGACGCCTCCGACGAAGAACTCATGCTCGCCTATGCCGGTGGTGACGCCGGCGCTTTCGACATGCTCTACGCGCGCCACAAAGGCCCGGTGTTCCGCCTGATGCTGCGCTCGGTAAAGACGCGCGGCGAGGCCGAGGAGCTGGTCCAGGACATCTGGATGCGGGTGATCGAGGCCCGCGAGCGCTACGTCCGCACGGCCAAGTTCACGACGTGGCTCTACACCGTCGCGCACAACCGCCTCATCGACCACTGGCGCAAGAAGGGCCTCACGGTCGTCGCGCCGGACAACGAAGACGGCGAAAGCACTGTCGAAGAAGGACGGGCGGGGCCGTTCGACGAGCCGCACCGCATCGTCGAGGCGCGCGACACGCTGGCCACGCTCGAATCCGCGCTCGCCGCGCTGCCCGTGGCCCAACGCGAAGCGTTCCTGCTGCATCACGAAGGCGACATGACCGTGGCCCAGATCGCCGAGGCGACGGGCACCAACGAGGAGGCGGCGAAGAGCCGACTGCGATACGCGATGGACAAGCTGCGGAAGGCGGTGGGCGATGGCTGACCCGCGCGACGACGCGCTTCGGCAGCGCTATCGCGAGCTCGCGACCGAAGAACCTTCGGCCGCGCTCGACGACGCCATCCGCGCCGCGGCGCGCCGCGCCGTCTCGTCCGGCCCCGGCAAGGTTCGCAAGCCCGGTGTCGCGCGCTGGGCCGTGCCCGCGTCGGTGGCCGCTGTGCTTTTCCTGTCGTTCAGCGTGGTGATGCGCCTCGAGAAGGAGGCGCCGCCGATCGCCGAGCCCACGCCCTCATCGATCGTCGCCTCGAAGGAGTCCGCACCGTCGCTGGCGTTCGCACCCAAGGAGGCGCCCGCATCCTCTTCCGCCACCGCGCCTGTCGAGACTGCGAAGGAGCAGGCGCTCTCGCGCGACAAGCTTCGCGAGCAGCCCCGCATGGCCGCACCGCCCGCGCTGCAGAAGGAGAAGAAGGACGCCGTCGTGGTGGAGACGAAGCCTGCCGAGGTGCTCGCCGATTCCTTGGCGACCGCAAAGCCGGAGCCCGCCAGGCCCGCCGCTTCGGTCGCGCCGCCCTCCCCGGCACCCGCATCACCGCCGCCCGCCGTGGCATCCGTTCCTGCGACCGAATCGGCACGCGCCGCCGGGACAACAGCCAATAGCGCGCCGCAAGCGGCGATGGTCCCCGCACCCGCGAGGGTCCAGGAGGAACAACGCAGCGCCCTTTCAGGCCGCCGCGACGAAGCGGCCGGTGCACTGGGCGCCACGCAGCAGCCACGCGCCAAGGCGGAGAGCTACGCGGAGAAGCGAGTCGCCGAAGACGTCGCCGCGCCCTGGCCCGACACGCCCGAGAAGAAGCTCGAGCGCATCGAGGCGCTGCGCAAGGCAAATCGCGACAAGGAAGCCGACGACGCGATAGCACGCTTCCGCCGCGAGCACCCGGACTACCGCATTCCCGACGCGACGTGGGAACGCATTCGCCCGAGATGAGGCGCGACGTCAATACGACCGGGGCCGCGGCCAGGGCCCTGAGCGCTCGCAACCCCGCGGCCTTCGACTGCGTTCACTCGCTGGAAGAGTCGATTCGCCTCCTTGCCGCCATCACCGATCCCCCGAAAGGCCTCGATATCCTTCGGGGCCGCGGACCTTCGTTCGGAGAACGCCTCGACGTACCGATGGTGCCGCTTCCGAAGAGGCCCAACGGTACCGTCGATGCGAACGCCGTTCGTCTCGATTGGGACGATGCGGTGCGCTTCGAGGGCCGATGGACCGCATCGCTCGACCGCGTGAAGCTGGAAGGGACGATGGCCTCGCAAGGCCTGCGCTTGCCCGCGCTCGTTCCGCTCGGCTTCGTCGTCTTCGCCGCGGCGATGGCCCTCGTGAATGGCGCCTACTGGTTGCTGGCGATCCTCGGCCTGCTCGTCGTCGTCGGCATGCCGCTGCTCGTGGCCGCCCTCGGGTCCGCGCGCGTGGCGGCCGAGATCGAGCTCGAGCGCATCATCGGCCAGGCCATCGGCGACCCGGAGAAGTACGCCTCGCGCTGGCGCCGGTGGCAAGACGAGTAGCCGTCACGCCACCAGCGCAAGCGTCAATCACCGCTCAGCGGAACGCCCACGTCACGCTGCCGTAGACGAAGCGGCCGCGCGGATCGTAGTACGACGGATCGAAGCCCACCTGGAAGGAGTTCGGCTGGTTGGTCACCGGCGGATCCGTGTCCATCAGGTTCTTCACGCCGAGCACGAACGTCCAGTTCTTGAAGCCCTTGTACGCGCCCTGCAGGTCCCACAGCGTGAGGGTGCTGACGCGCCGCGTCGTACCTTCGTCGTCGATTGCCGCGGCATCAATGTACGAGGACTGATAAGAGGTACCCAGCGTCGCCTGCCACGGACCGTTGTCGAGCGACAGCGACGCGTAGTGCTTCCACCGTGGCACCACGCCCGTGGTGCGCGCCCCGAACGTGTTCGAGACGAAGCCCGTGTACGACCCGTCGAGGTTCTGCGCATCCTGGCGGCGGTAGTACGTGCCCGTGATATCGAACTTCACGCGCCCGAAGCGAGTCGCCGGCCATGTGGCATGCGCTTCGAGGTCGAAACCTTCGATGTGCACCGCGCCCAGGTTGAGGTACACCTGCGTGATCTGCGAGATGTGGCCGGGCAGGTTCGGATACGCCGCGTCCGGCGGGTCGCGCGCGATGAGGTAGCCGAACTGGTCCTGGTCGCCGAGGATCGTCGTGAACGGAATGCCGTTGGTGATCACGTCGTTCAGCCGGATCTTGAAGTAGTCCGCGCCGACCGAGAACTGCGTCGACGGTGAATACACCACGCCCAGCGTCGTCTGCTCGCTGGTCTCGGGCTTGAGGTCCTTCGTCCCGCCGAACAACACGCCGAACTGCGTGCTGCAGTCCAGGCCCGTGTCGTTGGTGACCGGGCAGCGCACCGGGTCCGTCTGCCCGGCGGGCGTCACGCCGTTGATGCGCGGCGTGTTGAGCTGGTAGAGCGACGGCGCGAGGAAGCCCTTGCCGTACGACGCCCGCAGCAGCACGTCGGGGGTGGCGTTGTAGCGGATGCTCGCCTTCGGATTGGTCGTGCTGCCGAAGTCGCTGTAGTGGTCGTTGCGGACCGCGACGTTCACCTCCAGGTCCTTCAACACCGGGATGTTCAGCTCGCCGTAGAACGCCGTGACATCGCGCGAGCTGCTGACGGGCAGCACGTTGCCGCCGAACCCCGCGATCGTGCCCCCGGCCAGCACCGGCGCGGGGTTCTGGTCGAGCGATTCCTTCCGATACTCCGCGCCGAACGCGAGCGAGATCGGGCCATTCTTCATCTGGTAGATCTCACCCGACATGCGACCCTGTATCCCCTGGTTCTTCGAAGTCGCGTTGAAGGTCTCGCCGTTGTAGTTGGTGGCGAGGATCTCCCGCGAGATCTCGGGCGTGTTGGGCCCGAAGAGGTTCACGCGGCCGCTGCGCAGCAACGGCAGCAACAGGTCGAGGTTCGGGAAGCCGCCGTTCAGTTTCTGCTTGGTGTGGCCCTCGGCATACGTATAGGACGCATCCCAGTCCCACGTGCGCCACGCGCCCTTGAGGCCCACGTTCATCTGCGCGTTCTCGTTGGTGTCGGTCGTGTCGCGCAGGCCGTTCTCGTAGGCGCGCCACCGGACATCGAGCGGCTGGCCATCCACGCCCGCCTCCGCGGCGAGGCCATGCGGATAGAACGGGCTCGTCGGCTGCAGCGTGATCGCCGAGGAGATGTTGAGCCGCGGTCCGTAGGGGAAAAGGCTCGAGATCGGCACCGGCTGGATGCGGTACTGGTTCTCCAGGCGCGAGAAGATCCCGGTCGCGTAGGCCTGCAGCCCGCTGCCCAACTCCACGCGCCCCGAGGCGAAGACGTTCCACTGCGTGTTGTCGGTGATCATCTGCACGCCGGGCTGCGCGGACGGATCGTAGAAGCAGCCGCCCAGCAGCTCGAGGTATGTCGAGGGCGCGCAGTTGTTCGGCGAGCCCGGCACGCCGATCCCGCCGGTGGTGATCAAGCCCGGAAAGGTATTGCTCGAGATCGCCGCCAGGTTGATCTCGGGGCGGAAGGACGTGTTGGAGAAGTTGCGCTTGTTCTGGTCCAGCGGCTTCTGGATGTCGTTCGAGACGGTGAGGAGGACGTTGTAGCGGTCCTTGGACAGGTTGCCGAAGCCGGCGGCCGCATTCACGCGCGTGATCTCGCCGCCACCGCCGCGCGTGGGTGCTCCGTAGTACGCCATCACCTCGGCGCCCTGGTAGTCCTGGCGCAGGATGAAGTTGATCACGCCCGCGATCGCATCCGAGCCGTACACGGCCGAGGCGCCGTCCTTCAGGATCTCCACGCGCTCGATCGCCGAGAACGGGATCGACGAGAGGTTCACGCCCTGCACGCCCTGGATCTCGCCGGCAAAGCTGTCCATGCGCTTGCCGTTGACCAGCACGAGCGTGCGTCCGCCGCCCAGGCCGCGCAGCGACGCCGTCTGCGCCGAGAACGACAGCGAGCCGATCACGTTGGCGAGCGAGACGTTGCCCGCGCTGTTGTTGGCGGAGACGAGGTTCAGCAGCTCGATCGGCGTGGTGGCGCCCGAGCGGTCGATCTCCTCGCGCGTGATGACGGTGACGGGCAGCGCGCCTTCGCCTTCGCTGCGCTTGATGTTGGAGCCCGTGACCTCGATCTTCTCGACCTTCTGCGCCTGCTGCGCCTGGACGTCGCCCACGGCGAGCAATGCGCACCCCATCCCGAACGCGTTCGCGGTGGCGATCGCGAGGGCTTTTCTCCGAACCATCATGTTCAACACTCCCCAGTTAGATAGGTGGACTCGCTATCCATGGGGCGGACGCATCGGTGGCGATCTAATCACGTCCGCGGCGGAGTTTCTTGACGTTGCGTTACCGCCGACGCTTCGTCCCGCGCCCCGCTCGCTTCATCCCGGAATCGGCGCCGCGACTGTGTTCAACGCGCAACAGGGGTCAGCAGGTAGCCGAAGGGACGAACGCTCTTGATGCGGTTGGCATCGGGATCGACGGCGCCGAGCTTCCTGCGCAGGCGGAAGATCTGCGTGTCGACGGCGCGCGATCCCGGCTCCGCGGCCGCCGCGCTCCCGGAGCCCAGCGCCTCGCGCAGCTCCGCGCGGCTCACGACCGTGCCCGCGCGCTCCACGAGCAGCCACAGGCAGCCGAACTCCGTCGGCGTGAGCGCGACCCGCTGCTGCTGGACGCGCATCTCGAGCGAGCGGCGATCGAGGATGAAGTCTCCGTGGCGCAGCGTATGCGCGTTGCCGGTGCCCTGGCCCGGAGGCATCGCGCGGCGGAGCGCGATCTTGAGCCGCGCCCACAGCAGGCGCCACGGCGCGTGCGTGGCCACGTAATCGTCCGCGCCCATCTCGAGGCACAGCACCTGGTCGAGCGGATCGTCGCTGCGGCCCATCACGACGATAGCGAGGCCGAGCCCCGCCTCGCGCGCGGCGCGGCAGAACTCGCGGCCGGCCATGTGTTGCGCCCCGTCATCGATGAGCACGGCATCCGGCTCGTGCCGGCGCAGCGACGCGAAGGCCTCGTCGCCGCGCGGCTCGCAGGTGATGCCCACCTGCTGCTGCGCGAGGTAGGCGGCGAGCGATGCGGCGCGTCCTGCGTCCGCGGTGACGATCAGGATCTCGGGCTTGCCTTCGGCATCCATGCGGCGGCTCCTTCGGAATCGGTGCCGGCCGCATCGCGCCGATGCATCTCGCCCGAATGGATGAACCATGGAAAAGAAAACGCGACGGGCCGGCACGCGAACGATAGACGCGTGGAACCGCCGCGCCACGATATGTGACGTTCCGTCGCATTCGCGGGAGCAGCCGTCCGCGGCGAGGACGAAACCGCGCTAGCGCCGGCGGTGCTCGGCCTCGATGAAGCGAGCGAGCCGTCGCGCGCCCGCGCGGATCTCGCGCTCCGACAGCGCCGCGTAGCCGAGGAAGAGCCCGTTCAGGCCGCCCTGCGTCGGGGCGTGGCGCGAGAGCGGCGCGAGGTGCAGGCCCGCCTTCCATCCACGTTCGCAGAGCGGCGCATCGCGCATCGCCTTGGGCAGGTGCATCGCGACGTTCATGCCGCCGTGCGCCGGTCCGAGGGGATACTCGTCTCGCAGCGTCGCATGCAGCTCGCCCAGCAGCGTGTCGCGGCGGGATTTATAGATGGAGCGCATCCGGCGCATGTGCGAGCTCAGGTGCCCGCCGTCGATGAAGTCGGCGAGCACCGCCTGCTGGATGCCGTGCGTGTGGTCGTCGAGCTGGGAGCGCACGGCCTCGAAGACGGCGCACAACGGCGGCGGGATCACCATGTACGCGAGCCGCAGCGACGGGAACACGGCATTCGTATAGGTGCCGAGGTGGATCACGCGCGAGGCCCGGTCGAGCGCCTGCAGCGGTTCGATATTGCGCGCCTCGTAGTTGAAGTCGCCCTGGTAGTCGTCCTCGACGATCCACGCCCCCGAGCGGTTGGCCCATTCGAGCAGCGCCAGGCGCCGCTGGAGCGACATGCGCGTTCCGCTCGGATACTGGA
Organism: Usitatibacter rugosus; assembly: GCF_013003965.1. Lineage (NCBI taxonomy): Bacteria > Pseudomonadati > Pseudomonadota > Betaproteobacteria > Nitrosomonadales > Usitatibacteraceae > Usitatibacter > Usitatibacter rugosus. The sequence goes on along the minus strand of NZ_CP053069.1, from coordinate 962,927 downwards.
ATGCCGGCGTGACATGCACGAGCGCCGGCTTGGGCGCCAGTTCCTGCCCGGCGGCCACGTCGAGACCCTCCTCATCCATCGGGACCGGGACCAGCCGCGCTCCGGACATCGAGAGGGCCGTGCGCACATTGGGATAGCCCGCCTCTTCCACCCACACGGCGTCGTCGCGCTCCAAGAGCACGCGCGAGAGCAGCTCCACGCCCTGGATGAGGCTGTTGAGGATCATCACCTGTTCGGGCGCGCAGGTGACACCGCGCGAGATGGCGAGGTGGCGCGCGGTCGCCTCGCGCAATGCCGGCAAACCCATCGAAGGCATGTAGCCGAGCAGGTCGCGGCCTCCGGTGCGATAGCGGCGCGTGGTGAGCCGCTGCCAGAGATCGAGCGGAAAGAACTCGAGCGCCGGGAAGCCGGCGAAGAACGCGCGCGGTTGCGGCGAACCGCCGGGCAGGCGCGAATGCAAGGCGCGCTGCGCCCACGCCGAGTAGCTCGCCTGCGCGGCGCGGCTGGCCGGGCGCATCGCGGCGGGCTTGCGGGAAGCGGTGGACGGGAGATCGCGCGAGACGTACGTGCCGTCGCCGACCCGCCGCTCGAGGAAGCCGTCGGCCTGGAGCTGCAGCAGCGCTTCGTCGATGGTGTTGCGCGAGATGCGCCAGTCGCGCGCCAGCTCGCGGGCCGACGGCAGGCGGGACCCGCGTGCCAGGCGCCCGTCGAGGATGGCCTTGAGGCAGCTCTTGTAGACCTGAGAGCGGCGCGTGTGGCCGGCGCTCTCCGGTCCTTCCAGCAGCGTGAAGAGCTGCCCGCCCGCGGCCTTGGCCATCGTCACCGTCTTTCACGCAAAGAAGCCGTCACATTTCGCGACATTCCGGGGCCACGGCGCCCGCCGCCGCTTTTCCCTCTGGAAAACCGCCCTTGCCCCGGTAATGGCCCTGGCAATTCCACCAAATTGGCCCGGTGGCGGTGCCATTATCCCGCATGATGCGTCCATGGAAAGCGCCATCGGATGGGAAGCCGCGCACCGCGGACCGGAAAGCACCTCGAAGCGCCGCCGGCTCGCGTTGAAGTCGGGCTCGCGCACGTTCCTCGTGGACGTGGAGCAGGTCGATTGGGTGGAGGCCGCGGGCAACTACCTCGTCTTCCATGCCGGCCGCGAGCGCTACACGGTGCGTCTCACGATGCGCGAGATGGAACCTCGCCTCGCCGCGGCCAACATCGTGCGCATCCACAAGTCCACGTTCGTGAACCTCGACCGCGTGAAGTCGATCGAGCCCATCCACGCGGGCGACCATCTCGTGACGCTGCAGGACGGCACGGAGCTCGTGATGTCGCGAACCTACCGGCCGCGCGTGAATGCCGCACTCTTCCTCGACGACTCCCCACGGTGACCCCCCATGAAGAAAACGATCGCCTTGCTGTTCGCCCTCCTCGGTGCCGCGACCGCCGCCGCTCAAACGCCTGCGCCCTCGCCCGCGCCCGCTCCGAAACCCTGCACCGCCCCTGAGGCGAAGCAGTTCGACTTCTGGCTCGGCTCCTGGAACGTGTTCCAGCCCGACGGCAAGCAGGCGGGCACCAACGACATCACCGCCGTCTACGGCTGCGTGCTGCACGAATCGTGGAAGGGCCGCGGCGGCTACGAGGGCCAGAGCTTCAACCGCTACGACGCCGAGCGCGGCGTGTGGCACCAGACCTGGGTCGATTCCTCGGGCGGCATCCTCATGATCGAGGGCGCGTTCAAGGACGGCGTGATGACGCTCTCGGACGCGACGTTGCCCGGCAAGAAGGACCCGAAGAAGGTGAACGAGATCGCCTGGTCGAAGAATGCCGATGGCTCCGTTCGCCAGCTCTGGCGCACGTCCGAGGACGGCGGCAAGACGTGGAAAGTTTCATTCGACGGTAAATACGTCCGGAAGTAGCCCCGTCGCCGCGGGACTCTTGCAGATGCAATAGTCCGCGAGCCCACCCTATGTGAAAGGTCACAAGGGCCGCCGGCTGCCGCAACCGACAATGGCGCCATGACTGCCAACACGATCGAGCAGGCTTCCCTGCACGAGTACCTCGCCTATTCGCTCGGCGAGGAAGGCTTCGCCGTGGACATCCTCAAGGTGCGCGAAATCCGCGGCTACGAGCCGCCCACGCGCATCGCCGGGGCTCCGGCCCACATCCGCGGCGTGATCGACTTGCGCGGCACCATCGTGCCCATCGTCGACATGCGCATCCATGCCGGGTTCGCCAATCCAAAGCTGGACGACTCGACGGTCGTGATCATCCTGGACCTCGGACAACGCATGGTCGGCATGGTGGTGGACGGCGTCTCCGACGTGATGCGCATCGGCGCGAAAGACATACGGCCGGTACCCGAGATGAACGGGTTCGACGCGGACTACCTCACGGGCCTCGCCACGCACGACGGCGCGATGCTGATGGTGGTGGACGTGGCCGCGCTCTTCAGGACGATGGCCGGCACCGCCGCGGTGGCGGAAGCCGCCTAGCGGCGCGCTAGCCGATCCACTTCCGCGCGTTGCGGAACATCCGCATCCACGGGGATTCCTCGGGCCAACCTTCGGGCTTCCACGAAAACAGCACCGAGCGGAACACGCGCTCCGGATGCGGCATGAAGATCGTGAAGCGGCCGTCCGGCGTGGTGATGCCGGTGATGCCCTGCGGCGAGCCGTTCGCGTTGTACGGGTAGGTCTCGGTGACCTTGCCGCGGTTGTCGACGAATCGCAGGCTCACCAGGTACTGCGCCGCATCCATCTGCGCCTTGTCCGCGAACACGGCTTGGCCTTCGCCGTGCGCGATCACGATCGGCAGGCGGCTGCCTTCCATCCCGGCGAAGAACACCGACGGCGACTTCTGCACCTCGACCATCGCGAGGCGCGCCTCGTATTGCTCGGAGACGTTGCGCTCGAAGTGCGGCCAGTTCTGCGCGCCCGGGATGATCTCCTTCAGGTTGGACATCATCTGGCAGCCGTTGCAGGCGCCGATGGCGAAGGAGTCGCCGCGCTTGAAGAACGCCTCGAACTCGTCGCGGGCCCGTGAATTGAAGAGGATCGATTTCGCCCAGCCCTCGCCGGCGCCGAGCACGTCGCCATAGCTGAAGCCGCCGCACGCCGCGAAGCCCTTGAAGTCGGAGAGCTTCACGCGCCCGGCGATGATGTCGCTCATGTGCACGTCGAAGGGCGCGAAGCCGGCGCGGTCGAAGGCGGCGGCCATCTCCATCTGGCCGTTCACGCCCTGCTCGCGCAAGACCGCGACCTTGGGCCGCGCGCCGGTCTTGATGAACGGAGCCGCGATGTCTTCCGCGGGCTCGAACGTGAGCTTGGCGTGCAGGCCCGGATCGCTGCCGTCCAACAGGCGGTCGTATTCCTGGTCCGCGCACACCGGGTTGTCTCGCAGGCGCTGGATGTGGTGCGTGACCTCCGACCAGGCGCGATGGAGGTCGATGCGCGACTCGTCGAGCAGAGCCTTGCCGTTCACGACGACGCGGACCTTCGAATCGCGATTGGGATGGCCGATCACGTGCGTGTCGCGAGAGAGGCCCGCTTCGCGGAGCGCGTGCATCACCGTCGCGCGGTCGTCCTTGCGAACCTGGATCACCGCACCGAGCTCCTCGCTGAAGAGGATGCCCAGCAGGCGCTCCTGCAGGTTGCCCGCGAGCACATCGGACTGGCGCTCGTGGCCGTCGACGTCGAGGCCGGCTTGATCCATCGCGAGCGCATCGAGATACATCGTGACGCCGCCGCGCGAGGTGAAGGCCATCTCGCACACCGTGGCGAAGAGGCCGCCATCGGAGCGGTCGTGGTAGGCGAGGATGCGATCGGCGGCGTTGAGCTTCTGGATCGCGTCGAAGAAGCCCTTCAACTTGGCCGGATGGTCGAGGTCGGGCGCTTCATGGCCGATCTCGCCGAACACCTGCGCGAGAGCGGAGGCACCGAGGCGATTCCGGCCGCCGCCGAGATCGATGAGGATCAGCTCCGTCTCGCCGAGGTCGTAGCGAAGCTGCGGCGTGAGCGAGCCGCGCACGTCGGTGACCGGTGCGAAGGCGGAGATCACGAGCGAGAGCGGCGCGGTGACGGATTTGTCCTCGCCGCTCGCCGAATCGCGCCACGCGGTCTTCATGGACATCGAGTCCTTGCCGACCGGGATCGCGATGCCGAGCTGCGGGCAAAGCTCCATGCCCACGGCGCGCACCGTCTCGAAGAGCGCGGCGTCTTCACCCGGGTGGCCAGCGGCGCACATCCAGTTGGCGGAGAGCTTCACGTCGCCCAGCTCGTGGATCGGCGCGGCGGCGATGTTGGTGATGGCCTCGCCCACGGCCATGCGCCCGGAGGCGGGACCGTCGATGAGTGCCACGGGCGTGCGCTCGCCGATCGCCATGGCTTCGCCGCGGAACGTCGTGTAGCCCATCGCGGTGACGGCGCAATCCGCCACCGGGACCTGCCACGGGCCGACCATCTGGTCGCGCACGCTGAAGCCACCGACGGTGCGGTCGCCGATGCTGATGAGGAACGTCTTGTCCGCGACGGTCGGAAGGCGAAGCACGCGGTACGCCGCGTCCTTGAGATCGATCTTGCCGATCGAGACCGCCGTGCCCTTGCGTTCAATGCTCGCCACATCCCGATGCATGCGCGGCGGCTTGCCGAGAAGCACCTCGAGCTGCATATCCACCGGCCGCGAGGACTGCAACGGATCGTCGACGATGAGCTGGTGCTCCTGCGTCGCTTGCCCGACCACCTCGAAAGGGCAGCGCTCGCGCTCGCACATGCGCTTGAAGTCGGCGAGGCGGGACTGGTCGATCGCGAGGACGTAGCGTTCCTGCGCCTCGTTCGACCAGATCTGCATCGGCGTCATGCCCGGCTCTTCGATCGGCACGGTGCGCAGGTTGAACTTGGCACCCACGCCGCCGCCGTGCGCGAGCTCGGGGAACGCGTTCGAGAGACCACCCGCACCGACGTCGTGCACCGCGAGGATCGGATTGGCGTCGCCCATCTGCCAGCAGGCGTCGATCACTTCCTGGCAACGGCGTTCGAGCTCCGCGTTGGCGCGCTGCACGGAATCGAAGTCGAGCGCCTCCGTGTTCTGGCCGCTCGCCATCGAGGACGCCGCGCCTCCGCCCAGCCCGATGAGGAAGCCGGGACCACCCAGCTGGATGAAGAGGGTGTTGCCGTTCAGCGCGTGCTTGGCCGTGTGCTTCGCCGAGATGTTGCCGTAGCCGCCCGCCAGCATGATGGGCTTGTGATAGCCCCGCACTTCGTTGCCGACGCGCTGCTCGTACGTTCGGAAGTAACCGGCGAGCGCGGGGCGGCCGAACTCGTTGTTGTACGACGCGCCGCCGATGGGCCCGTCGATCATGATCTGCAGCGCCGAGGCGATACGCCCGGGCTTGCCGTAGTCCACTTCCCAGGGCTGCACGGCACCGGGGATGCGCAGGTTCGACACGGAGAAGCCGACCAGCCCCGCCTTCGGCTTGCCGCCGATGCCGGTCGCGCCCTCGTCGCGAATCTCCCCGCCCGCGCCCGTGCCCGCGCCGGGGTGGGGCGCGATCGCCGTCGGGTGGTTGTGCGTCTCCACCTTCATGAGGATGTGCGTGGTGTCGGTGTTGTACTTCCACGCGCCGCTCGCATCGGGGTAGTAGCGGTCGATCTCCGCGCCTTCCATCACCGCGGAGTTGTCCGAGTACGCGATCACCGTGCCGCGCGGGCTTTCCTGGTGCGTGTTGCGGATCATCTGGAAGAGCGACTTGTCCTTCGCTTCCCCGTCGACGGTCCACGACGCGTTGAAGATCTTGTGGCGGCAGTGCTCGCTGTTGGCCTGCGCGAACATCATCAGCTCGACGTCGGTGGGATTGCGGCCCATCGCCGTGAAGTTGTCGACGAGGTAGTCGATCTCGTCCGGGGCGAGCGCGAGGCCCATCTCGGCGTTGGCGCGCTCGAGGGCCGCGTAGCCGCCGCCGACGATATCCACCGTGGCCATGGGCTGCGGGGCGTGCTGCTCGAAGAGGCGCTGCGCGTCCTCGAGATGCTCGACGACGGTCTCCGTCATGCGGTCGTGGATCGCGGGGATGAGGCCTTCGAATGCCTTGTCGCGAAGAGGCTTGCCGTCCTTGGCGCGGAAGTAGTACGCCACGCCTCGCTCGATGCGCTCGATCTTGGAGAGGGCGCAGTTGCGCGCGATGTCCGTGGCCTTCGACGACCACGGCGAGACGGTGCCGAAGCGCGGGAGGACCAGGCGGAGTTCGCCCTTGGGCTCGGCCTTCGCGGCGGTGCCGTAGACGAGCAGGCGCTGGAGCACGCGCATTTCGGCGGCATCCAGGGCAGCGTTGCAGGAGACGAAGTGGATGAAGCGCGTGTCGAGCTCGACGGCGGCGCCGAGGCGCGGATCGAGGGAGGCGAGGAGCTTCTCGACGCGGAAGGGGCTGAGCGCGACAGCGCCCGGCAGCGTAACGACTGGCCGCAGGGGCGCGTCATGCGGATTCATGGGTGCAATTATACGGAAAGAAAGAATTAGGGTCAGACCACCATTTCTTCCGCACCCGTGAAATGGTGGTCTGACCCTAATTCTTTCTAGCTCCGGTCTCCCCCCATTTCAGGAGCACCCTCACCCGGCGAAAGCCTTCGGCATCCGCCATGTCGGGGAGCACGACGAAGGTGCGGTCGAAGCGCGCTCCCTCCGGACGCCAGCGCACGATGGTGAGCCAAGGGGCCACGAACGAGCGCGGCTGCACGAGGCCGCTTCGGAAAGTGCCGCCGGCACGCACCGTGATGGCGCCCCAACGGTCGAGACGCATCCCGTGAACGCCCCAGCGGCTCCGGCGTGCGGCGACCGTGAGCAGCGCCTCGCCAGTGAGCCCCAGGACACCGGCCAGGGCGGCCCAATGCCACACGGGTGAAAGGGGCAATTGGAGGAGGACCGCGATCGTGCCGGTACCTGCGAGAACCAGCCCCAGGGCGGCAATGCGAGACGGTACGAGGCGAAGCTCGACCGCGTCGCTATACTTGAAGGAACCGGAAGCCGCATCCATCTCCATATCCCATGCCCGACACTCCACACCGCGCCACGATCACGGCCGAACTCACGCATAACGCGCTGCTCCGCGTTACGGGTGACGACGCGGCCGCGTTCCTGCACGGCCAGTTCACGAACGACGTGGAGGCGCTGCCCGTCGACGCGGCGCAGTGGAGCGGCTGGCTGACCGCGAAGGGCCGCATGCTCGCGAGCTTCCTGCTGGTGCGGCGCGCGGAGGATTTCCTGCTGATGCTTCCCACCGAGATCGTCGAGCCCGTGGCGAAGCGGTTGCGCATGTTCGTGCTGCGCTCGAAGGTGAAGATCGAGGACGTGACGGCGGCTCATGTGCGTTTCGGTGTTGCCGGAGAGGCTGCTCGCCCGGCGATCGCGTCATTCTTCGAAAGCGTGCCCGAGCCCATGCGCGTGACCCGGCGTGACGATGCGATCTGCGTCGCCCTCGAGGCGGAACGCTTCGTGGTGTTCGCTCCCGTTGCGATGGCCGATCGCGTTCGCGAAGCCCTCACGCAGGGCGGCGCCGCCGCTGGTGCCGAAGCGTGGGAGGCGGCGAACATCCGCGCCGGCGTACCGACCATCGTTGCCGCCACGCAGGAGGCGTTCGTCCCGCAGATGGTCAACTACGAGCTGATCGGCGGCGTGAGCTTCAAGAAGGGCTGCTATCCGGGGCAGGAGATCGTCGCCCGGATGCACTATCGCGGTGGACTGAAGCGGCGCATGGCGCTGGCGCACTTTGCTGCCGGCGAGGCACCGAAGCCCGGCGACGCACTCTTCAGCACCGCTTTTGGCGAGCAAGCCGCGGGCGAGATCGCGAACGTCGCCGCGGTACCCGAAGGTGGCTTCGACGCGCTGGTCGTCGCGCAACTGGAGAGCCTCGCCACCAACGATCTCCACTGGAAATCGCTCGACGGCCCGGCGGTAGAACTGAAGCCACTGCCATACGACGTCCCCAAATAAAGGGGTCAGACCACTTTATTCGATCGGTTCAACCGGGCTGTGGCCCGGCGACGATTGAATAAAGTGGTCTGACCCCTTTATTTGGTCGTTGCCCGCATGGCGATGTGCGGGATGCCGGCCTCCATGTACTCCTCGCCCTCGACGGCAAAGCCATGCCGCTCGTAGAAGGCTTTCGCATGGGACTGGGAGTGGAGGTAGACCTCCGGCATGCCGCGACGCTTCGCCTCCGCCATCAGCTCGGTCAGCATCGCGCCGCCGACGCCCGAGCCGCGCCAATCCTTCAGTACCGCCATGCGGCCGATGCGGCCGTCGGGCATGAGGCGGCCCGCACCGATGGGCTGGCCATCGAGGTCGCGTGCGAGGACGTGGACGCATTCCGCGTCGCGTCCGTCCCGCTCGATCTCCACGGGCACGGACTGCTCGTCGACGAAGACGGTGGTGCGGACGTCGGAGAGCATCACGCCCGAGTCGCTCCACGGGACGATCATGACGAAGTAGTCTGGATTCCCGCCCCCCGATTGAGACTCTCGGGGGCGGGCTCCGCGGGAAGGACGGGGGCGAGTGGCCATGTAGAATTCTAGCGTGACGCCTTCCCGCTCGACCCCGGTGGCCGCGCTCGTCGCGATGGTGCTGATCTGGGGCTACTCGTGGGTGGTCATGAAGATCGCCCTTCGCCACGCGCACCCCTTCGACTTCGCCGCCTGGCGCGTGGGCCTCGGCTCCGCGTTCCTGTTCCTCCTCGTGAAGCTCACCGGCCGCAAGCTCTTGCTGCCTCGCTACCGCATGGCGGTGCTGCTCGGCTGCACGCAGGTCGCGCTCTTCGTGGCGCTCTCGCACTTCGCTCTCCTCAAGGCCGGCCCGGGCAAGACCTCCGTGCTGGTCTTCACGATGCCGTTCTGGATGATCGTGTTCGCGCATTTCCTGATCGGCGAGCGGATGCGGGGCACGCAGTGGATCGCCGTAGCGATCGCCTTCGCGGGCCTCACGCTGATCGTCGCGCCGTGGGATCTCACCAGCGTGTACGGAAGCCTGCTTGCGGTCGCGGGGGGCGCGGTCTGGGCGATCTCGGCCGTGATGTCGAAACGCTGGCCCACGCCGGGGACCGATCCGCTCACGTTCACGGCCTGGCAATTGCTCTTCGGGGCGATCGTCCTCGCCGCGCTCGCCGCCACGACATCGGATCGGCCCATCGAGTGGACGCATGAATACATCTACGCCCTCGCCTTCTCGACGATCGCCGCAACGGCCATCGGCTGGTGGCTCTGGACCTACATCCTGCAGAACACCCCGGCCGGCATCGCGGGCCTCAACTCGCTCGGCATTCCGGTTGTCGCGGTCATGTCGTCGTGGGTGCAGCTCGGCGAGCGCCCGCCCGGGCTCGAGCTGGCGGGCATGCTGCTGATCGGTTTCGCGCTCGCCCTTCTCGCCTGGCTCAATCTCAGGAACGCCGCACGAACATGAACTGGAAGAAGACCTACGAAGCGATGTACGTCGCCCCGAGCCGCATCGTCGGCCAGGGGCTCTATGCCGGAACGTCCATCAAGGCGAAGGCGAAGATCGGCGAGTTCGAAGGCGAGCAGGTGAGCATCCGCGAGGCCCGGCGGCGCGCGAAGACGAAGGAGGTCATCGCCATCGTCGAATGCGGCCTCTACGCGCTGGACGCCACGGATTCGAAGCGCGGCTTCCGCTTCATCAACCACTCCTGCGATCCCAACACGTTCACGCGGGTCACCGACACGCGAGCCGAGTTCTACGCCCTGCGCGACATCCGCAAGGGCGAGGAGCTCACGGTGGACTACGAAGAGAGCCACCACAACGGGCAGCTCCCCTGCCAATGCGGCGCGAAGAACTGTCGCGGGAAGATCTGACTGGATTCCCGCCTTCGCGGGAATGACAACGCGTTAGAACGCCGGCTTCTTCTTCTGCGCCTTGTAGCGTTTCACGCCGTTCGTGATTTCCTTCTTCGCCTCCTCGGGCCCCAGCCAGCCTTCGACCTTCACCCACTTGCCGGGCTCGAGGTCCTTGTAGTGCGCGAAGAAGTGCTGGATCTGCGCCAGGGTCTCGGGCGCCAGGTCGCGGGGCGTCTCGACGCCCCGGTAGAGGGGCGTGAGCTTGTCGACCGGCACCGCGAGCAGCTTCGTGTCCACGCCCGCCTCGTCCGTCATCGCGAGCATGCCGACCGGCCGGCAGCGCACCACCACGCCCGGGTGCAGGGGAAACGGAGTGACCACCAACACGTCGACCGGATCGCCATCATCCGAGAGGGTGTGGGGGATGTACCCGTAGTTGCACGGGTAGTGCATGGCCGTGGAGACAAAGCGGTCCACGAACAGGGCCCCGCTCTCCTTGTCGACCTCGTACTTGATCGGATCGGCCTGGGCCGGGATCTCGATGATGACGTTGAAGTCGTTGGGGAGCTTCTTCCCGGAGGAAACGCGGTCGAGGGCCATGGGATTTTTTCCGTGTAATATTGGATCCAGCTTCTGAGGAGCATTATCCAAGTTCTCGATTTGACTGGCAAAAACAGTCTTTCACCCATGAACCGGACGCTTCCCCTCATCCTCACGCTGGACACCCACGGCGTGCCGCACCGCTGGATCACCTGGCAGCAAGCGGTTTGGTACTACGCAAAGGAACGCGTCGCCTGGGAGCTGGGCCAGCATGCCTTCACCGTGTATGGCGGACGCTCGCACATCACCGGTGAACGCTCCAGCATCACCTCCAATTCGATCATCGCGATCAAGGGCAAGGCGCTCGCCTTCAAGGGCTTCAACGCCATCCCGCCGCTGAACAATCGCGAGCTCTTCCATCGCGACCGTTCCATCTGCGGCTTCTGCGGCGGCCATTTCTCGCATTTCAAGCTGACCTGCGACCACATCCTGCCGATGTCGCGCGGCGGCCGCGACACGTGGATGAACGTCGTCACTGCGTGCCGCAACTGCAACCAGAAGAAGGGCAGCCGCACGCCGGAGGAAGCGCACATGCAGCTCCTCTACGCGCCCTACATCCCGAACCGCGCGGAATTCCTCATCCTGGCCAACCGCCGCATCCTCGTGGACCAGATGGAATTCCTGAAGCAGCACGTCTCGGCGAACTCGCGCCTGCACGGCCAATAGTGGCTCGCCCGGCCGCGGCCCGGGCGGCGCTCGGCCTCGTTCTCTCCGCAATCCTCCTGCCCGCGTGGGCGCAATTGCCCACGAGCCTCGGGCGCATCGTCGTGCGCAACGACAGCACCATCGCGCGGCGGGGCGAGGTCATCGAGATCTCGCTCGCGTCGCTGGGCCCCGCGATCAAGTCCGCGGACCTCGAGCGCGTGCATGTCATCGATGCATCGGGCAAGGACCTCCTCGTGCAGCCGATGGATCTCACCGGCGATCACCGCGATGACGCGATCGCCTTCCAGGCCGACGTCGCGGCGAAGGGAACGACCGAATACAGGATCACCCTGGGCGAGAAGCGCGCGTTCAAGCCGGAGGATTTCAGGGTCTACGGCCGCTTCGTGCGCGAGCGCTTCGACGACTTCGCCTGGGAGAACGACAAGGTCGCCTTCCGCATGTACGGCGAGGCGCTCGAGACCTGGGAGCAGGAGCCCCTCACCAGCAGCACCGTCGACGCGTGGGTGAAGAAGACGCCGCGGCTGGTGGTGGACCGCTGGTATCTCGCCGACGACTATCACCGCGACCATGGCGAGGGCGGCGACTTCTACTCGGCGGGCAAGTCACGCGGGTGCGGCGGCAGCGGCCTCTACGCGGGCGGGCGTCTCTACACCTCGAAGAACTTCCGCCGCTCGCGCGTCCTCTCGCGCGGACCGATCCGCCTGCTCTTCGAGCTGGACTACGAAGCATGGGATGTCGGCGGCGTGAAGGTGCGCGAGACCAAGCGGGTCAGCCTCGACGCGGGATCCAATTTCGTGAAGTTCGAAAGTCTCTACGCCACGCAGGATGGTGCTCCCCTGGCCGCCTCCGTCCAGTACGCCGCGGGTATCAAGAAGGCGAAGAGCGGAGCTTTCAGGATCGACGTCGCGGGCGGCGTGGTTCGCAGTTGGGAGACGCTCGACAGTTACGCTCAGGACGGCCACCTGGGCTGCGCGATCGTGATCGACCCTTCGCGCCTCGTTGCCACGCCCGAGGCGGACGGCAACGTGCTGCTCACCTTTCGCGGACCGTCGGCCTATTACGTCGGCACGGGCTGGGACCGCAGCGGCGACTTCCCCGGCGTCGCCGATTTCGACGCGTACGTGAACACGTTCGCGAAGAAGCTCGCGGCGCCGTTGCGAGTGGAAGTCATCGGCAATGAGAGGCAATAAAGCGGTCAGGACAACTTATTCGAAAAAAGAGGCGTACGAATAAGTTGTCCTGACCCGTTTATTGCTCCTAGTTTCCGTCCTTGGCGATTTCCTGCTTGATCCACTGCACGAATTCCTTCGCCTCGGGACGCGAGGCCGCGCCTTTCGAATAGATGGCGTGGAAGGCGCGCGAGATGCGCTGGCTCTTGCCGAAAAGGGCGACCAACCGCTTGTCGCGAAGGTCCTGCTGCAGCAACGACATTCGTCCCAGCGCCACGCCCTGCCCGTGCATTGCCGCGTGGATCACCTGGTCGTACTGGCCGAAGACGAGCGAGCCTTCGTGGGCGAGATCGGCGAGGCCGTGCGCCTCGAGCCAGCTCGGCCAGGAGATGAAGGGGAAGCGGCCGTTGGGGTCGTGCATGTGGAGCAGCACGTGGTGGCGCAGGTCCTCGGGCTTCGCGAGCGGCTGCTTCGCCGCACGATGCTCCTTGAGGTAAGCCGCACTGCAGACAGGCGCCACGTGATCGCCCATGAGCACGATCGCTCCCGGTGGCGCCGCTTCCGGCCGGCAGTCGCGTATCGCGAGGTCGATGCCCTCCCGCTCGATATCCACGACGTCCGTGCTCGCCGCCACGCGCACATCCACGTGCGGATGATCCTTCCGGAAGCGCGCCAGCCGCGGCACCAGCCACATCGACGCGAACGAGATCGTGGTGGTGACCGTGAGCAGGCGTCCCGACCGCGATTCACGGAGGCGCCGCGTCGAATCGCGAAGCTGCTCGAGGATCGGGCCCACCGTCCGGAAGTACGCCTGCCCCGCTTCCGTGAGCGCGAGCGCTTTATGCCGCCGCTCGAACAACGGCACGCCCAGGAACTCCTCCAGCGCGAGGATCTGCCGGCTCACGGCGGACTGCGTGAGGAAAAGCTCCGCCGCGGCCCGCGTGAACGACAGGTGGCGCGCGGCCGCCTCGAAGCCCACGAGGAGGTCCAGCGGAGGCAGCGCCCGGCCGTTTTTAGCCATTCCTAATCCTCATGCAGGGAATGCACCGAATTCGTTTGTCCCTATCCCGGTGCCTATGGAGAATGGCGTCCTGGGAGCGCCCCATTTTGCATGCGCCCCAGGAATCCCACAAGGAGCACCCATGGATCTCAGGACCGAATCGGCCGTACTGGAGCTGCAACCCGGGCAGGTGATCGCCCTCGACGACGCGCAAGGCACCAGCGTGCGTGCGCGCTGCGGCGCCCTCTGGCTCACCGAGGAAGGACAGACGCAGGACTTCGTCCTCGGCGCCGGCGAGCGACGCGTCATCGCCAGCCGCGGCCGCACCCTGATCCAGGCCATGCAGACCTCCTGGGTTTCCATCCGCCCCACGCAGTTCGCTTGAAGAAGAGGAACACCATGTACTACGCCAACACCCCCGAATACCGCACCTGGCGCGCCGAAGGGCTGCGCTGGATCGCGGGCCTGCTCCAGGACGCCGCCGACTCGATCGAACGCTCGCAGAGCGCGCACTATCTCGCCGACGAACGGGCTCCCGAGTACAAGCCCGTCGAGGAATTCCTGTACGACGCGCGCTTCCGCGTCCAGAACGGCTACTAGCCCCGCTCCAGCAGCATCGCGTCGCCGTAGCTGAAGAACCGATAGCGCTCGCGCACCGCGTGCGAGTAGGCGGCGCGAACGTTGTCCAGGCCCGCGAATGCGGACACCAGCATGAGCAGCGTCGACTTCGGCAGGTGGAAATTCGTGAGCAGCCGGTCGACGACCTTGAACTCGAAGCCGGGCGTGATGAAGATTCGCGTCTCGCTCCCCCCTCCGCGTAGCGGGCCTTCGGAGGCCCGCGCTTCGAGTGCTCGCAGCGTCGTGGTGCCCACCGCGATCACGCGACCGTTGTTCGCCCTGGCCTTCGCGATGGCCGTGACCGTCGCCTCCGGAATGCTGTACCACTCCGAATGCATCACGTGTGTCGCGACATCGTCGCCGCGCACCGGCTGGAACGTGCCCGCACCCACGTGCAGCGTCACGTGGCAGAGCGGGATGCCGCGCGATTTCAATCCCTCCAGTGTCGCCGTGTCGAAGTGCAGCCCCGCCGTCGGCGCGGCCACTGCGCCCGGCTCCCTCGCATACACCGTCTGGTAGCGCGATTCGTCCGCGGCATCGGGCTTGTGCGTGATGTACGGCGGCAGCGGCACTTCACCGTGCGCCGCGAGCTGATCGAGCACCGTCGCGCCGCCTTCGAAGCGCAGCTCGTAGAGATCGTCCTTCCGCCCCAGCACCTCCGCTTCGATGCCGCCGGTGAGCACGAGCTTGCGTCCCGCCTTGGGTGTCTTGCTCGCCCGCACGTGGGCCAGGGCGCGATGCTCATCCAGAACGCGCTCGACCAGCACCTCCACCTCGCCACCCGTGTCCTTGTGGCCGCGAAGGCGCGCCTTGATCACCTTGGTGTCGTTGAAGACGAGGATGTCCTGCGGCCCGACGAGGCGCGAGAAATCGTGGAAAGCGAGGTCTTCGAGCGTGCCGGTACGGCCGTCGAGGTGCAGCAAGCGGCTCGCGGAACGATCCGCGGCCGGATGCTGGGCGATCAATTCGGAGGGAAGGTCGTAATCGAAGTCGGCGAGGCGCACCGAACGATTATAATTTGACCTCTTCGCCTGCCCCTCGTCCTGAGGGGCAAGCCCAAAGCCGGGATGGCGGAATTGGTAGACGCACGGGACTCAAAATCCCGCGGTGGCAACATCGTGCGGGTTCGATTCCCGCTCCCGGCACCACATCAAACGCAGGCGACCTGCGTCGGCTGGACGGTGAGAGCGCCCAGGCATTCGAGAGACAGGCTGCCCAGCTTGGAGACTTCATCCGCATCGGCGGCTAAGGCTACTGGGGTTCGATGCGATCGTGCGACTCGCCCGCAGGCGCTATTCCTAAGGGAGTCTGTTGCCTAAACACATTGGAGGCGATCTCTTGGAAAACCTCCGACCGCCTCCTTTCGAAAGCGCGCCGAGAGCGCACCAGATCGACGGTGCAGATGGTCAGGGCGAGTGCCGAAATCATCTGAGCCATTGCCTCCGGTACATCTGCCCTGTCCGCGAGGTAACTGATCGCGAGTTGGGGGAGAAAAAGTAGCAGGCCCAACACCAGAATGACGGTGCCGAGCATGATAAAAGCCAGGCTCACGGCAAAGGCCGTTCCAATTGGCACCAGCAGCGCCAGCTGCACGTAGTGCCAGATCAGTTGCTTTCGTGTTGCAGCCTTTGGTGGAGACCACCAGTCCAGAAGGTCTTCCTCCGTGTGCTCCATGTTGGGTGCCTTCTCCATTGTTCGGCGCTACTTGAACAGGAGAAGCACCAGGACTGCCGCGATGGCCCACAATGCGTTCCGCGCACTTGCGAGGTCCTCGCCGTAGTTGTGCGGTGGCGTGAATGGCTCGGTCACTGCGGCCCCGTCATTCCGCTTGGAATCGCTGGCAAGAGGAGGCGGTGGGTTCCATATGGCGGTCGAATAGCTGAGGTTCCCGGTGGTCGCGGTCGTCGATACGTCGGCCTTCCCGTCTTCGCTTGGCCTCAAGTAGGAAATGATCCCTTTCGCGCTGGGAGCAGCGTAAGGGTCATTCGTGTAGAAACTAACGGAACTCAGGCTCAGAAACATCGAGCGAAGACGTTCGCTCTCGATGGTGGTGGCCAACTTCTCGAACTCCTCCGGAGTCACGAGCACTGTGGCCCACCATTCGTCCTTGTAGCCGATCTCCCAATCATGGACGCTGAATCCAATATTCACATTAAGTGGCTTAGCTCCGCCAAGAAGTGTACGCGGCTGCTCTTGCTCGGGCAGCTTCCGATTCCGTTGCTCCTCGACATCTCGCTCAAACTCTCCGCTATCGATAGCCAGGAAAGACACGTCGATACTCATGCCCGCACTCCACTCGTGCCCGATGACCTGGAATGCCCCTCCGTCTTCGAAAGCGAATGTTCCGCGAATGTAAGCAGTCGTCACGGGGAGAATCTTCTCGCCCAGGCCGGAATATCCTTGGACAACCCTAAGGTCTTGAGCCACCAAATAGGCGGACCGATACGTTCGCTCGAACTTGGTTTCCTTACCGTTTGGCTCCATTAGGAGGAGAGCGCCGCGCGAGTCGCAGTTCACCTTAACGATGCGATCCGAGTTCTCCATTCTGCGAGGCACTAAAACTTCTGCGCGCTGCGCTTGCAACTACCCTGCATCGCGCGGGGGTTTTGCTGCGTTCCAATCGCGACGGCACCACTCACGCGACTGATCAGAACCGTGTACCCCTTGCGATTGCTAGGGAACTCAATTGCTGCCGCGTTAATCTTCGCGGGCTGCGGTGCAGCCCCGTCGATTGAGATGGTCTGGGTTGCCTCATCGAAGATGAGGGTGAACTTCTCTACTTTGATTCCCTTAAAGCTGTACGCCGTCCCCATCTGGTAGCTGCAAGCCAATGCAACCTGGGCTTCAGCCTCAACGGCGCCGATTGCCAAGAGAGCAAACAGAGTCGCGCTGCCAATCTTCATGCGCACCTCCCGTCGGTTTCGCCGATCTGTGGCAGAAGAATACGCCTCTGAGGGCGCAGCCGTTGTGGCGCCAATCCTACCTGCGTATGTAGGGGCAGCGCGCACGCGTTGATCGAGGTGTATCCTGATCCGACAACAAGCCGTCAAGGAGCCCGCCATGCGCACACGCACTCTCATTGCCGCCTTCGGCCTGGCGCTTGCCGCCGGCGCCTCCCAAGCGCAGACCTGCCAGGTGATCGGACAGATCACGTACTGCAACAACCCGGACGGCACCTCAAGCACCAGCCAGAGGATCGGCAACCAGGTGTACACGAACCGCTCTGACGGCTCGAGCTCCACCGCTCAGCAAATCGGCAACCAGACTTACATCAACCGATCGGATGGTTCCTCCGCGACGGTTCAGCGCATCGGCAACCAGACGTACCAGAACAACTCCAATGGCACCCAAGTCACGGGCCAGCGGATCGGCAACCAGACCTACTACACGATGCCCGACGGCCGTCAGGTGACCTGCCAAACGATCGGGAGCCAGCGCTACTGCAACTAGGTGCGTTGACTGGATTTGGCAGAACAGGGGCGCTTCGGCGCCCCTGTTCTTTCGGGGTCTCGATCAGTTGGCGTCGTCGCTTGCGCGCGGGGGCTGACTCCGAGACCGGCCTGCAAGCGGGAGTGGCACTGCGCGTTCAGCGGCCCTTTGCTGTTCGAGCCATCAGTTACCACGGAGTAGGATTTGCCACACAAGTCGGGCAATGGAGGCAAATTGTGACGATGGGCGACGGCTTATTTCTCTCCACTGTCGTTGTGGCGATCTTGCTTTTGTATAGGTGGACGCGTGACCGCTGGCGCTGGCGTCGCATCGCCGCATGGTTCGCGGCGAGCCTTGTCCTCATTGCCGGGACCCTGACGATTACTCTCATTGGATACGAGAAATTCAAGGACCGCCCGACGCCGCAAACCATGTATAGCGGCCTGTCTCCGGGGATGTCGCCCAAGGAAGTGCTCTACATCAAGGGCTATCCTGACAACGTTTATCTCACCGGGACCGACAATTGGACGGAGGTCATCCGTACCGACGCAATCCCGAAGGACAAGACGATTCACAACTATGCGGAATGGTCATTCTCAGAGAATCCTCGCATTGAGGTGGACTTCGCCGGAGAGCCCAAGATAGTTACTAGGATCAGGTGCTATTCCGGCGATCGTCTTTGTCCGCCGGTGGTAGGCCTTTCAACCGGCGTTTCAGAGGAGACAGTGATAGCGCACTTGGGAGCGCCGGCGACGGCGAGCATCGAAGGCGCTACAAAGACGCTGGACTATCCCGATTTGAACCTACAGCTCTGGTTCACCAAGCAACGCCTCTACATGGTCGCTGTAAAAGCGCCTCCCGCCCGGAGTGCAAGACGTCCTAACGGTTGACCGACGGCGGGTATCGAAGCCCACAAGGGGTAGATTTGGGGGTATGCGTGCCAACCCTTCGTCCGAGGGAAGCGGCGCGGTGCTGTGGTTCCCGCTCCCGGCACCACTTACGACGCTTGCGGACTGAGCAGCAGTCTGCACCGAAACTCCCAGCAGGTATGCGCTTCAGCTCGGACCTTCGGCGCTAGAGAGCCTTTCGGTAAGGTCGATCCCAATCAATTTGCCCGCAACGAATACCCGATCAATGCCTTCGATGCTTGCGTTGTCTCTGGGCATCACGTCAATGAGACGGCTGCTATCTGACGTCGTGTCGGCTCGCAACAGTTCCACGTTTGCTCCAAGTATCGGCCAGAGAAGGCTGACCAGTGAGCTGTGCTCCTCGCCCTCCTGGGCTGGAGGGAGGTTAGCGCAGATCACCCCGCATAAGCGGCCGCCCTCCGTAAACACAGGCCCGCCGCTCATCGCATCATCGAATCTGTTGTTTGTTCTGAAGCACGGGAACGGCGCCAGTAGACGATCTCGCCCACCGAGATGGTGTTCCTTGACCTCTCCCACACTCGTACGGGCGTCTCTCGTTATTAGGGTGTTGCCGTCGACGTCCTGAGTCGCAATGCCGGCATAGCCGAAGGCAAACACTCGCTCTCCTATTTTCGGTGGAAGCAGCGTCCATCGCGGAAATCCCGTCGGAAGCCACTCCGCCTCTCCAAGTCGAAGGCGAAGTACGGCCACGTCGGTCTGTTCCTGGGCAAAAAACATGTCAATCAGAAACTGTCTGACCTCTCCTCCAACGTGCTGGCACCCGTAAAGACGAAAGTCGCCCTCGACTTCGCCTTCGCCGGTCGTTCGCAAACCATAGGCCTGCTTGCATGCCGCCATCACGTGCCCAGCAGTGAGCGCCAAGCCTCGACCAATGAGTGTGGCCGTGCCCATGCAATGGGCGACACCCTCATGAATAGTCACAAGCTGGAGGACGAACGGGCCAATGCTTTGAGTCGGATCAGTTGGGTGGAATCCCGGTGGATCGTCTCTAGCCACTCTTGGCCCCACTCTCTCTTGAGCACGCGTTGGCGATCAAGAACTACCAAAACAGCCGGTTGAGGTGCAATCTGGTTCCAAGCAGCTGAACTAGCGAGGCATCATTGTCTTCGAATCGACTCTGGACAACCCCCGCCAGAAAGTCCGCGAATTGCACCCCTTTTGAGTTTTGACTATCGCATGGCTGCGTGTTGAGCTTTGTATTCGCCTTTTTCGTGAACCAAAGCTCCGTCTGCAAATAGTCATGCAGACTGTTGCCGCTTTCAACCTTGATTGATCGCGGATCAGGAACAAGGGTCACAACATCATTGGTTGCCATTCGGTCTAGCAGCGCCAACTTGATCATGTAGTTATAGAGTTTGTTCGAGTCTTTACGGATGTGTTCGAGCACGTTCTGTTTGTTGACTACGATCGCGTGAAGCCCAATCTCCGGATATGCATCACACATCGCACGCGTTTGCTCGACAAAGTAGCGTCGATCATTGGGGGCAAGATCTACCCATTTCAGCTCTTTGCTGGCGGGCCGTTTGGCGTGTTCATAGACCTTCTTGACCACGCGCTTTGGCCGATGTTTGTGTTCTACCGGCGTACAAAGGGCTGAAATGGTCAGAAAGCGGCTAGAACCTCCGTTTCGATAGGGCGCAGAGAACGTCCATCCCAGGTCACCGCTTTCATCGAGATAGATTATTGACGAAGGCATATGTCAGCTTCCCAAGGAAAAGGGGCCCCACATGGGGGCCCCTTTGAATGACTGGATGGACCCTAGGGCCGGCACGCTTACAGCGTGCTTACGATACCCTTTCAGGCGTCGCGGATTGCCTAGGAGTTACCCATCCACCGACATTATGGAGGCAATCCAACGCGCCTTCAATAGCAGCTCTCCTACAAACCGCTACCGCCGCTGAAACTCAAGCAACTCGTCCAATCGCTCGGACGGAATTGCCATCAGAACAGAGTCATTCTCGTCGAGGCGTTCAACCAGCCTCCGGCAGCTATCGGTCATGCTCCGATCGCCAATGCCACCCGCAACCCCTGACACAAAGAAATCATGCAGTGCCATCCGCAGCCCGACTAGGCGAACTATTGCGGCCTCTCGCGATATGGCAAACCGGGACATGACCTCGGCGACAATATCGTTCTTCATTGGCTCTTCATCGCTTCCCGTGCCAACAATGAAGCCGAGATTTAGGCTCACGTTACCTGTTGCCGTGTCATTGAGGGCGTCGGATTTAACGCCGGACAGAATCGTCCGGGCGTGTTTCGGGATTACCGGCCCGGCGACCATGCCCTGGATTCTGTCGATGGCCAGATCCGTGGGGCGCACTTTTTTCATGTCATATCCTTCGCTTTTGTGGGGATCCGAACGGCTCTGCGCGTGCGCGCGGCCGGCATGGGGCCACCCGAATCAAAGGCCACCCACAAACTTCTCAGCCGCTTAGCAACGGCCTTGGTTTTCAGCTCATCCCATTTGGGACATTCGACTGGCGCACGATCCTCACCTTCGAGGCCCAGCCTTTGGGCCAAGAGCGCCAACTCCTCATTTCTATTTTCTACACTACGCAGCCAATCCACGAAACGGCTTATCTGAATTAGCGCAAGTTCCTTGCCTGTACTTTCGTTTTGATCCACCACGCGCGCGACCAGGGCATCGTGAACATCAGTACCTTCGCTCAGCGAACAAGGTGCATCTAATTCGATCTTTCCTTTTCGAACCCTCGAACGAACGACGCTCTTCGCCCTATTGTCAGCAACTCGAAAGGACCAGCGGAAAAGACCCTCACCAATCGATAAGCCGAGGCGCGTCGGAGCATTCCACTGCTCTAACCGATCTCTCAGAAAGTCCGCCAGTTCGCTAGTCTCTATTCCTGACAAGCGATACCGAAGGGCGATTCGCTTGGCGACATCCTCTAGGGGAGCAAATAGATCAGGTAGGGAGGCGCGGACTAGGTCGCCCAAGAGAACCTTGGCGAGACGATCCCATCGTTCATAGGTCACTGCGCGCTCCCGCCGGGTTAGCTGGCTCATGGTCATATGAGACTAACGCCGGAGAGGGTACCGGAGCGACGTAAGGCAGGTAAATTTAGTCGCCAACGCCCGGCGTACCGTTTCCGGCGTTGGACTCTTCAGGGAATGCCCAGCAGGCCCAGCCCCTCCCAAGTCGGATCAGCGGGGCGAAACGGACAAGGCCATGGCTCCCTGTCTTGACATCACTTACGACGCGAGCGCGGACTTCCGTTTCGGCAGGCCCAGGTGCGCGGCGACATCGGCCGAGTTCGAGCCGACGATCGCGACGGCTTGCTGGAGCACTTCGAGCGTGACGCCCCAGCGCGTGGTCCAGTACAGCGCCGTGCCGGGCAAGCTGAGGTCCAGAAAGATCGGGGAATCGTTGCGGCCTTTGGGGGCACGCGCGGCGCGGTCGGGCGTAATCGCCACCGCAGGGGTGGTCAGTTCGGCAGCAGTCATGTCGGTCCTCTGTTGTTTGGGGACTCCTGCGAACGGCCGGAGGGCCGAGCGCAAGGGAAGCGTGACACCCCTTCGCAAACAAGGATGTAGGTGCGCACCTACGAAGGTTACGGTTGCAAGATGGCCCGTGAACCACCTGTGAACCACCTCACAGGCCGTGCGGACGTCGCCCCCTACGATCCGCAGATGGCCAAATTCAACGTCCTTGCTTCCGTCGTCCCCACTCGCCTGGGCGGCTATCTCGTCATGGTCGCGACGGCGCCGCGCACGGCCTGGCCGTTGAGCGGAGAGCTCGACGAGGTGACCGCGGCGAAGAAGGACGAAGCCGAGTCCGTCTGCCGCACGATGATCGACACGGCCATCGCGAAGATCGAAGGCCGCGGCGACGAGGTGTCCGGGATCATCGGCCCGTACTGGCCCGTGCACGACTGAGGTCTCCCGTACACTAGCGGCCATCCTTAAAGGGGAGGCCGCATGCGCAAGGTCCTGCTCATCTTCAGCGAGCTCACCGACGGCGACGTCGAGTGGCTCTCGACTGCCGGCGACCGGATCCACCTCGAGAAGGGTGCGGTGCTGATCGGCAACAACGTGCGCGTCGACAGCATCTACTTCGTGCTCGACGGCCGGCTCGCGATCAAGACCGCGAAGGGCGACGTGATCCGCCTGCTCGAATCCGGCGAGGTGATCGGCGAGATGTCGCTCGTCGATCCGGCGCCCACCGTCGTCTCCGTGGAGATCGACGCCGATGCGACGCTGCTGCGCATTCCCGATTCGAAAGTGCGCGCCAAGCTCGCGTCCGATACGGCTTTCGCCGCGCGCTTCTATCGCGCGCTCTGCGTGTTCCTCGCCGACCGCATGCGCAACACGACGCTGCGCATGGGCTACGGCACGGGCGCCCTCGACAAGCACTCCGCGGACGAGCTGAACGACGACCTGCTCGACACCGTCCACCTGGCGGGTGCGCGCTTCGACCGCATGCTGAAGCGCCTCGCGGGCTAGAGCCATGGCCCGCGACAAGAGCCCCCTGTACCGCGACGCGGCGCTGGCGCGCCTCGCATCCCCCGAGAAGCTCGATGCACGCCTGCAGCTCCTCGGTTATCCGCGCAGCGTGTTGCTCGCCCTCGCGGTGCTGCTCGCCGGCACCGCCGCCTTTGCCGCATGGCTGCTGACGGCTCGCTGAACACCGCGATCCGTCGCGTCCCGGCGGTTCTCCAGCTCGAAAGCGTCGAATGCGGCGCGGCCGCGCTGGCCATGGTGCTTGCGCATCACGGCCGCTGGGTGCCGCTCGAAGTGCTGCGCGTGGCCTGCGGTGTTTCTCGCGACGGCAGCAAGGCGGGCAACATCCTGCGCGCGGCTCGCACGTTCGGATTGATCGCGCGCGGCTTCAAGAAGGAACCGAGGGATCTCGCCGAGCTGCCCTTCCCGTCGATCCTGTTCTGGAACTTCAACCACTTCGTCGTGCTCGAGGGCTTCGAGGACGGCCAGGCGTGGATCAGCGACCCGGCGCTCGGCCGCCGCAAGGTTGGTTCCGAGGAGTTCGACTCCGCGTTCACGGGCGTCGTGCTCACGTTCGAGCGCGGACCCGAGTTCCAGCCGGGCGGGGACAAGCCCTCCATCATGCGATCCCTCGCGCAGTACCTCGAGGGCATGCACCCGTCCATCGCATTCGCGATCGTGCTGGGCGTGCTGCTGGTCCCTCCCGGATTGCTGTTGCCGTGGTTCATGGGCCGCTTCGTCGACGAGGTGCTGGTCGGGAAGATGGGCGGCGTTGCGGGGCCGCTCCTGATCGGCCTCGGGTTGGCAGCCCTCGCCCGCTCCGCGCTGCTCTGGATCCAGGCGCACTTGTTGATGGATACGTACGGGCGCGCCGCGGCGCAGGCCTCGCGCCGCTTCGTGGGCCACGCGCTCTCGCTGCCGATGGAGTTCTTCGTGCAGCGCTCGCCGGGCGAGATCGCCTCGCGCGTGGATCTCAACGAGCGCGTGGCCGAGACGATCTCCAACGACCTCGCTCACCTGGCGCTGAGCCTGCTCACCGCGAGCTTCTATCTCATCCTCATGGTGCAGCTCGAGGCCGGTCTCGCGATCATCGTCGTGGCATGCCTCGCGCTCGAGCTCTTCGTCTGGCGCGTGCTCGCCGAGCGCACCGCGGAGATCTCGCGGCAGCTCTCCACGCGCGCGGGCAAGCTTGCGGGCGCGGCCTCGGGTGCGCTCGCCAACATCGAGGGCATCAAGGCCGCCGGACTCGAGCCCGTGCTCTTCGCCCGCTGGATGGGCTTGCAGGTGCAGCTCTCGAATGCCACGGTGCAGGCTCAGCGGCTGTCGCTCACGCTGGGCCAGGTGCCGGGACTGCTCTCGCTCGTCGCGTACCTCGCGGTGCTGGGGCTCGGATCGCTGCGCATCATCGAAGGGACGTTCACGGTCGGCAACCTCGTGGCCTTCCAGGTCCTGCTCGCGGGTTTCACGGCGCCGGTGCACGCGCTCTTCGCGGCCACGCAGCACATGCAGACGCTGACCGGCGACCTCGCGCGCCTGGACGACGTGCTGCACTACAAGGGCGACGCGAAGGTCACGATGACGCGGCCAAAGCAGGAGGCGCCCCTGGAGAAAGCCGCGACGCTCGAATTCCGCGGCGTCACCTTCGGCTACAACCGTGGGGAGCCGCCGCTGGTCGAGGATTTCTCGCTCACGCTGAAGGCCGGGCAGCGGGTCGCACTGGTGGGCGCTTCCGGATGCGGCAAGTCGACGCTGGGTCGCCTCGCCGTCGGCCTCTACTCACCGTGGCAAGGGGAAGTCCTCTTCGACGGCAAACCTCGCTCGGAATGGGACCGCGTCGCGCTCGCCCGCTCGGTTGCGTACGTGGACCAGGACGTCGTTCTCTTCCAGGGCAGCGTGCGGGACAACCTCGCGCTGTGGGATCCGCGCATCGGCGAGGACGCGATCCGCGAAGCGCTTCGCGACGCAGCCCTGGAACAGGAAATCCTCGGACGCCCCGGTGCGCTCGAGGCTCCGCTGCAGGAAGGCGCGCGCAATCTCAGCGGCGGCCAACGCCAGCGGCTGGAGATCGCTCGCGCCCTCGCCGCCTCGCCCTCCATCCTCATCCTCGATGAAGCGACGAGTGCCCTCGACCCGCTGACCGAAGCCACGGTCGACGCGAGCCTCAAGCGCCGCGGCATCGCCTGCCTCGTGATCGCTCACCGCCTCTCGACCGTGCGAGCCGCCGACGAGATCGTCGTGCTCGACACGGGCCGCGTCGTGGAACGCGGCCGCCACGAGGACCTCGTGAAGATTCCCGACGGGCGCTATGCCGCACTGGTGGCGATGGACGCCGTGTCATGAGCCACGATCCCGGGCTCTCGCTTCGCTCGACGACGCTGCCCGCGGCGCTGCGCCTGCTGGAGACGGCGATCGGCATCCGCTTCGAAGCGTCGCCCGAGCTCTCCAGCGCGGTCGATCCCTGGGATGCGGTCGAAGAGACCGCGGCCGGCGCGGGCCTGCTCGCGCGGCGCGTGATCCTCGACGGCCGCTGGTGGGAGGGCGCGGGCCTGCCGATGCTGGCTCGCGTGGCCGAGCGCCGCAGCAAGGCGCGCGCCACCGACCCCGATGTGACGCGCTCACCCGCAGGCACGGGCTGGGTCGCGCTCGTTCCGCATCCGGTCTCCGGCTACCGGATGTATGCGGCCGACTCGAAAGATGAAGTGGAGTGGGTGGTCGATGAAGCGACGGCCGCGCGCCTCTCGCCCTTCGCGTACACGTTCCATCGCCGCTTCGAGCGCCGCGCCCTCGGCACGATCGACGTGCTGCGCTTCGCGTGGCGCCACAACCGCGCCGACGCGAGCACGGTGATCGCCACGGGCGTCGCCGCCGCGCTGGTGGGGCTTCTCACGCCGATCGCGACCGGCTTCCTCATCGACCGCGCGATTCCCACAGCGGCGCTCGGCCTGGTGGGCCAGCTCATCGCCGGGCTCGCGGGCGCGGGTCTCGCGCTCGTCGGGCTCGAGGTGTTGCGTTCGCTCGCGGTGCAGCGCTTCGAAGCGCGCACGACCATCGCCGTGCAGGCCGCGATGCTCGATCGCGTGATCGCCGCGCCGGCCACGTTCTTCCGCGCCTTCGCGAGCGGGGACCTGGCGCTGCGCATGTCCGCGGCCAACGCGGTGCAGCGCTCCATCGCGGGTGCGGCGATCGGCACGATCGTCACCGGGCTCTTCCTGCTCGCCAACACCGCGCTGCTCTTCAAGTACAGCGGCACGCTCGCGGCCGCGTCGGTCGTGCTCATCCTCGCGGCGATCGCGATTCCCGCCGCGGTCGGGCTCCTGCGCCTGAGGTTGGGACGCACGATCGAGGCCCTCGATGGAAAGCTCAATGGCCTCAGCGTCGAATACCTCACCGGCGTTGCGAAGCTGCGCGCCGCGGCGGCGGAATCGCGCGCCTACGACAACTACTTCGTGGACTACGAGACGCTGCGGGCGCTGAACCGGCGCAGCACCAAGCTCGCGAACCTCGAGATGGTGGCGTTGAGCCTGCTCTTTCCGGCCTCGGCGATCCTCCTCTACGACCTCGCGTGGCGCCTCGACATCGGAGCGTTGCGCGGGACCGCGCTGACGACAGGGCAGTTCATCGCATTCCAGGCCGCGCTCTTCGCGGTGCTGGGCGCCGTGCATTCGCTCGTCGGTACCTGGATGGCGGTGCTGCGCCTGAAGCCCTTGTGGGAACGCGCGCGCCCGATCCTCGCGACCGTGCCCGAGAACGACACGGCACGCGGACAGCGCCACGAGCCGCAGGGCCACATCCACCTGCAGGGGATTTCGTTCGCCTATCCCGGCGGCGCGGAAGTGCTGCGCGGCGTCGACCTCGAGATCCGGCCCGGCGAGTTCGTCGCGATCGTCGGCGCGAGCGGATCGGGCAAATCCACGCTGATCCGGCTGCTGCTGGGGTTCGAAGCGCCGGCGCAAGGCCGCGTGCTCTACGACGGGAAAGATCTCGCGACGCTGGACGTGCGCAGGCTTCGCCGCGGCATCGGCACCGTCCTGCAAAGCGGCACGCTGTGGGCCGGCGACCTCTTCACCAACATCGCGGGTGCGGCGAACCTCGACGTGGAGAGCGCGTGGGAAGCGGCGCGCCTCGCCGGCATCGCCGCCGAGATCGAGGCGATGCCGATGGGTCTCTATACGCTGGTGGGCGAGGGACTCTCGACCATCTCCGGCGGGCAACGCCAGCGCGTGATGCTGGCGCGCGCGCTGGCGACGAAGCCGCGCGTGCTGCTGCTGGACGAAGCGACGAGCGCGCTCGACAACGTGGCGCAGGCCGCGGTGCTGGAATCGCTACGGGGATTGGCGGCGACCCGGATCGTCGTCGCGCATCGGCTGAACACCGTGCGCAATGCCGACCGCATCGTGGTGCTCGACGGCGGGCGGATCGCCCAGTCCGGGACTTACGCGGAGCTGGCCGCGGTTCCCGGACACTTCCAGTCGATGCTCTCCACGCAAGGGGCCTGAGCGGCCCCCACGCTCACTTCTTGGTGTCGGCTTGCGCGACCTGGGCGCCGGCGATGCCTGCCGGGTCCTTGTCGTCGCGGCGCGCGCTGACGACGATCTTGTCCATCTTCACCACTTGCTGGGGGTTCACGTCGCTGCGCTTCGCGGTGACGACGATCTTCTCCATCTTGCGGATCTCCTGGCCGCCCGACACCTGGTCGAGTTGCTGGTCGGAGAGTTCGCCGGGCTTCTGCTCTTTGGTCGACATTTTTCGCTGCTCCTTGGGGAATGCGTTGTGATCGTACACCGGCATCTTGCCGCAGGGCAGGCCCCGGCATGAGGGGCGCAGTGGACGGGGGCTTGTCGAATATTCACGCATCCGGCCGCCCGTGGGCGTGGCACGGATGTTGCATTGCAACATAAGTCTCGTGCAAGAAAGCCCCCATGCTCAAGGTGCTGGTCGTCGACAACACTCCCGGGCGGGCCTCCTCCCTCCGCCAGGCGCTGTCGTCGATGCCGGGCGTGGAGGTCGCATGCACGCTCGAATCGCCGCTCGAGCTCTTCGACCGGGTGGCCGAGCACCGGCCCGACATCGTCCTGATCGACACGGATTCGCCCAGCCGCGACGTGCTGGAACAGCTCGCCGCCGTCTCCTCGAGTGCGCCGCGCCCGGTCGTGCTCTTCTCCGACGACTCGCAGAACGACTCCATCCGCGCCGCGATCAAGGCGGGCGTCTCGGCCTATGTCGTTGAAGGCGTGAGCGCCAGCCGCCTGGAGCCCGTGATGCGCGTGGCGATCGAGCGCTTCGAGGCCGACCAGAAGCTGCTCGCGGAGCTCTCCGACGCCAAGTCGCAGCTCGCCGACCGCAAGGTGATCGAGCGCGCGAAGGGCATCATCATGAAACAGCGTGGCTTCACCGAAGAGGAGGCCTTCCGGGCGCTGCGCAACCTCGCGATGGAAAAGAACCAGAAGCTCGGCGACATCGCTCGCCAGGTCATCTCCATCTCCTCACTCCTCGGATGAATAAAGGGGTCAGACCACTTCATTGCCCGGAGCAATGAAGTGGTCTGACCCCTTTATTCATCTTGGTGCATGGCCGCGCCGTTTTGGCGCAGGAAATTGTCACCCCGACTTCGTCCGCAATCCCCTTCCCGTTTCCGGTCAGCGACTTAGTGCATTTGGCACGCCCATTGCGATAAGTAGGCCGAAGCCCGAGCCAACGGCGGCACGGGCACACGACAAAGGCGTCCGTCCCGCGACCATTCGCGGCGACCGACGCCTTTTTGTTTTGCGGTGACACGGGAGACGACGCATGAAGAAGAAGGGGATGAACCATGGCGCACGACGCAAGTTCCTCGCGCAGGGCGGAGCGGCCCTGATGGCCACGCTCACGCCGCAGCTGCGCGCCTCGGTCTGGGCCGCGGGCTCCGACGCGCCCGAGAAGACGGACCTCAAGATCGGCTTCATCCCCCTCACCGATTGCGCCTCCGTCGTGATGGCCAACGTGAAGGGCTTCGACAAGAAGTACGGCATCACCATCACGCCGACCAAGGAAGCCTCGTGGGCCGCGGTGCGCGACAAGCTCGTGAACGGCGAGATCGACGCGGCGCACGTCCTCTACGGCCTCATCTACGGCGTGCAGATGGGCATCGGCGGCCCGAAGAAGGACATGGCCGTGATGATGAACCTCAACAACAACGGCCAGGCCATCACGCTCTCCCAGCAGCTGAAGGAGAAGGGCGCGATCGACGGCGCCTCGCTCGCCGCGCTCATCGCGAAGGAGAAGCGCGAGTACACGTTCGCGCAGACCTTCCCCACCGGCACGCACGCCATGTGGATCTACTACTGGCTCGCCGCGGCCGGCATCAACCCGATGAAGGACGTGAAGACCATCACCGTCCCACCGCCGCAGATGGTGGCCAACATGCGCGTCGGCAACATGGACGGCTTCTGCGTGGGCGAGCCCTGGGGCGCGCGCGCCATCGCCGACAAGATCGGCTTCACCAGCATCACCACGCAGGCGATCTGGAAGGACCACCCCGAGAAGACGCTCGGCACCACGGCCGAGTTCGTCCAGAAGTATCCCAACACCGCGCGCGCCATGACGGCCGCCGTCCTCGAAGCCGGCAAGTGGATCGACGCCTCGCCCGCCAACCGCAAGGAGACGGCGGAGGTGATCGCACAGAAGTCCTACGTGAACACCGACACCGACGTGATCCTCGGCCGCTTCCTCGGCGCGTACGAGGACGGCAACGGCAAGAAGTGGCAGGACCCCGACTACATGAAGTTCTGCAACGACGGTGCGGTGAACTTCCCCTACCTCTCCGACGGCATGTGGTTCATGACGCAGCACCGGCGCTGGGGCCTGCTGAAGGAAGACCCCGATTACGTCGCCGTCGCGAAGAAGGTGAACCAGATCGAGATCTACAAGCAGGCGGCTGCCGCGGCGAAGGTCCCGGTGCCGAAGGACGTGATGCGCACCTCCAAGCTGATGGATGGCGTCGTGTGGGATGGCAAGGACCCGGTGAAGTACGCGGGCGGATTCAAGGTGAAGGTCGCTTGAGGAGGTCCCGATGAGCGCAGTGAGCCGAGTGGTCGTCGCACACCCGTCCGCTTTGAAAGTGAAGGTCACGGTGCCCGGCCCGGGACCGATCGCGCGAGCCGACGCGATCCCCCTGCCGGCGCCGCGGAAGCCCCCGCCTGCTTGGGTGGTGCAAGTGATCGCGATGACCACCGGCCTCGTGGTCTTCGTGGCGCTCTGGGCGTTCGTCGCGAAGTTCGGCCGTATCCCCGATCCGTTGTCGGTGTTCAAGGAAGCCGTCGTGCTCTTCTCGAACCCGTTCTACAAGAACGGGCCGAACGACCAGGGCATCGGCTGGAACATCCTCACCTCGTTGGGACGCGTGGCCATCGGCTTCGGGGCCGCGGCGGCCGTGGGCATTCCGCTCGGCTTCGCCATCGGACGCTTCCGTTTCCTCTCCGACATGGCCGCCCCGATCATCGCGCTGCTGAAGCCCGTGTCGCCGCTCGCGTGGCTGCCCATCGGCCTGCTGCTCTTCAAGAAGGCCGACCCCGCGGCGATCTACGTGATCTTCATCTGCTCGCTCTGGCCGATGATCGTGAACACCGCCGTGGGCGTGCGCCAGATCCCGCAGGACTACCTCAACGTCGCGCGCGTGCTGAACCTCTCCGAGTGGAAGATCTTCACGAAGATCCTCTTCCCCGCGGTGCTGCCATACATGCTCACCGGCGTGCGCCTCTCGATTGGCGTCGCTTGGCTGGTGATCGTCGCCGCGGAGATGCTCACCGGCGGTGTCGGTATCGGCTTCTGGGTGTGGGACGAGTGGAACAACCTCAAGGTCGACCACATCCTCATCGCCATCTTCGTCATCGGCATCGTCGGGCTCGCGCTCGAGCAGATGCTGGTCTTCATCGCGAAACGCTTCAGCCACGGGGTGAACGCATGAGCGCGGACAAATACCTGCAGGTCGAGCAAGTCGGCATGGCCTTCGAGAAGCGCGGCGTGCGCTTCGAGGCGCTGCGCGAGATCGACCTCGTCGTGCGCCAGGGCGAGTTCGTCTCGCTGATCGGGCATTCCGGTTGCGGGAAGTCCACGCTGCTGAACCTGGTGGCCGGCCTCCTGATGCCGACGCAGGGTCACCTCATCCTCGCCAACAAGGAGATCGGCGGCCCGGGTCCCGAGCGCGGCGTGGTGTTCCAGAACCACTCGCTGCTGCCGTGGCTCACCTGCGCGGGCAACGTGTACCTCGCGGTCGAGCGCGTGTTCGGCGGCAAGGAGCCGAAGGCGAAGCTGCAGGAACGCACGATGAAGGCGCTCGAGCTCGTGCACCTCGAGCATGCGGCGCAGAAGCATCCCGAGGAGATCTCCGGCGGCATGAAACAGCGCGTGGGCATCGCGCGCGCGCTGGCGATGGAGCCGAAGATGCTGCTCCTCGACGAACCGTTCGGCGCGCTCGATGCGTTGACGCGTGCCCACCTGCAGGACGAGCTGATGGGCATCGTCGCCACGACCGGCAGCACGGTCGTGATGGTCACGCACGACGTGGACGAAGCGGTGCTCCTCTCCGATCGCATCGTGATGATGACCAACGGACCGGCGGCGACTATCGGCGGCATCCTCGAGGTTGGTCTTCCGCGTCCGCGCGAGCGCCTCGCCCTCGCCACGAATCCCCGCTACATCGAGTGCCGCCGCGAGGTGCTCGAATTCCTCTACGACCGCCAAGCCAGGAGGGCTGCCTGACATGACTCCGAGCCAAGTCGCGTTGGTGCAGACCACGTGGGCGAAGGTGGTTCCGATCGCGCCCACCGCCGCCGCGCTCTTCTACGGCAAGCTCTTCGAGCTGGACCCGGAACTGCGCCCGCTCTTCAAGGCCGATATCGCTTCGCAGGGCGAGAAGCTGATGAAGATGATCGGCGTCGCGGTCGGCGGCCTCGAGGATCTCGGTGCGCTCATCCCCGCGGTAGAAGACCTCGGCCGCCGCCACGTTGGCTATGGTGTCGAGGACAAGGACTACGACACCGTGGCCACGGCCCTCCTCTGGACACTCGAGCAGGGCCTGGGCACCGCGTTCACGCCGGAGGTGAAGCAGGCATGGACCGAGACGTACGTCACGCTGGCCGGCGTGATGAAGTCGGCCGCGGCGAAAGCGGCCGCCTGATCACCTTGGGCGCGAGCGACGCCGGCGAGGTTCGCAGCACCTGCCCGTATTGCGGTGTGGGATGCGGCGTTCGCATCTCGCATGCGGCGGGCCACATCACCGCCGTCGCGGGAGATGAGACGCATCCCGCCAACTTCGGCAAGCTCTGCAGCAAGGGCCTCGCTCTGCCGAAGACGCTCTCGCGCTCCTCGCGTCTGCTGCAACCGCAAGTGCGCGCTTCGCGCGGCGAGCCTCGCGTCCCCGTCTCCTGGGACGTAGCCCTCGACCACATCGCCGACCGTTTCGCGGGCTCGATCGAGCGGCATGGCCCGGACAGCGTCGCCTTCTACATTTCGGGCCAGCTCCTCACCGAGGACTACTACGTCTTCAACAAGCTCGCGAAGGGCCTGATCGGCACCAACAACGTCGACACGAACTCGCGGCTTTGCATGTCGTCGGCGGTCGCGGGCTACAAGGCCACGCTCGGCGCCGACGCGCCGCCCGCTTGCTACGAGGATCTCGACCACGCGGCCTGCCTCTTCATCGCGGGCTCCAACATGGCGTTCGCGCATCCGGTCCTCTACCGCCGCATCGAGGAAGCCCGCCGCAAGCGCCCGGACCTGAAGACCATCGTCGTCGACCCGCGGCGTACGGATACGGCCGCCGAAGCCGATCTCCATCTCGCGATCGCGCCCGGCACCGACGTCGCGCTCTTCAACGCAATGCTGCACGTGCTGCTTGCCGAGAAGCGCGTCGATCGCGGCTACATCGAGGCGCACACCGAAGGATTCGAACCGCTCGAGCGCGAGCTCTCCGCATGCACGCCGGAATGGGCCGCGGGAGTCTGCGAGATTTCGGCCGACGACATTCGTCTCGCGGCCCGCTGGTTCGCCGAGGGACCGACGCTTTCGCTCTACTGCCAGGGCCTGAACCAGTCCACCTCCGGCACCGACAAGAACGCGACGCTCGTGAACCTCCATCTCGCCACCGGGCAGATTGGCCGGCCGGGCGCGGGGCCGTTCTCGCTCACGGGCCAGCCCAATGCGATGGGCGGACGCGAAGTGGGTGGCATGGCGAACCTGCTCTCCGCGCATCGCGATCTCTCCAATGCGGCTCATCGCGAAGAGGTCGCGAAGCTCTGGGGCGTGAAGTCCGTTCCCGACAAGCGCGGGAAGACGGCGGTGGAGCTCTTCGAGGCGCTGAACGAAGGCACGGTGCGCTGCGTGTGGATCGCGTGCACCAACCCCGCCCAGTCGATGCCGGACCAGGCGCTCGTGCGCGCGGCCCTCGCCCGGGCCGAACTGGTGGTGCTGCAGGATTGCTACGCCGACATCGAGACCGCGCGCTTCGCCGACGTGCTGCTGCCCGCGGCCACGTGGGGTGAGAAGGAAGGCACGGTCACCAATTCCGAGCGGCGCATCTCGCGCGTGCGTGCCGCGGTGGCGCCCCCCGGCGAGGCGCGCGCCGACTGGGAGATCGCGTGCGATTTCGCGCACCGTCTCGGCCACCAGCTCGGCCGCGACGGTGAACGGCTGTTCCCGTACACGAGCGCCGAGGAGGTCTTCGCCGAGCATTGCGAGACCACGCGCGGCCGCGATCTCGACATCACGGGACTCTCGTATGCCGTGATCGAGGAGCGCGGCCCGCAGCAATGGCCGTTTCCCGAAGGCGCTGCCGAGGGTCTGGCCCGCCTCTACACCGAAGGTCGTTTCCCGACGGCGAGCGGCCGCGCCCGCTTCCACGTCGCCGGCTACACCGCGCCCGCCGAAGTGCCGACCGAGCTCTTTCCGCTGCGCCTCACGACCGGGCGGCTGCGCGACCAGTGGCACGGCATGACCCGCACCGGCCGCGCCGCGTCGCTGCACGATCACGAGCCCGAGCCGCGCGTCACGATGCATCCCGAGGACCTCGCCACGCGGGGCGTCGAGGACGGCGCGCTGGTGAGGGTTCGCGGCCCGCGGGGCACGCTCACGCTCCGCGCGCGCTCGAGCGACGAGGTGCGGCGCGGCGATCTCTTCATCCCGATGCACTGGGGCGGGCGGTTCCTCGCGGGCGGCGGCGTCAACGCGCTCACCATCTCCCGCTACGACCCGCATTCGTTTCAACCGGAGCTGAAGCACGCGATCGCCGAGGTCGAAGGCGTCGTGCTTCCGCATGCGCTGCTCGCGATGGGCGTCGTCGCGGATCCGGACCGGGCCCTCGCCGCGCTGGCACCGCTGCTCGATCGCTTCGCCTACGCGAGTTGCGGGCTCGCGGGCGGTGAGTATCCCGCGGTGATCCTGCGCGCCGCGTGCGCGAACGCGATCCCGGAGCATCTCGTGGCGCAGGTCGATCGCGTGTTCGGATTCCCCGCGACCCGGGGCGGTCTCTCGTACGACGATCGCAGCGCCGGCTTCTCTCGCGTCGCACGCCGCCTGGGCACGCGCCTCGCGGCCGTGCGCCTGCTGGGTGAAAGCACGGGCAGCGAGTGGCTCGTCGATCTCATCACGCAGGGCACCAACGTCGCGGGGCTCGGCTATCAACTCCTCGCGCCGAGCGCCGTGGCACCCGAGGGCGCCGCCTCTCGCGGTCGCATCCTCTGCACCTGCCACGACGTTCCCGAAGCGCGCGTTGCCGAGGGCATCGAAGCAGGCCTCGACCTCGCCGCGCTCCAGTCCACGCTCAAGTGCGGCACCGGGTGCGGCTCGTGCGTGCCCGCGCTGAAGCGCCTCTGCTCGGCACGCAAGCGCGAGGCGGTCGCCGCATGAAGCGCCCCGGCAAAGCCTGGCTGATCGGCGCCGGCCCGGGCGATCCCGAGCTGCTCACGCTGAAGGCGGTGCGCGCGCTCGGGGAATGCGACGTGCTGTTCGTGGACGACCTCGCGAATCCCGCCGTTCTTGCGCACGCGCGCCCCGATGCGCGGTTCATCGCGGTGGGCAAGCGCGCGCGTTGCAAGTCGACGCCACAAGAATTCATCGAGCGCGCGATGATCCGCTACGCACGAGCCGGCGCGATTGTCGGCCGCGTGAAGGGCGGCGATCCCTTCGTCTTCGGCCGCGGTGGCGAGGAGGTGCTGGCCCTGCGCGCTGCAGGAATCGACGTCGAAGTGGTCTCCGGCATCACCGCGGGCTGCGCCGTGCCCGCCGCCCTCGGCATTCCGGTCACGCATCGCGAGGTCTCCCGCAGCGTGACCTTCGTGACAGCCCACACGCGCGACGGAAGCGGCCCCGACTACGCGGCGCTCGCCCGCGTCGGCGGCACGCTCGTCTTCTACATGGGCTTGAACGCCGTCGACGCGATCTCGAAAGGCCTCGTCGCTGGCGGCCTCTCGCCCAATACGCCCGCGTGCGCGATCGCGAACGGGACGTTGCCGTCGCAGGTCTCGGTCGTCACCACGTTGGATCGGCTTCCGATCGACACCGAGGGTCTCTCGGCACCGGCGTTGATCGTCGTCGGTGAGGTTGTGAGCATGGGAATAAAGGGGTCAGACCACCTTATTGCCCAATACCAAGCAATAAAGTGGTCTGACCCCTTTATTCCCCGGAGCGCCGCATGAAGCCGCGCCTCGTCGTCGTCGGGCACGGCATGGCGGCCGCGAGGACGCTGGAGCACCTCATGGCGATCGCGCCTGGGCGACACGACGTGACGGTGATCGGCGCGGAGCCGGTGCCGGGCTACAACCGCATTCTCCTGTCGCCGGTGCTTGCCGGCGAGATGACGAAGGAAGAGCTGCAGCTCCAGGGCGCGGAGTGGTACACGCGCCACGGCATCCGGCTCAAGCTCGGGCGCAAGGCGACCGCGATCCTGCGCGGGCCGCGCGAGATCGTGACGGATGACGGCGTGCGTACGCCGTACGACACCCTGCTCCTCGCAACCGGATCGCGTCCTGTTCGATTGCCCATCCCCGGTGCGGAGCTCGAGGGCGTGGCCACGTATCGCGACCTCGCCGACACCGAGGCGATGATCCGTGCCTCGGAGGTCTATCCACGTGCGGTCGTGATCGGGGGTGGGCTCCTCGGCCTCGAAGCGGCGAGCGGCCTGCGCACGCGCGGCATGGAAGTCGACGTCGTCCACGTGATGCCGTGGGTGATGGAGCGCCAGCTCGACGAAGCCGCCGCAGCCGTCGTGCAGCGCAAGCTCGAGTCGCGCGGCATCCGTTTCCATCTCGGTGCGCAGACGCTCGCCATCGAGGGCGACCGCAGCGCGCGCAGCGTCACCATCCAGCGTACCGGTGCCGATCCCATCAGCCTCCCCGCGGACCTCGTGGTGATGGCCGTGGGAATCCGCCCCGACACCGCGCTCGCCGGCGCAGCAGGCCTACGCGTCGATCGCGGCATCGTCGTCGACGACACGCTGCTCACCTACGACCCACGCATCTACGCGGTGGGCGAGTGCGTGCGCCATCGCGGCACCTGCTACGGCCTGGTGCAACCGCTCTACGACATGGCCAAGGTATGCGCCACGCACCTGGCCGGCGTGGGCAGCCACTACTATTCCGGCTCCACGCAATCCACGCACCTCAAAGTCACCGGCATCGACGTCTTCTCCGCCGGCGACCTCTCCGACGCCCCGCGCCGCCAGAGCCAGGTGCTGCGCGATCCCGTGAACGGCATCTACCGCCGCCTCGTTCTCGAAGACGACCGCCTCGTGGGCGGCATCCTCGTCGGCGACAGCGCAGGAGCCAGCCGCTACGCCGACCTGATCCGCACCAAGGCGAGCCTCGGACCGCTGCGCAAAGAGCTCATGTTCCTGCGATGACCGACGACTTCACGCCCGAGCAGAAACGCTACCTCGAGGGCTTCGCGGCCGGCCAGGGCATCGCGCGCCTCAACCTGGGTGGCGCCAAGCCGGTGGCGCCCGCCGCAACAGGCCCCGATCGCATCCACGACGAAGCCCGCGCCCGAACCGTGGCCGCGGGCGGAAAGCTCGTCGCCGAAGAGGACGCGAAGGCGAAGAAGAACGGCCTCGACATCTGGGACGAGATCCGCAAGCTGGCGGACGAAGGCAAGTTCCCCAAGGGCACGGACGTCTTCCTGTGGAAATTCCACGGCCTCTTCTACGTGGCGCCCGCGCAGGACAGCTTCATGTGCCGCCTGCGCATTCCCGGCGGCCAGCTCTCGCCGCACCAGATGTCCGGCCTCGCCGATCTCGCCGACCTGCACGCGGGCGGCTACTCGCACGTCACCACGCGCGCCAACCTGCAACTGCGCGAGATCACGGCGAGCCAGACGCCGGGCCTGCTGATGGGCTTGGCCGAGCTGGGCCTCACGTCGAAGGGCTCCGGCGCCGACAACATCCGCAACGTCACCGGCTCGCCCACGTCGGGCATCGACGCGCAGGAGTTGATCGACACGCAGCCGCTGTGCCGCGAGATGCACCACCATATCCTCAACCACCGCGAAATGTACGGCCTGCCCCGCAAGTTCAACATCGCCTTCGACGGCGGCGGGCGCGTGTCGAGCGTGGACGACACCAACGACATCGGCTTCTACGCGGTGCGCGTTCCCGAGGGCAAGTCCGTTCCCGCCGGCGTCTACTACCGCATGCGACTCGGCGGCATCACGGGCCACCACGACTTCGCGCGCGACGAAGGCGTGGTCATCCCGCCCGCCGAATGCGTGAAGGTCGCCGAGGCCGTCGTGAAGGTCTTCGTCGAGCACGGCGACCGCACCAACCGCCTCAAGGCCCGCATGAAGTACGTGATCGACAAGGTCGGGCACGAGCAGTACATGGCCTGGGTCGAGGAGAAGCTCGGCCGCAAGCTCGCCCGCCTGCCCGAGGAAGATTGCGAGGCCCGCCCGCGCGTCGCGCGCGAAGGCCACATCGGTTTCCACGCGCAGAAGCAGCCGGACCGTTTCTATGTCGGCCTCTCGCTGCCCGTGGGCAAGCTCACCTCCGCGCAAATGCGTTCCATCGCCACGCTCGCAGCGCGCTACGACGGATCGATCCGCCTCACCGTCTGGCAGAACCTGCTGATCACCAACATTCCCCGCGAGTCGATCGATGCGGTGAAGCGCGACATCCTGTCCATGGGTCTCGACTGGCAGGCCACGCCGATCCGCGCGGGGCTCGTCGCCTGCACCGGCAA
The DNA here is from genome assembly GCF_013003965.1 of Usitatibacter rugosus. NCBI lineage: Bacteria > Pseudomonadati > Pseudomonadota > Betaproteobacteria > Nitrosomonadales > Usitatibacteraceae > Usitatibacter > Usitatibacter rugosus. The sequence continues at coordinate 925,037 of NZ_CP053069.1, read as the reverse complement.
TCGCGGCTGCAAGTTCTCGGCTTCGGACACCAAGGGCCACGCGATGACGATCGCGAACTACCTCGAGCCGCGCGTCGCGATGGATACGCCCGTCAACATCCACCTCACCGGCTGCCACCACTCGTGCGCTCAGCACTACATCGGCGACATCGGCCTGCTCGCCGCGAAGGTGGACACCGGCGGCGAGGAGGCGATCGAGGGTTATCACCTGTATGTCGGCGGCGGCAGTGGCGAGGACCAGGCGCTCGCCCGCGAGGTCTATCGCGACGTGCCCGCCGGCGAGGCGCCCGAAACGATTCGCAGGATGCTCGCCGCGTATCTCGCCAATCGCCTCACGCCCGACGAGACGTTCCAATCATTCGCGAACCGCCACGATGCCGAGGCGCTGCGCAACCTGTTCAACCTCAAGATCAGCGCCGCCGCATGATTCCCGTCCTGCCCGACACCGCCCCCTTTTCGCCCGAGCAGCGTGCGTGGCTGAACGGTTTCTTCGCCGGCATGCTCGGCATGGCGGCAGGCAACGGAGCGGCCGCCACGAGCGCCCCCGCCCCGGAAGACGATGGCGAGCTTCCGTGGCATGATCCGGTCCTGGAGTTGCCCCAGCGCCTGGAGTTGTCGAAGGGCAAGCCGCTCCGCCTGAAGCTGATGTCCGCCATGGGCCAGCTCGATTGCGGGCAGTGCGGCTACCTGTGCAAGAGCTACGCGCAGTCCATTGCCGAAGGGGCCGAGAAGGACGTCGGCAAGTGCGTCCCCGGCGGCAAGCAGACGACGAAGGCACTGAAACGGTTACTGGAGGAGGAACCGGCCGGGACGGCGGCGTTGGCCCACGAGGCCCCGACCGCCGTCTTGCCCGACTTTCCCCCCGGACCTTCCCGAGATCGCCCCGCCCGTGCCCGGTTGATCGTGAGCTATCCGCTCACGAAGGGAGACCGCGACACGCGAGCGGTGAGCGTCGCGACGGCCGGCCTGGGCCTCGAGCACGAGCCCGGCGACTCCCTCGGCATCTGGGCGGGCAACGACCCGCAGGTGGTCGAGCTGATCCTGTCGATCCTCAAAACCAAGGGCAACAAGGCCGTGATGCTCGAAGGCGCGACGTGGACCGCGCGCGAAGCGCTCACGTCACGCGTGAGCCTGCGCGAGCCGACGGCGGAGCTCTTCGCGCTGATGGCCGACCACGCCAAGCTGGAGTTCGAAGCACAGCGCCTCGCCCTTCTCGCCGAGGATGACGAGCGAGCGCCGAGCTACGGCATCCGCGACGTCTTCGACACGCTCGTGAAATTCCGCTCGGCTCGTCCGCCCGTGGGTGCCTTCATCCAGTCGCTCTCGCGCATGCAGCCGCGGCTCTACTCCATTGCCTCGTCGGCGAAACGCTACCCGGGCGAGATCCATCTCACCGTGGGCGTCGTCCGCTACGACGAGGGTGGCCGGGGTTACCTCGGCCTGGGTTCTGGCTACTTCGCCGAGCACCTCTCGCCGGGCCGCCCGGTGCCGGTCTTCCTGCAGAAGTCGCACGGCTTCCGCTTGCCGACGAATGCCGCCACGCCGATCGTGATGGTCGGCCCCGGCACCGGCATCGCGCCGTTCCGCGCCTTCCTCCAGGAACGCGAAGCCGCGGGGGCCACCGGCCGCAACTGGCTCTTCTTTGGCGCGCAGCACGAGGCGACGGATTTCCTCTATCGCGACGAGATGGAAGCCTGGCGCGACAAGGGGCTGCTCACGCGCCTCTCGACGGCCTTCTCGCGCGACCAGTCGCAGAAGATCTACGTCCAGCACCGCATGGCCGAGCAGGCCGCGGAGCTCTGGCAGTGGCTGAAGGACGGTGCGTATTTCTATGTGTGCGGCGATGCGAAGCACATGGCTGCTGATGTCGAGCATGCGCTGGTCAGCGTAGCGACCACACAGGGTGGGCTCGACGCGGCGGGTGCCAAGGCGTGGCTTGCGGGGCTGGCGAAGGAAGGCCGCTACCTGCGCGACGTGTACTAGAGCGGGTAGCCGGGCCGCAGGACGTCGTGGTATTCGGGATGCTTCCGCATGAATCCCGCCGCGTAGGGGCAGATCGGGATGACCTTGCGGCCGCACGCGCGCGCTTCCTCCAGCACGTGACGGAGCAGCGCCCCCGCGAAACCCTGGCCTTCCTCGTGCGCTTCGGTGTGCTTGATGAGCAGGGAATCGGTGCCGATGCGGTCCGCTTCGATGAAGGCGACCTCCCGCGCATCCTGGCTGGCGCGATAGCGCTTCGCGGATTCGTCGAAGGAGAACACGAGATTCGTCGTCACGTTGCACGCTCCGCCCGCCCCCGGTAGTAGCCGAGGTTCGAGTCGCCAAGGTCTTCCATCAGGAACCGCGCCACCGGCGCAGCGTACCAGTTGAACCGCGTGCTCACCCGATACCCGATCCGCACCGTCAGTTCCGTGCCGCCCGCGACGGGCCTCAGCACATAGGACGTGTCCCGGACGTCGAAGTAGTGGCCGCCGATCACGACATGCTCATCGAGCGCGTAGGGCGGAAAGGATTCCGGCGTGAAGCGGTACGTCCATCGCAAGTAGCGGTTCTCCACGGAATGCGTGATGACCTCGTCGAACGAAATGTCCTTACCCATCGTGACGTGGCGCACGCGTCCCTCGGGCGTTTCGCTTGTCGCTCCACTTTGTGGAACGGGCACGCCAATCCGGTAGATCCAGGCGCGTTCGACCTCCTCGGGCCGGATGTCGCGCGCATTGAGCAGCTCATTCCACACTCGCTCGGGTGAGGCGTGAATGACGATCGTGCGCTCGACGTTCGCCAGTTCCACCGGGAGCGGCACCTGGGACTCCATGGGCGTGGCAAGGAACGGGAGCATGGCGATCGCGTAGAGCGTCTCTTTCGATTTCGTCACCCTCCGGCAGATGGCGCCCATCGCAAGGCCCGACAGGCCGCCGATGACCGCGAAGAGAGGAACGATGATGATGGCGCAAACGAATCCTTCGATCAGGATCAGCAACGTTCCGATGACGAAGAACACGTTCGCCAGCGCGCCGATGTTGAAATGCCATCCCGAGGCCGTTGGAGACAGCCTTTCCGAGACGTAGACCGCTACGGCTCCAACCACGACCGGGACGAAGTAGATGAACCCGGCCGTCATGGCATGGGTCATGCTGTCCGGGTAGCCCGAGAAGACGAACCGCATCGCTATGCCTACCACCGCGCCCGCGAGGAGCGGCGCGCCCCAGCGCAGCCAACGGCGCTTAGCGGGTTTGTCGTCCATGGATCCTCTCCACCGAGTGCGCCGCGATCGGCGTGATACCGGGCCGCGCCGGCAAACGGTCCGGCGTCTGGATATCCCACGCGAGCCCGCATCGCTCGAGCAGGAGGACGAACTCATAGCCGAGATCGACTTGCCCCGGATAGAGACCGTGGCGCGCCGATGCCGGAAAGGCGTGATGGTTGTTGTGCCAGCTTTCACCCATCGACGGAATCGCCGCCCAAGGGACGTCGTGGGCCTGTACGGCCCCCTTGTCGACGAGCCAGCTCTGCGGGCCGTGCGTGTGGCACAGGTAGCCCACGAACCAGTGCATCGTGACTCCGACCGTCACGCGGACGCACACGCCCCAGATCACCCACGGAACGCCGCCGATCGCGAAGAGCACGAGCGCGACGGGGATCTGCTGCAGCATCCACGTGCGCTGGAGGAAGCGATAGAAGGGATCGTCACCGATGCCGGGGCCGGGATCGAAACCCGGTGGACGATCGAGGTACAGCCGGCAATGCAGGTTCCACCACGCGTCCATCCAGGGGCCGCGTCCATGCTTCAGGAAGTCATGGCAATCGGGCTGGCGCTGGGCCCAGTCGCGAATGTCGTGCGACTGGATCACCCAGAGGGGACCTTGCATGCCGACCAGCGTGCCCGACCACACCATCGCGCGTTCGAGCCACTTGGGACACTTGAATGTGCGATGGATCAAGCGGCGGTGGAAACCGACCGAGTGTCCGGCGCACATGGTCAGCGCGAGCAGCACCACGAATGCGGTAAAGGCGCCCCACGTGAAGTAGAGCGGACCGAGCGCTATCGCAGCGAGGAGCATTCCGCCGTTCCAGGCCGATCGTGCCGGATCCCAGCGCGCGCGTCCCGCCACGGGATCCACGTTCGCGTCGAGAATGAGGGAATTGACCCGATAAGGATCGAGCGAGGCGAGGGCCGCCTCAGGCCGCGGACGAGATGCGCTCTGTTCCATGGATGTACTCAACGGGGTGGATGTCGTCTTGCAGCATCTCGGCGCGCGGCGCACCGACGTTCCATGCGAGGCCCGCGCGCTGGAGGCGTTCGATGACCCAATAGCCCGGATCCAGCTCGTGGGGCTCCAGGCCCATGCGAGCGGATTCCGGAAACGCGTGGTGGTTGTTGTGCCAGCATTCGCCGAGCGTGAGCAGACCCCACCCAGGCAGGTTGGCCGCTTGCACTCCCGCGCCCTCGACCCACCAGCGGCCGGGGCCGGGGTTGTGGCAGTAGTACGTCACGATCCAATGGCCCGCGACGCTCACCGAGACTCGCGCGAAGACGCCCCACGCGACCCAGCCCCATCCTCCGGCCAGGTAGAGGGCAATCGCGAGCGGGACCTGATGAAGCATCCATGTCCTTTCCATGGCTTTGAGCCACGGGTCGGCGAGAAGGTCGGCCTCGATTCGGAACGCCGGCGGCCGATCGAACGCAAAGCGGCAATGAAGTTGCCAGAGCGCATCGACGAGCAAGCCGCGTCTGTGCGAAAAGAAATCGTGGCAATCGAGCTGCCTTTGCGCCCAGTCGCGCGTGTCGTGGATGCGCAGGATGCCGTACGGTCCCGCCATGCCCACGAGCACTCCGAGATAGATGAGCAGCCGCGCGAGCCACGGATTCGTCTCGAAGGTTCGGTGGATGAGATAGCGATGCATCCCGACCGAGTGCCCCAGCAACAGGGTGGTGTAGGTCAGTACGGCAAAGACGAGGATCGCAGCGGGGGTCGCCGTGAGGGGTGCGAGGACGAGCGCCGCGGCGAGCATCGACGTGTTCCAGATCGACTTGGCGGGAGACCACTCGACACGGCCGGCGCTGGCATCGGCCTCGGTTCCATCGACACGCCAGACGTGGTGCCGCACGGTCGCGTCAGCCTTTGGCCGTGCGCTTCTTGAGCGCTCGGGCTTCCTGCTTGAGGGGCCGCCCCACCGGACACACCTCGAAGGCATAGCCAGTCAGGGTGTTCACGAGGTTGTCGCCGTTCAGCTTGTAGAACACGAACTGCCCGCGGCGCTCGCTGGTCACGAGCCCGGCCTTCTCGAGCACGGAGAGGTGCCGCGAAATGGCCGGTGCCGTCATCGCGAAACGTTCTGCGAGATCCGAGGTGGAGAGCTCCACTTCGGAGAGATACGCGAGGATCTGCCGGCGCGGCCGGGAAGCGAGGGCGTCGAAGACGAGGTCGAGTTGCATCATTCATTAATTAGCACATTTGTTAATAATTAAATCCCTGGCGTCCCCCGTTGTCAATGGGGTCGGGTATCCTTTCCGGAATGAAGCGTGTCCTACGCACACCGGTCGGCGCTTCCGACCATGTCATCGGTGAGGCCAGCGCCGCGGTCACCGTGGTCGAGTACGGCGACTTCGAGTGCCCGTACTGCGCGGAAGCCTCCTCGGGGATTCATTTGATGTTGCTGCGCTACCCCGGCAGCGTGCGCTTCGCGTTCCGCCACTTCCCGCAGGAAGACGTCCATCCCCACGCCGTACTCGCCGCCGAGGCTTCCGAGGCCGCGGCCATCCAGGGGAAGTTCTGGCCGATGCACGACCGGCTCTTCCGCCGCCAGCGCAACCTCACGCGCAGCGATCTCAACGCCGTGGCCCGGGAGATCAAGCTCGACCTGGCCGCCTTCTCGCTCGCGATGGACGGCCACGTGAGCCTCACGCGGATCAAGGCGATGGCCGCCGACGGCCGGAAGAGCGGCGTCCGGTCGACGCCGACGATCTTCATCAACGGCAAGCCGTTCGACGTGGCATTCGACCTCCAGCACCTCTACGACGAGATCGACAAAGAGCTGGCGGCGTTGGGGAAATAGGCAGTCTTTCTGCCGAATATTCCGCAATCCGGAACACGGGGGTGGGCGTATCCAAGGGTGGCGGCGATGTTGCCGCTGCATCCGAACCCACCAAGAAAATGACGCCCCAACAGATCGCACTCGTGCAGGACAGCTGGAAGAAGATCGTCCCCATCCGCGACATGGCCGCCCTGCTCTTCTACGCGCGCCTCTTCGAGCTGGATCCCTCGCTTCGCCCGCATTTCCGCAAGCCCCTCGACCAGCAGGGCCGCAAGCTGATGGGCATGCTCGGCACCGCCGTCGGCTGCCTCGGCCGCATGGGCGAGATCACCGCCACCGCCGGGGACCTGGGCCGCCGCCATGCCGCCTATGGCGTGAAGGACGAGCACTACGATTCCGTCGCCGAAGCGTTCCTGTGGACGCTCGAGCAGGCGCTCGACACCGACTTCACGCCCGAGCTGCGCGAGGCTTGGACCGTCGCGTACACGACGCTCGCCAACGTGATGAAGGATGCGGCGAACGATCCCGCGTTCTCGCAGGCCGTTGCCTGACCGTCATTCCCGCGAAGGCGGGAATCCATGGGTCCCCGCCTACGCGGGGACGACGGTGCCGAACCGCCGCATGAATTCGAGGACGGCCCGCCGGGCGAGGTCGACGTCCTCGGCGGTCACGGTCTCGGCGGGGTTGTGGCTTACGCCGCCCGCGCCGCAGCGCACGAACATCATCCCGACGTCGCAGATGCGCGCGAACATCATCGCGTCGTGACCGGCGCCGCTGGGTAGCCGCAGCGGCTCGAGACCCACGGCGGCGATGCTCGCGGCCACGAGGTCCTGCATCCGGTCGGCGCAGCGGATCACGGTCGACTCGCTGTGGCGCTTCATCTCGACGCGCACGCCGCGGCGCTTCGCGATCGCCTCGAGCTCCGCGAAGATGTCGTCCTCGGCGGCGATGCGCGTCGCGTCGTCGCCCGCGCGGATGTCGAGCGAGAACTCGATGCGTCCCGGGATCACGTTGCTCGAGCCGTCGACAACCTTGAGGATGCCGACGGTTCCGACCAGGCGCGAGCCTTCGACGGTCACGCCGCAGCGCCGCTCGATCGCCAGCACCATCTCCGAAGCCGCCGTGAGTGCGTCGTGCCGCCGCTGCATCGGCACCGTGCCCGCGTGCCCCGCCTCGCCGATCACCACCACCGAGTGGCGATTGCCGCCCGAGATCGTCGTGACCACGCCGAGCGCCAGCCCCGCATCCAGGAGCACCGGCCCCTGCTCGATGTGCAACTCCAGGTAGCCCGCGAGCGCCTTGCGGTTCAGCGGATCGGACCCCGCCGCCTCGGGATCGAGCTCCGCGTCGCGCATCGCCTCGCGCATGGAAACGCCATCGGCATCGCGCCGGTCGAGCCACGTGCGGTCGAAGTCGCCGATCATCGCCCGGCTGGAGAGGAAGCCCGTCGCGAAGCGAGCGCCCTCCTCGTCCGCGAAGGCGGCCACTTCGATGGCGCAGGGCAACCGCTCACCGCGGCGATGCAGCTCCGCCACGCAGGCCATGGGAACGAGAATTCCGAGCACGCCGTCGTACTTGCCGCCATTCCTCACCGAATCGAAATGCGAGCCGAGCAGCAACGTCTTCGCATCCCGCGTCGCGCCGTCGTAGCGGCCGATCACGTTGCCGACCGAATCGACGCGCACACGCAGGCCGCTTTCTACCATCCACGATTGCAATTCTTTCGCCGCCGCGCGGTGCGCGGAGGTGAGATAGAGACGCGTGTAGTGGTCGGCGGAGTCGCTGTGGCGGGCCAGCGAAGCGGCAAGATGTAGGACATCCATGGAACGACCGAGTCTAGCACCGGACTAATGGGGGTCATGGAATTACAAACCCGCGATCTCACCGCATGCCCGGAATGCGACGCCCTGCAGCGGATCCCGCAGCTGCGCCGCAGCGCGGCCGCGCATTGCTTCCGGTGCGGCGCCGAGCTGCATCGCTTCCAGCCGGCCAGCCTCGACCGCACGCTGGCCCTGCTCACCGGCGCCGCGGTGCTTTTCATCGGAGCCAACGCCCACGACCTGATTCGCCTGGACTCCAACGGCATCGAGACCTCGGCCAACATCTTCCAGACCATCGCGGCGCTCCGCGACCACGGCATGGCGAGCCTCGCCCTGATCACGCTCTTCTCCGCGCTCCTCCTGCCGGCCGCCGAGCTGGTCGTGATGCTGGCGATGCTCCTGCCGCTCCGCCTGGGAACCGTGCCGCCGTGGCTCGCCGTGACCTTCCGCAGTGCCGAATGGGTTCGGGCCTGGGTGATGCTGGACGTCTACCTCCTCGCGACGATCATCGCGACATCGCGCCTGTCGCAGCTCGCCACGGCCGAGGTCGGGAACGGGCTGTATGCGCTGGGCGGCTATGTCCTGCTGCGTGCGATGGCGATGCAGGCCTATGAACCGAACGAGGTGTGGCGCCGCGTGGCGGAGATCGAATCCGCGCGCGCGACCGATCGCGAACCGGCGGAAGCCCGGCCGTGACCGCCCTCGCCGCCGACCAGGGCCTGTGGTCCTGCCTGACGTGTGAGCAACTCCAGCGCGTGGAGCCCGGGACGGCGCGCGCCTTCTGCTCGCGTTGCGGTGCCGCGATCCACGAGCGCAAGCCCAGCAGCCTCACGCGTTCGGCCGCCTTCCTCGCCGCGGCCGCCGTGCTCTACATTCCCGCGAACCTGGTGCCCGTGGTCACGACGGGGCAGCTCTTCGTCGCGCAGTCCGACACGATCATGAGCGGCGTGATGCACCTGTGGCGCACGGAAGCGAAGCTCCTCGCGGGGATCCTCTTCATTGCGAGCATCGTCGTGCCCGCGTTCAAGATCGCGACGCTGGCCCTGCTCATCGCGATGGCGAAGCGCGGTTCCCTCTGGCAACCTCGCACGCGTGCCATGATCTACCGTGCAACGGCCTACATCAGCCGCTGGTCGATGGTCGACATCTACGTGGGCGCCGTCCTCGTGGCGCTGGTCCAGTTCAAGGTATTCGCATCCGTCGAGCCCGCACCGGGCGCGGTGGCCTTCTGCGCGGTGGTGGTCCTCACGATGCTGGCCTCGATGAGCTTCGACCCGCGGCTTACGTGGGATCCCGTGGAGCATCGCAATGGCTGAGGGCACGACGAACGAACCCGCAATCCCGAGCAGTGAGTCGGCGATTCCGCGCGCGGTCTCCAAGCGGGGCGGGCCGCGCACGCCGCAACTGGTGTGGATCGTCCCGGTCCTGGCCCTCCTGATCGGCGGCTGGCTCGCGATCGAGCACTTCCTCAATCGCGGCCCCGACGTGACGATCACCTTCAAGTCGGCCGAGGGCATCGAGCCCGGGAAGACACGCATCCGCCACAAGGCCGTGGACATCGGCATCGTGAAGTCGGTACGCCTGTCCGAGGACGGGAAGTCCGTCGTGGTGAGCGCCGAGGTGGATCGCCAGACCGCGAGCCTCTTCCTGGTCGAGGACACGAAGTTCTGGGTGGTGCGCCCGCGCATCGCCGGCGGACAGGTCTCGGGCCTGGGCACGTTGCTCGCCGGCTCGTACATCGGTGCCGAGCCGGGAACCTCGAAGTCCTCGAAGAAGGAGTTCGTCGGCCTCGAGACGCCGCCCGTGCTGGTCGCGGATCAAGCGGGGCGCATCTTCACGGTCCGTACCGACGACCTCGGATCGCTCGACATCAACTCGCCGATCTACTTCCGCGGCGTCGTGGTGGGCAAGGTCGTCTCGACCGAAGTTCCGGGCCACGGCGAGGAGGTGCGCGTCGGCATTTTCGTCGAGGCGCCCTACGACAAGCTCGTGAACGACGACACGCGCTTCTGGAACGCGAGCGGCGCGGAGCTTTCGCTCGACTCCAACGGCGTGCGCGTGCAGGTGCAGTCGCTGATCACGGTGCTGCTGGGCGGCATCGCGTTCGAGACGCCGACCGAATCCGTGACGCGTCCCGAGGCGGCGGCGAAGGCGGAGTACTGGCTCTTCGACAACCGCACCAAGGCGATGGCGCCGCGCGAGACGGTGGTCGAGAAGTTCGTCGTGCGCTTCACGAAATCGGTGAAGGGCCTGCAGGTGGGCTCGCCGGTCGACTTCCGCGGCATCACCGTGGGCGAGGTGAAGCGCATCGACCTCGACTTCGAGTCGCAGCAGTCGCGCTTCCTCATGCTGGTGGAGATCGACCTCTACCCCGAGCGGCTGCGCTCGCGCTTCCGCGATCCCGCGCGTGCACCGCTCCCGAACCTCACGCCCCAGCAGCGCATCGGCCGCTTCGTCGATCGCGGCATGCGCGCGCAGCTGAAGAGCTCCAACCTGCTGACGGGCGCGCTCTACGTGAACCTCGAGTTCTTCCCGCAGGCACCGAAGGCCACGGTCGACTTCACGAAGACCCCGCCCGAGATCCCGGTGATGGGCGGCGGGCCCGGCGAGCTGCAGGACTCGGTCGCCGCGATCGCCGCGAACCTCGAGAAGGTGCCCTTCGACAAGATCGCGGCGGACCTGCGCGCCTCGATGGCGGCACTGCAGACCTCGCTCAAGAATGCCGACGCGGTGATGGCGAAGCTCTCCAACGAAGTCGCGCCGGAGCTGCGCATGACGCTCGAGTCCGCCCGCAAGACGCTCGGTACCGCGGAGCAGACGCTGTCGTCGGATTCCCCGATCGGAGGCGACCTCCGCGGCGCCCTGGACGAAGTGCGTCGCGCCGCGGACTCGGTGCGCCAACTCACGGACTACCTCGAACGCCATCCCGAATCGCTGATCCGCGGCAAGCGGACGGAGTCGAAATGAAGCGCGCACTCACGCTGCTGGTCGCTCCCCTCGTGCTCTCCGGCTGCTTCGGCGGCTCGGCGGTGAAGGAGAGCTACTTCAACCTCTCGGCCGCGCCGGGCAACGCACCGTCGCCCGCGACCAGCTCCGGCCCTGCCATCCACGTAGGCGTCGCCACCGTTCCGGAAGCCGTCGACCGCAACGCCATGGTGATTCGTACCGGCCCCAACCGTGTCGAGATCGACGATGCGAACCGGTGGGTCGAGCCCCTGAAAGCGGCCATCCCGCGCGTGCTGGCGGAAGACCTTCGCGCGGAGCTCGGGACGAGTCGCGTCACCTCGGGCCGCTTCGGCCCGTACGCCCCGGACTTCGCCGTGACCGTCGACGTGCAGCGTTTCGATTCGTCGTTGGACGCGGGCGCCACGCTGGAAGCCATGTGGACCGTAACGCCCACGGGCGCGAACGCTTCGGCGGGCGCGCGCAAGTCCGGGCGCACGGCGGTCACGGAGCCGCTGCCCTCGCGCGACGCGGCCGGCATCGCCGCGGCGCACAGCCGAGCGCTCGCGCGCATGGCCGCGGAGATCGCCGCCACGATCCGGCGGTAAACTGCGGGGCATGACCCCCGAGCAGATCGAACGCGAGTACAACAACCGCCAGGCCGTCCCGGACCATCCGAAGTACTTCGCGCGCTGGGACCGCGATTCCGACTACGCCCGCAAGACGCTGGAAGGCCGGCTCGACCTGGCCTACGGCCCGCACGCGCGGCATCGCATCGACTACTTTCCCGCCAGGAACGAGCGCGGCCTGCTCGTCTTCATCCACGGTGGCTATTGGCGCGCCCTGCACAAGGACTCGCACGCGTGGATCGCGCCGCCGTTCGTCGCCTCGGGCCTGGGTGTCGCGAACATCGGCTACCGGCTTTGCCCCGAGGTGCGAATCGCCGACATCATCGACGACGTGGTGGCGGCCACCAACTGGCTCTTCGCGCAGGGCATCGCGAAGGACCGCGTAGTGGTGAGCGGACATTCGGCCGGCGGCCACCTCGCCGCGGCGATCTTCGCTTCGAAGAAGCTGGCGTTCGACCCGAAGCGCGTGATCGGTGGCGTGCCGATCAGCGGCGTCTACGACCTGACCCCGTTGCCGCACTACAGCGCGAACGCCGACCTTCGCCTCGACGACGCCGAGGCGCGCAGCGTCGGCATGATGGACGTCGAGCGCACCATCCAGGCGCCGCTCTTCGTGTGTGCCGGCGGGGATGAGACGTCCGAGTTCCAGCGCCAATCGCGCGACTTCGCCACCGCGTGGGCGCCCCAGGCTCGCGATTGCCATATTCCCGCGGGCTACAACCACTTCTCGATCCTCGACGCTTTCACCGAACGAGGGCAACGGCTCCACGACGCGACGCTGGAGTTGTTCGAATGAGCGATCGGATCCTGGCAACGTATCGCATCAATGCGCCTGAGACGGAGAGCAAGGTGCGCGCCGAGGCGCTGGCCACGGAGCAGAGCGTGGAGATGCCGCTGGCCGCTGTCACCGACCCGCGCGTGCTGCAGGAGATCGTCGCTCGCGTCGAAGCGATCCGCCCGCATGGCGACGGGTTCGAGGT